>NZ_JAPJNQ010000027.1 GCF_030826625.1 Corynebacterium sp. | reverse complement strand
GATACGTAGTCCACGCAAACTGTCCGAAGTACCGAAGTCATTGCTTTCCCGCAAAACCTTGGCGACGATTTCACCCTGTGCATCGGCAGCAAGACGAATATTCAAAAATCCCGGCCCAGCAATATCTGCCTCGGCAATCGCAGCATGAGCGGCTAACGCTTGCGCCAACCAGGTCGCAAACTCACGTGGGTTTGCACCAGCCTTTTTTGCAACCTGCAGCGCGATATTGCTGGCATAGTCGCCATGTTCTGGATTTCGTGGACGCTCTACCGTAACTGTTTCTGGCAGAACCGAAGCATCCAAATCGCGTTCGTTCATTACCGTGGTCGCGGTGTCTTTAATTAATTGGGAAAGATCAGCTGGGGTCATAGCTGTTTAGTCTAATAGAACGGGAAAGCCGCCCCGAAACAGGCATTCGGCAAATTTGGGCGTTGCGACGCCACTTCGTCAAGCAAGCCCACTAGCATCACTTGAGACTATTATTTTCACTTTGGTTACCGCTTGGAAGGAACTACCAGTGCGCTATACACCGCAATCACGACACAGCCGCACCACAATTGCTAGCATCGCCTGTCTTGGTGCCGCCACTGCCCTGTTCCAGCCATTGCAGGCCAACGCTGCTACGCCCGAACATCCGGCACATAATGCACACATCACCTGGGAGGACTGCCCGGAACAGGTCGTCGACAAGACTGCAGAGTGCGGTCGCATAGATGTTCCGACCTATCACGATAATCCAGAAGCAGGCACGATCTCGGTAGGCTTCGTGCGCCAAAAAGCCACTGGAAGCTCTCGCGGTGCCCTGTTCGGAAACCCAGGTGGCCCCAGCGGTGACGGCTATTCTTATTTCGCGGGCGATATGTTTGAATGGCCCGACGGTATCACCCAGCAATGGGATCGTATCGCCGTGCAACCCCGCGGATTAACAGGCTCTACGCCAGTCAAATGTACAGAGCCGAATAACCCCATCGCCAACAATCCGTTGACCCGGCCGGGCGGTTTTTGGAAAGATGCCTGCGAGAATTCTACGCCGGGTTATACCGATTCTTTGACCACGCAAAACACCGCCCATGACTGGGACTGGGTGCGCGAGGCCCTTGGCTACGACAAAATTTCCATTCTCGGATTGTCCTACGGCACCTACCTGGGTTCAGCCTATGCCAGCGCCTATCCGCAGCACACAGATCGCCTCGTGCTGGATTCTGCAATGAACCCGTATGTCTCCTGGGGTGGAGTACTCGCACAGCAAAAACAGGGTTTCGACGCCGCCTACACAGATTTCTTCACCTATATCGCAGACCGCGACGACGTCTACGGCCTGGGAACGACGCCGCTGGCTGTTTATAACGCCTGGTCGCGCAAAATCTTACAAGAGTCCGGCGTTAATCCCACCAACGTGCCACCGGCTGCCCAGATCGGCGACCTTCCACCAGGACTCGATTGGTCTGGGGCAATCGGAACCGAAATCATCAATGCCACCGGGCAGGGTGCGGCCCAGCTGGAGCATCTGACGCGCTCAGCTCTCAACCCTGGCGCAAGCCTAAATAACTCACCAACGGCCAAATTAACCCAGCACATGGTTCCACAGCCTCGACAATGGGACAAACTCGCCAAGCACCTCAACGGAAGCAAGGACATCGTCGCTGATCTCGGCAGCCCGGATAATCTTTCCGAAGAAGAAATCCAAAAGGTTGTAGAGATCCAAACCGTCACAACAGCGATGCAACAACTGCTAGTCTGCAACGAGAACATCACCCCGCCGAACCCAGCTCTACTGCCGGAATACCTGTGGGCGAACTATATCGTCGGAGACATTCCCACTGCCAGCGCTTATGGCATGGCTTCCGGCCATACGTGTAACGGCACCGAGCCGGTCACCGGTGTTGCTCACTTAGATGGCAGCCAACTGGACGTACAACCATTGCAAATCAGCGCAACTGGTGACCCGCAAACCGTCTACTCCGACCATCAGGCACTTGCTGACGTCATGAACGCTCACGTCGTTACGGTTCATGGTCCGGGTCACGGTCACGTTGGCAACGGGAACAAAGCCGTCGACGATATCGTCATTGATTATCTACGCAGCGGGAAAACCCCAGAGCAAGCCGACGCCCCCGGATTCTTCGATCAATAAGGGGGCGCTAGGCACAGTTGCACGCATGCTGCATGCTCACCACCGGCGGAGTTTATTGTCACGACCTGGTAATTATTAGCAATTCAGAAGAAGATGTTAGTATTTAGGTCGCGGTAATTTCCGCATCCTGCCCCCGTAGCTCAGCGGATTAGAGCGTCGGTTTCCGGTACCGAAGGTCGAAGGTTCGAACCCTTTCGGGGGCACAATTTTTTCTTTATCTCAGCGAGATACACCATCAGATATTTGTCGGTGTGTCTCGCGAGAAGGTGTGCTTAGCTCGGACGCTTTGGTGTACAGCCGTCGATGCCTTCAATACCTGGAATATTGTCGACAGCCAGCACAGCATTCATGAATCGCCGGATGCTCGGAACATCTTCGGTATGCAAATGGTCAAAAATTAGCCTGCGAACGGATTCGACGTGATCCGGTACCGCTTTTTTCAGCCGCTGCATGCCCTCGTCCGTCAGCAACACACTGACACCACGGCCGTCGCCGCTGAATCGTTCTTTCCGCAACAAGCCACGCTTTTCCATACGCGTGATTTGATGCGAGGTACGGGAGCGATCCCACATCAATTCATCGCACAAAGCGCACAAGCGCAGGCACTGATCTGGTGCTTCCGACAGGACTACAAGCACTCCATATTCGGCGGTAGAAAGACCACTGGCATTGAGCAGCGTCTCATCTAAGACGCGACTGATCTTGCGATTAGCCTGCAAGATCGTCCTCCACAGGTCTTGTTCGTCTTCATCGAGCCAACGTACTGATTCTGACATGGTTGTAATTCTAACCAATTTTGTTGACAAGTCAGATTTTGCCTGGCTCTGCGGTGAGCTGACGCATGGAATAATTCTGTGCCCCCACCACCCGGGAATAACGCTCAGGCATGCACGTCAATACGAATACCTGAGTTTGACGAGCGATCTGACTAAATAATGTCGCCATAAGCCTTAAGCGCCGACTATCCGTCGATCCCAGCGCATCATCGACCATCACCGGTACAGGAATTAGCGGCTGCTGTGAGTCTCCGTCATCCCGATTATGCGCACCTCGAGCTGTCAACGCTGCAACAGCAAAACGCACGAGTAATGCAAGCTGTTCCTGAGCACCACCCGATAACTGATCTGTCGCGAGTGCCGTATCACCAATCACGCGTTTCGAAATCACCAAGTTCTCATCCAACTCAAAACTGACGGACTGATCGAATACGACTTTGGCGAACCGTTCCAATTCACGAGCGAATGGTGCCATATAGCGCTGCCGTGCAGCATCGCGATGCGCAAGCAAACTCTCACGCAGACGCGCGACAGCGCGAGCGCGCCGCAGGATCAATGCATATTCGGCTTTGTGATGTGCCAGTTGGGATTCTGCTTTATGCAGCCGCTCAGCAGCACCGGTAGCTGCGTCGATATACGAGCTCAATTCCAGTTTCCGGTTCTTGGCATTGTGCACTGTGTCATATAAATGCGCACGATGGGCCTTCGCGCCTTCCCATTGCTGCACTGCCGATTGCACATCAACTTCTTCTACTGCCCGCAAGGCGTCATCACGGTCACGAATTGCTCGCTGCCAGTGCAAGTTGGCTAGCTCGACTTTCTCACGTAGTTTCTCCATCGCCTCATCGTCAGCACGCGCAGCTACCTTAGCTTGAACTTCCGCAACGTGTTCAGCAGCCGCACCATAGCGTTCACGCAAAAGCAGCGCTTCCCGCTGGGCAGGACGGGCATCAAAGGCAGCTAGTTCGCCAATCACTTCTTCTAACTTCTGCCGTGCAGCATCTTCTGCGCTCTCTGCGGCTGATACTTCGTCCGCAAGCTCGGCAGCTGATAGTTGGCTCAACTCGACAGCATCCGCTGAATCGACGTCCTTTTGCAGTAGATCTGTTTCATTCTCGGAAGTCTCGTCGTTAGTCTCGTCGTTGAGAGTTTCACGCAGACGGGTCAGCTCTTGCCCGAGACTGTCTAAATCGCGATCCCCGACCACGCCAGCACGTTGATTTTCTAATGCGGCGATCTCCTCAGCAATTTCACTCCCCCGCACGAATACCTGTTTAGCGTGGTCGAAATCGCGGCAGTTCAAGTGTTGCAAGAGCTCGTCACGATGCAAACGGGCTTTTTCTACAGCAGATAACGCCGAATCTGCTTCCCGCGCTTCCCGGTTCGCACTGCGATAAACCGCGGTGATGCCACCGAAACTCAACCGCATGCCGTCGCTCAGCGCGACACTGGGGTTTTCTGCCTCATCAACTTCACCAAGACTCAGCGTACGTACCGTCGCACCATCATCGACTGTGACGGTGTGCGGCGAATCAGCCTGCAAGTCCAGACGCGCGGCTTGGGCTTCGGCAAGTTTCTGTTCAACGACTACCTCATCGTGCGCCTGCCGAAGGCTATTCCACGCACTTTGGTCGATAAAAGCCGGCAGCTCTGCCAGTTTTTCGCGTGCCGCAGTGATATCCGCATCAATCATCGCAGCTTTTTCGGTCAGTTCACGCAATTCGCTTATCCGCTGCTCATCATGCCGACGTTGCGCCGCTTTACGGGCAGCTTTATGGCGCGACAACTGGTGGCGCACGTCGGCAGCCAGCGCTTGTTTTTTCTCTTGCAGCCGTGAGATTTCTTCGTTCTCACGTCGCTCGCTGTGCTCTGCGTCCGCAAGCTGTCGAGCTATTTCGTCCTGGCGTTTAGTTGCTTGCTTGAGATCTTCAAGCAATTCGGAGCGTTCAGCTAACAGCCCTGATTCGAGGTTTTTCTGTTTTTCTGCCTCGCGTACCTTCTCCACGGCGTCGTCGTAGCGTTCTTGTACCGATTGCGCATTGTCTTTGTGTTGTTGTGCAGAGACAAGCTCTTGTTCGGCAGCGGTAATTTCAGCGGTCGCAGCTTTTTCGCTCCGGGTGAGTTCTTCATATTCGCTGACGTGGGATGCTAGCGCGTCCACCTTTGCTTGTCGTTCTGCACAGGCTACTTCGGCTTCCGCGAGCTTGTCCTCAGCGGTTTTGAGCTCTTTCGCTGGTTTCGCGGTTTTTTCTGTGTAATAACGTTTGTATTCTTCATTGACAGCTGCAAGCAGAGCCGACTCATCCTGGCTCCGATCGGCCGTGCTGGTGTCCGCGGCTGTATGCGCGACACTGCGATTCGCTTCAACGCTTGCCATATCTCCACCAGTAGCTATTCCACCGTCAGCTGCATGCAGTGCAGTCTCGACGCTGGTGATGCCGGCGGCTTCCAAGGTGTGGTCGAGCTTGCCTTGACGCACGAAAAGAGCGTTGAGCAAATCGCTGTCAAGGTGTTCTGCGATTATCGCTGCTAGCTCATTATCAGCTTCCCGATTACGTAGGGTTGCTCGAGCCGAGCTCGGAAATCTCAATTCGCATTTTTTACTGCTCGCGGAAGTCGAAAACTGTTTATAGATCTCCACTCGGTGCGGTCCGATTTCAAGATCCAGCCAAATCTCAGGCCATTGATCGGAATCAGCAGGAATCAGTGCTCTGATTTCTTGCTTATTCGAGCTATGGGGAATATTAAGGCAGGCATGGATAGCATCCATGATGGTGGATTTTCCGGCCTCATTGTCGCCGTGAATGACCACCACTCCGGTTTCTGGTAGATCACGCAGCTCAAGCTGACGAATCGCGCGAACATTGTGCAGTTTAATTCCATGAATGCGCATCATCGGCGAGCCTCCTTAGTCAATCGGAACAACAAGTGCGCGGCATCACGCGAGACAGCATCCGAATCGGCGTCGGCCAGCAGCTCATCCAAAGCATCGCGCACATAGCCGTGTACATCGAGGGTCGCTAGCTCATCGTCGGCGGGTCGCAAGCTCAACCCAGGTGAAGATTGTGACTCATACAGAGCAGCGAAGCTCGGTCGCAACTCAGCCAATTCGCCTTCTAAACGCATGGTGTCGGTTAAATTGAGCGCACCACGCAAATAATATTTGACGACGGTTCGACGCTTATCTGCGTACGAGCGCAAGTGGGCTATAAACGCGTCGAGCGCGGCCGCATCGTCCAGTTCCGGGTATAGCGCGTGGAATTGCCATTGGCCTACCGCATGCTTATCGACGTCGACCTGGGTGAACTCACCCTCGCGTAAAGGCTTACGCACTGTGACTACTAAAGCATTGCCAGAATCGGTTTCGCCGCCATCGGTGCCAAATCCCCAATCAGCAAGCTTATGAAAATCCGTCGTCTCCGGCGCCCCGGAAAACCACACTTTCCCGCTAGTCCCAAGCGAAGCCGTGGAGTGGGTATCGCCCAATGCCAAATAATCTATGGTCCCGGCCGCTAAGGCTTGTTCCACGCGTGGAAGATCAATCAGGTCGGGTTTGATATCGTCGCCAAAAGATTCCACTTGTCCGTGGCCAACCAGAACTCTGATATTTTGTGTAAGTTCGAGGCCGTCTATTGCCGCAGAAACCAGATCATGATCTGGTTGTTTTACCAGGTATGGAGCACCAACGATTTCAACGGAATCTGTGAAGGCAATTGGTTCTGCATCAGCAATGACGTGGATATTAGAGAATTCACTCGCACGGAAAAAGATGGAATCCGCCACCAAGGGATCATGGTTCCCGGGCAGCAGGTAGACCGGAACTGGCAAAGATTCCATCGTTTCTAAGGCACGACTAAGCGTGCGGCGTTCCAGCGAATTATCATCGAAAACATCACCAGCGACCACGATGAACTCACAACCATGGGATGCTGCGAGATCACCAAGTTTTTCGATAGCTGTCAATCGTGAGTCTTCAAAGCGTGCCGCTGCGTCGGTGCTGAGAAATCGCCGGTGCATACCCAACTGAAAATCAGAGGTATGGAGGAATTTTAGAGTGTGTGCTGTGCCGGAATCATTCACAAGCCCATTACTAGCATAGGCGGTTCACACGCTTATTTTCCATGACTAAGATGATGGTACATATCTTCGATATCTGAGATCGCTCGCAGTAAATCAAGGTTTGTATGACTGACGGCACGCAGCGCCTTGCGCAACAGGTCCGGGTCTGCATCATCAATGGCCGGAGCAATTTTTGGGTTCGGCACCGCGGGTAGTTCGCGTCCTGTCCAAAAATTTTCTGCGCCTTCATTGGTGGCTTGCCGGGCAACATCATCAGCAGAAGAAGCGATCATACGTTCGAGCTGAGAAAGTTCAATACCCCGCAAACGGAAAACCGCCGCTGGATCCGCATCCAATTTCGCAGCGAGCTCTTCCGAAAACGCCACCAGGTGCTTGCAGATCCATGCACTATCCGGGCAATCGCAATAGCAGCGTAAATCGTCTGCTTCGGCAGCCAACAAGATTTCCAACAACTCGTCGGAAAGTTCACCAGCGCGAATTCGCTCCATCGCTCCGGCAGTCTCGGCAAGAATCCGCCCTATTTGGTTCAGCTCATCAATCGACCGTGGTGGCAGCTGAATGAGCGCAGCAAATGGCTGATTCTGTGAGCCGGCTATTTGTCCATGTGCAGCTCCATTGCGAATTTCAATGTCGACGACATGCCCACTGCGCGCATAATCTATCCCGCGTTGATATCGTCCATCATCGGCATTTTCCTGCACCATGCGGCGCAACTCTAACCCGGCCGAGCCTTGCAACGGACGCGAGCGCACCAGCTTAATCCGCTCAGCCTCGTGATCCACGGGCTTGTCGACGCGTTTCCGGGCCCCGAAATTCGCATAAATGACGTTATCATCTGCGGAGTTCTTTAACCCACGGGTTCGGTCGCTGTGCCTGCGCTTATCGTTCATAGCCTCACTAGTTACTGTTCGCGATAACTCATTAATTCTGTCAATTGCTGCGGATCCAGTTCCGTGATCCAGCCTTCGCCTTCACCGACGATCGCTCCAGCCAAATGAGTTTTGCCGTCCAGAATATCTTGGATTGATTCTTCCATCGTTCCCGCGCTGATCATCTTATAAACAGCCACGTTACGACGTTGCCCGATGCGGAATGCACGGTCGGTCGCCTGATTTTCCACCGCGGGGTTCCACCAACGGTCCATGTGCACGACGATGGAAGCAGCGGTCAGGTTTAGACCAGTGCCACCGGCCTTCAACGACAAAATCATCACTGTCGGCCCATCCGCAGCCTGGAAATCACTCACCAATTTATCGCGCTTTTGTTGCGGGACTCCACCATGCAAAAATGGCACATCCTGCTCGAGCTGGTCACTCAAATACGGCTGCAGAATCTCGCCAAACGCACGGTATTGGGTAAAAATCAGCATCCGCTGACCAGAGTGGACAGCATGTTCCACCAATTCCATAAGTTTTTCGATTTTACCCGAGCGGTGATGCCCTTTAATCGTGATCGGTGAACCGTCTCCAAGATAGTGCGCCGGGTGGTTACAAATCTGTTTCATTCGCGTCAAACTCGCAAGCACCAAGCCACGACGCGCAATACCTTCGTTCTTTTGTTCCAACTGCCGTTGCACGTCATCAACCAACGCCTTATACAATGCAGCCTGCTCATCGCTGAGCGTCACGGTGAGGACTTCTTCGGTTTTTTCCGGCAAATCGTCAATGATCGCCGGATCCGTTTTGAGGCGTCGCAAAATAAACGGTGCTGTGAGCCTGCGCAGACGTTCCGTCAAAACCTCATCGTTATTGCGTTCAATTGGCTTCGCGAAATGGTGACGGAAAAAACTCGCTGAGCCTAGCACACCAGGGTTCGTGAAATCCACGATCGAACGCATTTCAGAGAGACGATTTTCTACCGGAGTACCGGTCAATGCGATGCGGTGGCGGGATGGCAGAGAGCGCACGCTTTTCGACGCACGGGTCGACGAATTCTTGATCGCCTGTGCTTCATCAAGCACCACCCTATCCCATTCTATGCGCCCCAACACAGAAAAATCACGGCTAACCGTGCCATACGAAGTGATGACGAAATCATATTCGGCAACTCGACGAAGAAACTGCTCGCCGGTCGCCCGGTTGCTGCCATGATGGACTAATACCCGCAGACTAGGGACGAATTTCGCGGCTTCGCGTGCCCAGTTACCAACCACCGAGGTCGGGGCAACCACCAGTGTCGGTGCGGAAATATGATCGCGTTGTTTCTCAATTGCGGTCAACGTTAAGAGCTGCAGCGTTTTGCCCAACCCCATATCGTCGGCAAGCACGGCCCCGAGGTTATTGCGCGACATCCAATACATCCAGTCCACGCCGCGGCGTTGATATTCCCGAAGTTCAGCGTGCACGGTCGCGGGAACGTCGATGCGCTGAGGCGCTTTGGTTTCCATGCCTCCGAGCAAGCTGGTGTGCCAGCTCGAGCCAGTAAATTCGATGGGCTCATCAGCCGTCGACTGCAAAGCCAGCTCGCGTAGGTCCCCGACTGTCACTTCCTGCGCGAATTCTCCCGCGGCCCCGTCAACGCCCTGCCCTTTACGCACGGTGTCGTTATAAGTCTGCCGAAGGTTTTCTGCTTCTGCAGCGAGTTCTTCAGCATCCGCAGAACCGGCAAGTCGGGCCATTTCGGCCAAGCGAGCAGCTTTTTCCATGCGCTTTTTCGCTCGTTTGGATGCAGTTTCCGACAACTGCCCCATGTAATCACTAATTTTGCTCAGCGCCTGTGTGTCTGCCATCACCCAGTTTCCGCGGAGCTTGATCAACCCAGATTTTGAGTTCACTAACTCGGACATTTCCTCGTCGCTAAGCTCGTGTCCACCGACAGACAAGCGCCAGTTATATTGCACAAGCTTGTCCATCCCCAACTGGGAGGTATTGGCTTTTTCGTTAATCTCCCGGGTATCTAGCCGGGCTGTGGTTTCCATGTGCGACCATGCCCGTGGCAGCATCACTGTAAAACCTGCAGCGCGCAATTTCTTAATGTCTTCGCTTACAAAATCAACGATGCTCGCGGTGTCAACGTAGACATCCCAATCCCCAGCAGCAGGGTCTTCTTCTCGACGACGCTCCCGTTCGACCGGATCCAAGTTCGGTTCTAGAATTGGCGACACCTTTATGGCTTCGCGCTGAGATTTGCGCAATAACTCTACGCTAGATTGGTCGAGTTGATCGATGCGAATCGGCTGCGGAGAATCAGTACCAGATCGCACTTGCACGCGAATCGCCCACTGCGCGTTTGGTTCATCTGGCGGCTCGTTAACGATAATAACCAATTGCAGATCTACTGAGGTTATTGAATCATTCCATTCATTTAATCCGCGCAACAATGTGCCTTTGCCGCGACGAATCGGTTTCGCCTGCAGTAATGATTGAGAAAAATCATGCCACGGGTAGGGCCGCGTCTGGCTGGCCAGAGATTGCAGCTGCGCAATCGTAATCCAGTGCACCAGATGATGCGACAATTCGTCGGCAAGATCCCGGTTATTGACCGTCAAGATGCCAGGACAGGCAGCGATCATCTCACTGAGCCAGCCGCGTTCCGCGAGCCCCGTTGCCAAATGCCATTGCGGATACCATTCACCAGCTTGATAACTAAGACGTATGGTCACTCGCCCCGCACGAACAAATTGAGTCATTCCCGTGTACATGCGAATAAGCCAATACAGGTCTGGAGCAATCGAATTGCGTTGCTCTTCCGTTGCGGCCGGGCTAGCCGAGTCTAGAAATTCTAATTCACTCAGAATTTTCACAGAATCTTCCGGGGCAAAAAGCCCCATCGGCACCATCAACGAAACATCTTTGCCTTTGGGCGTGCGCAGAGAGATACGTGCCCTGTTACGAAAGCTTCGGCGGCTCAACAAAGATTCCACGATGGGTGGAAAAGTTCCAGCTGGCACCTGTTCTGGTAAAATAATTTTGCGTCCCTCAACTTTTTCGATCCATAAGCTCAATCCGGAAACTGGAAGCCACAGACCATGCAGACGGAACGAAGACATAAAGGATAGACTACCAGTTCATATCAAGGCTGGAATTCAATTGTTATCATTCTGTTACATTTCGCAAAGTTCCCTGCTAAGAGCCTAAAAAGCCTGATATTTTCCTGAAATTTTTACAGGAGACGTTTGGGTGAGCTGCGGATTCTCACTACGGTAAAGCATTGGTCCACTAAAACCAGTCGTTTTTGCTGTGCAGGTTGGCCGAAGCGAGCACCGATGAGGTATTTGCGATGGCACAAGCAGCCAGCAGGTCGCTGTGTTTTCAAGTGGTAATTAAGGCTCGACAAATTGTAGAGCCCGGGTCACTACCTCCGGGCAGTGCAAGAAATAAGGCGTGCAACTACAGCGCGCAAGATATCTACTAACGAGGAGAAACGGTGACTGAATCAACCTGGTTTGTCATCGCGATCATCATCTACATGTTTGGGATGCTCGCGATTGGCTACTGGAGCTACAAGCAAACAGATCAATATGACGACTACGTCCTCGCAGGCCGTGGTTTGCCGCCATTCGTGGCCGCGCTTTCCGCCGGTGCATCAGATATGTCCGGTTGGCTACTCATGGGACTTCCGGGTGCCCTTTTCGCATCGGGAATGGTTGAACTCTGGATCGCTATCGGCTTGACAATCGGTGCATGGGTCAACTGGAAGGTAGTTGCCCCTCGCCTACGTGCTTACTCCGAAATCGCCGATGACTCGATTACGGTTCCATCCTTCTTCGAGAACCGTCTCGCAGACAAATCCCGCGTTCTGCGCGTGCTGTCCGCGGCGATCATTATCTTCTTCTTTACGTTCTACGTTTCCTCCGGCATGGTTGCCGGTGGTCGCTACTTCGAGTCCACCTTCGACGGTGACTACCTCATCGGCTTGCTCATCGTCGCAGCCATCACCGTTGCCTACACCTTTATCGGCGGCTTCTTGGCCGTGTCCTACACCGACACCGTCCAGGGCATCATCATGTTCCTATCCCTGATGATCGTGCCCGTTATGGCATTTTTCTCCCTGGACAACGGCTCCGATATCTTCAGCTTTGCTGCTGACAACAACTACGGAACAGACGGCGTTGTTGAAGCTAACCCAGACTTCTTCAACCTGTTCAACGTTGGTTCCGCTGCCGCAGTCGCCGCTATCGTCGGTAACTTCGCCTGGGGCTTGGGTTACTTCGGCCAGCCACACATCATCGTGCGCTTCATGGCACTGCGTAACTCCACCGACGCCCGTGCAGGCCGCTTCTGGGGTATCAGCTGGATGGCACTCTGCGTTATCGGTGCAGTATTCGTTGCACTGGTCGCTACCGTATTCTTCACCCAGACTGGCAACATGATTACCGACCAGGATTCCTTCGAGACGGTCTTCTTGGACATGGCTCGCGTCATGTTCCACCCACTGATCGCTGGTTTGGTTTTGACCGCAGTCTTGGCAGCGATCATGTCCACCATGTCCTCCCAGCTACTGGCTGTCTCCTCTTCCCTGATCGAGGACCTGTACAAGATGTTCACCAAGCGCAAGCCAGCAGAGCAGGTTCTGATCAACCTCTCCCGTACTTGCGTCGTTGCCGTCGCTGTCTTGGCTGCCGTTCTGGCCGTCAACCCAAGCGACTCCATCCTGGGACTCGTCGGCTTCGCCTGGGCAGGCTTCGGCTCCGCCTTCGGTCCAGTCGTTCTGTTCTCGCTGTACTGGAAGCGCCTGAACGCGCCAGGTGCCATCGCTGGTATGGCCACCGGTGCCATCGTCTCCACCGTGTGGGGTGTATGGTTCTCCGACATCATCTACGAGATTGTTCCAGGCTTCGCCGCAGCAACGATCGTCCTGGTACTGGTTACCCTTGCTACCAAGGAGCCTGAGACCAAGGTCAAGAAGCAGTTCGATCAGGCAGCCAAGCTGACCGACATCGCGACCGAGAACGAAGAACTCGACTTCGACGAGGCCGCAGACAAGGTCAAGAAGTAAGCTTCCAGCTTCGTACCAGCGTTTATCTCTACTGAGGTAATCGGTAGTACTTCGCCAGCCCCCGTGCTGAGGATTCCTCACCACGGGGGCTTTTATGTCTGCCCCAGCATTGTGCGTTTCATGGCGCTAAAATCCCCGGCCGACGCACGGTCCTCACGTAACTATGGCGTATTCTGGCTCGCTATCTGCTATGCGGGTGCCACGTTCGTTGCATTGATTGCCACAGTCTTTTTCACGCAAACCGGCCACAGTATTACCGACCAAGACGCCTTCGAGACCGTCTTCTTGGACATAGCACGTGTCATGTTCCACCCACTACCAGCAGGACTGGTGCTCACCGCCGTGCTGGCCGCGATTATGTCGACGATGTCTTCCCAGTTGTTGATCTTGTCGTCTTCCTTGATCGAGGATATTTACATGGGGTTTGCGAAAAAGCGCCCTTCGCAATTCGTGCTCATCAATCTTTCCCGTACTGCAGTGGTCGGAATCGCTGTCATCGGCGCCCTGCTCGCAATCTACCCCAGCGATACGATTTTAGGTCTGGTCGGTTTCGCCTGGGCAGGTTTCGGTTCAGCGTTCGGTCCGCTGGTATTGTTCGCACTCTACTGGAAGCGTCTCAACGCACCAGGCGCAATCGCAGGAATGATCACCGGTGCCGTCGTCTCGATCATCTGGGGCACCTGGTTTGGCGAGCCCATCTACGAAATGGTCCCAGGCTTCATTGCTTTTACGATTGCACTCGTGGTGGTCACGTTGGCGACCAAGGAGCCGAGCACGGAGATTCAGGAGGAATTCGACAAAGCTGCCAAGTTGGACACGGTCGCCAGCGACGACGACCTCGATTTCACCCAGGCGGCGAACAAGCTCAATTAGTCGACGCACAGTCGAGTACATACTACGACACCCGGACGGCTCAATATCACTGAAGTTTTACTTGCGCCCACTGTCTGCGGAACCACCAGGCAGTGGGCGCAGTCTAATGCGACATGGCGCAATATTCGGCATCGAGCATCGACGCAGAACTGTACACAGGCGGGACTGAGAAAAGATTACTGAAGAGTTCATTACATAGCGCTTGGCTTTTCCGGGGCTATCTCTACCTACTTTGTATCGCAACTATCTGCGCTGCGATCTTCACCCTCTGGCCACGACTATTCCCCACGACGTACGACGGCAAGAACACAATTCCCACCTGGGGTGAACTAGAACCGCAACTGATTACAACTCCGCAACGCCAAAAAATTCCGGGCTATAAGCGTGAACGATTTGGGCGCGGATGGGGCAACCAAGGAGTCTGCAGCACACGAGAATCCGTGCTACTTGCTGGCGCCACCAACTCACCACAGCTTCCGGCTCCGGTCACACAGGAAGCGTGCGAGATTGCCAATATAGAGATTTGGGATGAATACGCGGGAGAGTCCATCACCATTGCAGAATCAGCGCAGCATGTAGATATTGACCACATTTTTCCGCTCTCTGCAGCCTGGGATTTAGGAGCACATTCCTGGACAGAAGAACGTCGCAAAGAATTCGCCAACGACGGGAGAAATTTGGTCGCGACTGCTTCAAGCGCGAACCGGGAAAAATCGGATGCACTGCCAGCGCAATGGATGCCTTCCGATACATCAGCTCATTGCTGGTACGCACGCAGAATCGCTGTGGTTGCTGCGAGCTATCAGTTGCCACTCCCGCAACAAGATCTACAACAGATGCGCGCTTCATGCCGCCTTCTTCACGGCCTGGTCATCGGCTAAGGCACTGGTAAAATCGCATGAGGAGCTTTTTGTTCGCCGACTCAATTTGTCTACCTAAAAGGATTTTTCATGACTGATTTGATGCTTGTATTACACATCGCTGCCGCAGTGCTGTTTATCGGACCAATTATGGTGGCCACTTCGGCTTTCCCTGCACAAATTGTGGAGGCAAAATCTGGTACCGCAACGGCCAAAGGCGCAGCCGCAGTACTTTATCGCGTTACTAAAACCTACGGTTTCCTCTCCGCACTCGTGCCATTACTGGGGCTTATCGTATTTTTGACCGATATGGATTCCTACGGCACCCAAGGTAAATTCCATGCCTCAATCTTGCTAGCAATTATCGCCTGGGTCATCCTTCTGGTGGTCATTGTCCCCCGCCAGCGCACCGCATTGGGCGCATTAGGCATGTTGCCAGAAAGCGAAGCCTCACCAGAAGACGACAAAGTAGAAAACTGGGCGAAGATGAAAAAGCAGCTGGCGATGTTTGCCGGCATTTTCAACCTCGTCTGGGTCATCGTCTTAATTCTGATGTTTATCTAAAACGCGGCTGCACAGCGCTAAAGCCCTGGGTCTGAGGATTTCTAATCCTTAGACCCAGGGCTTTATTTCTAGCTCCCCCAGCCATAGCAGCCGGGAAGCTCAGCGATTGAGGCTAACGACGGAATTTTCCGCCGCCTTTGCGGCCACCCTTGCTTTGGCGGCCACCGCCGCCACCTTGGAATCCGCCCCGTCCTGGAGCTCCGTGATCCTTGCGGATCTTGATGAGTTCTCCCGAAATGCGGGTATCGGATAGACGGTCCAAAACAGCAGGATCCAGGTTCTTCGGCAACTCGACAATCGTGTGCTCTGCGCCAATATTGATGCGGCCGAAGTCTTTGCTACTCAAACCGCCTTCATTAGCCAAGGCACCGACGATCGAACCTGGGCGAACATTCTGGCGTTTGCCAACGGCCAAGCGATACGGCTGGAAGTTTTCGTCGCGACCGCCACGGCCACCACGGCCACCGCGGTCCCGACCGCCGCGTCCACCGCGGTCATCAAAATCGCGTCCGCCGCGCTTGTCGTTGAAACGCTCTTTGCGCTTGTCGACTGGCTGCTCTTTGAGCAGGAATTCCTTGTCACCTTGCAGCTTCACCGCGAGAGCTGCAGCGATATCGTCCATGGCAACATCATTATTCTGCGAGTACTCGCGCACCATGGTGCGGAAAAAGTCTTTGTCCTTCGCACCGAGTGCTTCGGTGATGCCCTGCGCGAAGTTCTTCTTACGAACTTCGTTGACTTCGTCGACCGTCGGCAACTGCATTTCCTGCAAGGTAGCCTTGGTGACTTTCTCGATGGAGCGCAGCATACGACGCTCGCGTGGCGTGACGAACAAGATCGCCTCACCACTGCGTCCTGCACGAGCGGTGCGGCCAATTCGGTGTACGTAGGATTCGGTATCGCCCGGAATGTCGAAATTGATCACGTGCGAAATGCGCTCGACATCCAAACCTCGTGCTGCCACGTCGGTAGCAACCAGAATGTCCAAACGGCCAGATTTCAGCTGTTCCACGGTGCGCTCACGCTGGTTCTGCGCGATGTCACCATTGATGGCTGCAGCACTGTAGCCTGCGGCACGGAGTTTTTCCGCTACTTCTTCGGTTTCGTGCTTGGTGCGCGTGAACACGATCATGCCGTCGTAATCGATGACTTCGAGGATGCGGACGAATGCATCAAATTTCGCGCGGTGCTGCGTGAAGAGGAAACGCTGGGTGATGTTTTCGTTCGTGCGCGCCTGTGACTTCACAGTCACTTCGGCAGGATCGTTGAGGTATTGCTTGGACAGGCGGCGGATACCGTTAGGCATCGTCGCCGAGAACAGCGCAACTTGCTTTTCATCTGGCGTGTCCGCCAAGATGCGCTCAACGTCTTCCTGGAAGCCCATGTTGAGCATCTCGTCGGCTTCGTCCAGCACGAGATAGCGCAGCTTCGAAATGTCCAGGCTGCCCTTTTCCAGGTGGTCGATAACTCGGCCCGGGGTGCCAACGATGATCTGTGCGCCACGCCGCAGGCCTGCCAGCTGGATGCCGTAGGCTTGGCCACCGTAGATTGGCAAAACTTCAATTCCGCCGAGATGTTTGGCGAATGATTCGAAGCTGTCTGCGACCTGCAGTGCCAGTTCACGGGTCGGCGCCAAAACCAAGGCTTGCGGGAAGCGCTCGTTGGGGTCCAATTGGGCCAAGACGGGCAGCGCGAAGGCAGCGGTTTTGCCGGTACCTGTTTGGGCGAGGCCCACCACGTCCCTACCTTGCATGAGAATCGGGATGGTTTGTTCTTGAATCGGTGATGGTTTTTCAAAACCTACGGCTTTGACCGCATCTACCACTGGGGTGGGTAGATCGAGGTTGGAAAAACCCTGAGGACTGTCATTGGCTGAAGATTGTTCTTCAGCGTCGGTGTGCTCAGAAGTTTCGCCACTCTCGGCAACGGCATCAGTGGTAGCCGTAATTTTGCCTTGCGAATTTTCCTGAGATTCCGACGTAGTCGATGGAGACTGACTGAAATTATCCGGCTCGTTGTCGCCGCCGGTGGCGTAATCGGTAATGCTCATTGCCTGACATACACTACGGCAGCAGCGCTTAAAACACCATTTTAGCGCCGTTTTATCTTCACTTTTCTCGTCACAGTGAACTAGCACACATTAGATTTCCCCTATACTGGTGCCATGACTTCTCATTCACCCGTTTCCCGCACACCACACCACTGGGATGGTCGCCACGATGGCGACAGCCCGGAGTTCTACCGCTGGCACTCTGTCATCGATAACGTGCAAGAAAAGCCCGGCGCGGCCGTTCTGGGCTTTGCATGTGATGAAGGCGCCCGCCGTAATGGTTGTCGCCATGGAGCAGCTGAAGGCCCTCACGTGCTGCGTGAAGCACTCGCAAATCTGCCGGTGCACAATGATCTGCCGCGCTACGATGCTGGCACAGTCACGGTCAATGGCACCGACATGGAAGGTGCACAGGAAGAACTGTCCGAACGTATCAAAGACCTAGTGAACGCAGGCCACTTGCCGGTCGTTCTCGGAGGCTCCCACGAAGTTGGTTATGCCAGCTATCTCGGTCTACACAAAGCCCTGCAACGCCCCATTTCTATCGTGAATTTCGACGGCCACCTTGACCTCCGCCAGACTGAGATCCCCACTCACGGCACCCCGTTCACCCAGGTAGCCGAGCTGGTGGGAGACGATTTCGATTACTCCGTGATTGGTGTTTCTACTGCAGATAACACTGGTAAGTTGTTTAACTTTGCCAAAGAGTTGGGCACCAAGATTGTGCTTGACGACGAAATCCACAACATGACTCCCCGCGAGGCCGCCGAGCGGGCACTAGAGATTTCTGATGTTCACGACGATCTGTACGTGACGATCGACTTGGATGCCATTTCCCCTGCTGTTGCGCCGGGTGTCTCCTCGCCCTGCACCGTTGGCATTGGTATTGAGCCGATGCGCGCAATGTGCAAGGCCTTGGCAGCCACGGGCAAGCTACGCTTGGTGGATATAGCCGAAATGAACCCGTACTACGACGTGGATGGTCGCACCGCCCGAGTTGCAGCTCGGCTTCTCGACGACATGATCAACGAGCACGCCAAGTTGCAAAAATAAGCTGAACCCTGGGTTTTCCGCAATAGCTGTGGCGAGCGTTTTAGGACGCCCTGCTCTCAGGATCTCCGGCTCTTATTTTGCCTCGTTCTCCGCTGGCATTTCCCGCACGTTGGTATCCCGGGTGTGCAAGGTTTCCCGTCCCGGAATCCACGCGAGAACTGCCAGCAACGCGACGGCTGCACTGGCAAGAAATGCCCAGTTGAATCCCCAATTATCCGCGACTGCACCGATCGTGAGTGGACCAAAAATCATTCCCAGATCCATAGACATCTGGAAACCTGCGAGAACTTTTCCGCCGGAACGGTCGTTACCGATAACGTCGGCAAGCGTTGCCTGTTGCGCGGGCACCGCGATTCCAGCGGCCGCTCCACTCAGGGCGGATAGCAATAGCAGCATCCACAAGATCTCAGCTGTGCCGTAGAGACCAACGCACAGTGCACTCGCTGCAAACCCCGTCATGATCAGTGGTTTGCGTCCGATCCGGTCTGCCAAACGGCCGGAAAACTGCAGTACGACGGCATTACCTGCAGCATAGGCTGCGAGCGCGTACCCGGCGGCTGCGGTGTCATCAATAAACACTGCGGCTGTAAACAGCGGAATCACCGCAACACGCACGCCCATATTTACCCAGCCATGCGCAAAATTCGACACCAGCACGCTGCGGAAAGCAGAATCACGCCATGCCTCACCGTAGGTAAATTTCTTATTCTCGGTCGCATTGTCAGCTGCTGCATTCGTTTTCGGCATCATGACCCACACGACGATTGCCGCTGCACATAAACCAATTCCATAGATGAAAAATGGCCAGCGAAAGCCCAAAAAGGCCAATGCTGATCCCACCAATGGACCGAGAATGCTGCCCAACAAGAAACTCGTGGCATACGTCGCCGAGCATTTACCGCGAATCGCGGGAGGGGCTAATTTCACGATCAACCCCATGGCCGACACGGTAAACATGGTCGAGCCGATTCCAGCCAAAAAACGCAGCACGAGGATCTGCCAGTATTCCTGGGCGATGGAAATCAATCCAGTATTAATAGCCACGAGAAGTAGACCTGTGATATAGACGCGGCGCACCCCAAGTTTGTCAGCGAGCATGCCGGCCCCGGTTGCAAAAATCAAACGAGATACAGAAAAAATCGAGATCACAGCACCTGCTGCCGCCATGCTGACATCAAAGCTCACCACGAACTGTGGAAGTAACGGCGCAATCAAGCCATACCCCAAGGCAACCAAAAAGAACGCCACCACGAGCACCCAAATTTCTTTCGGAATACGCGGCTTTTCTAGCTGGTCCACCCCTTTTGGCTTGCCGGGTGATGTTTGCGACTCGTACGGCGAGTTATCTATCTCCTGGGGATGAGAACCGGGGCGATCAATAGGCATAGTTCTTGCGAGCCTACTCCTAGTTGACGGCCCATGTCTTCACGAAAGGTTCGCACCCAGCATTCATTTTCGAAATCAGGTTCGAATAAAAATCGGTGGGTGTGCACCGCGAAAATTAACGTGCACACCATGACTAGACAACAAGTAACTCGCAGCACCCGTACCACCCACGAAATCTTGACAGAAATCCGCAGAAGTGAGGGAAAACAGCTCGCAACCATAGGCAGCATTCTGCATCACCCACGCTCTTTGGCCCGCCCCATGGCTAATTGGCGCCCGCCACTAGCACACCTAAAGGTGGGCAAACATCGAATGCTCACAGCCGCTATCTCGCGCTACCGGGTTGGCCGCTTAGTACAATCCCGTGTCCGCGGCTATGGAGAACAACGCACCCCTGCCTATGTCGTAAGCATTCGCATCACTGATCCAACCGGGACTGCCCCGCCGATTCCTCTCGCAGAAGCCTGGATACGCGCGGTCGTGCCAGAAAACCTGATTAGCGCGGTACATCAAATCAGCGCAGACCACGAGACTGCATGCATCTATGCCTGGCTTGTCGACGCCAATTACGTACCGGTGCACTCACCTGCATCAATTTTTGCCGGGTTTTCGCAGGCTGCATAACCGCCTATCGCCTAGCGGCCTCGGCATGTGCCCCGAACAGTCTTATAGCTCGAAACCGCCCTCACACGGTTTGAGCTGTGCTTCCCAATCCTCTGCTTGCTCAGCGCACAACGACAGCACATCGAACAAGCGATCAAAATCGGTGTAACTGCCGAGCTCCAGAATTTCTGGTTCATAGCCATGCATGAGTTCGCCAGGCGCGAATACGGCCTCGTCCAGTTCCATCTCTGGATCGAATCCCAACGCTGCATTGAAATCCATTTCAGCGTCAAAATCCAACGCTGCGCCAAAATCCAACTCAGCGTCAGAATCCACCGCAGAAGGTTCAGCTGGATTATCCGCAGGCGCATCATCCTCTAGCTCCGCAGCAGCGAAAGCTTTGGAATCAAAGGTGATAAATGAGAGTTTTGCGGTCGGAACACCAGATACTAGGTCGATGGACACCCGCAAGTGAGAGTCTTCAGCGACGTGAGCGACGACAACACCAGGGTCGATGATGTGGTGTTCAAACTCCAAATCCGAGATCCGCTCGTCGCGACCTTCCAGCAGGTCCCGCAACACTGTCACAACCTGGTCCGTGGCGATATGCTCGGCAACAATCGCTGTGGCATCGTCGACAGAAAACGCTACGGACACCAAAGCTGCATCGAAGCCATCATGATCTTCGTCAACATCTGCTGCCGCGATATAGACGTTTGCAGCTGGCAAAACCGGGTCGATCTCAACAAATTGAATTTCCACGCCCGAGGTGATCGGAACAAACAGCACATCATCGTTCACCCGAGACTCGATGCCATCTGCATCGAGTGCGGCCGCAATATCTTCGAAGAAGCTCATGTCCGCCAATCTACTACGTCGAAACCTACT
This sequence comes from Corynebacterium sp., assembly GCF_030826625.1. Classification (GTDB taxonomy): domain Bacteria; phylum Actinomycetota; class Actinomycetes; order Mycobacteriales; family Mycobacteriaceae; genus Corynebacterium. The sequence goes on along the minus strand of NZ_JAPJNQ010000027.1, from coordinate 4,461 downwards.
TTGGTATCACTAAGCTTCGTGGTGGATTAACACCGTTTATTCATCAACCTGAAATCCCAGATCGCGGAGCAATTCAGGACGGCCTGCGCCCCATTCCAGAACATCATAGCCTTTCCACGCGCGCCGCTTATCTGCCTTCGGGTCATATTCCACGTGTGAGTGCGCATCAAAAATCATCGTCGGGCGTGAATGATGCTGCTCTGTCGGCGGTTTATATTGTGGCCAGTCATTACCCGGCACACCAAACCTGATAAAACTCGCCCAGTGACGTTGCATCTGGTCCGTTAGTCGCCGCATCGCCTCATCGTCCCGGCCTAATTTAGACAACAGACGCGTCTTGGACGCCTCCGGGGTGCCAAAAACATTTGATAATTCAGACGAATGCGAGGCACCGATCCCGAGTTTGCGCATCAGCTGCGGAGCAAAATCGAATCGATACATCCACGTCGGCGCGTACTCATTGTGGTGACTAGCAATGCGCACCGTCGGCGCCCAAAACAAGGCATCGGTAACCAAATCAGCAAATTCCGCTCTCGTGCGCGCGCCACCATATGCCTCTAAAACGGTATCGGTGTGTTCCGGATCGTACGGGTACAACAAGCGTCGCCCTGCTTTAGCGCGTCGCGTCGTACGTTGAAAGAAATACCGGGTCACGCCCGCTTCATCCAGGTTCGTTCCCAACATAAGCGGAACCTGCGCTTGTCGACCATGTTGGAATGCGACCATCGGGTGCTCCGGCAACGATTCCGACTCCACAGTTGGGCCAAAAGTTGAGTTCAAAAACTGCAATTCGCCGGCGCGCCACATCATCGACATCCCCGCCCGCACCAATTCCTCAGCGATCAACGTGCGCAGATCCTCGACGGTGCTTTCCGACGGCAACCCGAGACGAGTTAATAACTGGCGCGCCCACAATTGGGACTGCGCCTTAGAATGGATCAGCCCAATCGGCGGCGACTGCGCGATCGCGCGGTGGAACAAGCCACGTGCAGGTGGCGAACACATCAAGGCAAGCACTGCCGCACCACCAGCAGACTCCCCCATAATCGTCACGGATTCTGGATCGCCACCAAACTTGTCAATATTTTCTTGGATCCAACGCAGAGCCAAAACCTGATCCCACAACGCTGGGTTCGCAACACAATCACCGCCCAGACTGCGTAAATCCAGATAACCCAAAACCCCGAGACGGAAATTCAGCGAAACGTAAACGACGTTCATCGCTTCAGCTAACCGGTGCCCGCGCAGCATATTTTGGTGGCTGGCCCCCATCAAGAACGAACCGCCATGGAAATACACAACCACCGGTAACTTTTCTGCGGTGTGGGGCCGGACGATATCGAGGTGCAGGCAGTCTTCGTCACCAATCAGTCGATCGTTAAGACCATAATTCGGCTGCGGTGCCGGTGATTGATACCGCGTACAGTCGAGAACCCCCAACCACGGTCGGACTGGTTTGGGGCGTTGAAACCTCGTGGCACCGCCTGTAGGCGCCCCAAATGGCACGCCCTTCCAGGTTGCAATTCCACCATCGCTGATAATTTCGCCTTGAATTTCCCCACTTGCAATGTGCACGCGGGGATAGTCCGCCGTCAGATATGACGATTCATCCATAACATTCCAGATTAGTAACCACCCCGAGGAATATCACGTGCCGAAACCAGCGACATAAGCGCGTAGAATGAATGCAAACTGTCTATTAAGCTTGATTGAAGCTTGAACAAGACAGATTCAGCGCAGATAAAATTAATGCACGCAAATCAACGGAAAGAGGCGAGCACCTGCCGTGAGCACTAACAATCCCTTCGGCTTGAGCACCTGGTTGGCGGATGAGTTGTACCAGGAGTACAAGAAAGATCCGCAATCAGTGGATAAAGAATGGCGCGAATTATTTGACAAGCACGGCGCACCATCCGACGTCGCTGCAGCAACCGATTCTGCTAACGCAGCGTCCGGTTCCAACAAGGCTGCGAAGTCCACTAGCGCCGCTCGCAAGCAATCTGGCAAAGAAGCCGCAGATATTGCTCCTCCAACACAGAAAACGTTGGCCCATAAACAGTCGCAGCGCGAATCCGTTGTTGATGAGTCGGCTAAAAAAGCACAGGCTAAATCGAATGTGTCTAAGCCTGGCGTAGCGCCGAAGGCTCCAAAGAAGGCACCTTCGCCACTAGATGAGCTGCCGGATTATGAGGGCGGCGAGTCGAAGGCTCTCAAGGGCATGTTTAAGGCAATTGCCAAGAACATGGACGAATCCCTAGAGATTCCAACCGCAACCTCCGTGCGTGACATTCCCGTCAAATTGATGTGGGAAAATCGTTCCCTGATCAACGAGCATCTGAAGCGCACTCGCGGTGGCAAGATTTCGTTCACCCACATCATTGGCTATGCACTGGTAAAGGCCACGCAGAAGCACCCAGACATGAACGTGCGCTACGAGCTCGTCGACGGCAAGAAGCCCACCGTTGTTTATCCGGAAGACATCAACCTGGGCCTGGCAATCGACTTGCCACAGAAAGATGGTTCCCGTGCGTTGGTCGTTGCCGCGCTGAAAAAGGCCCAAGACAAGAACTTCGCAGAGTTCATCGAGGCCTACGACGACATCGTCGCACGTTCCCGCAAGAACAAGTTGACCGCCGCTGATTTCCAGGGCGCAACAATTAACCTGACTAACCCAGGTGGTATTGGTACCCGCCACTCGATTGCCCGCCTGACTAAGGGCTTGGGCACCATCATTGGTGTCGGTTCGATGGACTACCCAGCAGAATTCGCTGGTGCTTCTTCGGATCGCCTGGCAGAGCTCGGCGTCGGCCGTCTAGTCACGCTGACTTCTACTTATGACCACCGCGTAATCCAGGGCGCAGAGTCCGGCGAGTTCCTGCGCACCATGTCGCAGTTGCTTGTCGACGACGTCTTCTGGGACGAGCTGTTTACCGACCTTCAGATCCCATATGAGCCAATGCGCTGGGCACAGGACATTCCGAATACCGGAATCGATAAATCCACCCGCGTCATGAACCTCATCGAGGCTTACCGCTCCCGCGGCCACCTCATTGCCGACACCAACCCTTTGCGCTGGAAGCAGCCCGGCCTGCCTTCCCCAGATCACCGAGATTTGGATATCCGCACCCATGGCCTCACCCTGTGGGATCTGGATCGCACCTTCCACGTCGGTGGATTCGGTGGCAAAGAATCCATGACCTTGCGTGAGGTTCTGTCGCGTTTGCGCGCTGCCTACACGCTCAAGGTTGGTTCTGAATTCAGCCACATCATGGATCGTGATGAGCGCGAATGGCTGCGTGATTCCCTCGAAGCCGGTATGCCAAAGCCAACCAATGCAGAGCAAAAATACATCCTGCAGAAGGTCAACGCTGCCGAAGCATTCGAAAACTTCCTGCAGACCAAGTACGTCGGTCAAAAGCGCTTCTCCCTTGAGGGCGCTGAGGCACTGATTCCGCTGATGGACTCGGTGATCGATACGGCCGCAGGTCAAAACCTTGACGAGGTCGTCATCGGCATGCCGCACCGTGGTCGTTTGAACGTTTTGTTCAATATCGTCGGCAAGCCACTGGCAGAAGTCTTCAACGAATTCGACGGCAACTACAAGGGTGGCCAGGCCGGCGGTTCTGGTGACGTTAAGTACCACCTTGGCGCCGAAGGCGAGCATCTGCAGATGTTCGGCGATGGCGAAATTAAGGTCACGCTGACCGCGAACCCATCTCACCTCGAGGCCGTCAACCCTGTCGTCATCGGTATCTCTCGCGCGAAGCAGGACATCCTCGATCGCGTCGAAGGCAACCACGACAAGCGCGTCGTCCCGCTGTTACTCCATGGTGACGCCTCGTTTGCTGGGCTTGGCATCGTCCAAGAGACCATCAACTTGATGGGCTTGGATGCCTACAACGTCGGCGGTTCCATCCACGTCGTTGTCAACAACCAGGTTGGTTTCACCACCACCCCAGACTCGGGCCGTTCCACCCTGTACTCCACGGACTTGGCTAAGGGCTTTGATTGCCCAGTCTTCCACGTCAATGGTGATGACCCAGAAGCTGTGGTCTGGGTTGGTCAATTGGCTACCGAGTACCGTCGTCGCTTCGGCAAAGACGTGTTCATCGACTTGATCTGCTACCGTCTGCGTGGCCACAACGAAGCCGATGACCCATCGATGACCCAGCCACTGATGTATGAGCGCATCGGTAACCGCGATTCCGTGCGTCAGAAGTACACCGATGAGCTGATTGGCCGCGGTGATCTTTCCGAGGAAGATGCAGAGGCTGCAGCTCGTGACTTCCGCGACCAGATGGAATCGGTCTTCAACGAGGTCAAAGAGGCAGAAGAAAACGGTCCACAAGAACAGACTGGTATTACTGCTTCCCAGGAGCTCACCCGCGGTCTTGACACTTCAATTTCCGCTGATACTATGCGCGAGCTCGGCGAATCGTATCTGGATCTGCCAGAAGGATT
>NZ_JAPJNQ010000026.1 GCF_030826625.1 Corynebacterium sp. | reverse complement strand
GTATTACCCGCGATGCGAAAAAGATCGCTCGTCGTCTTGGGCTGGTAACAAAATCGGGGCATGCTGTCGTCGGCCTTCCCCCGCAGGTGATTTCTGGCACCATCGCTGATAATGAGGCGGCCTGGCGTGGAGCATTTTTGGCGCAAGGTGTATTGACCGAACCTGGTCGGTCGTCCTCACTCGAAATCGCTTGTCCTTGCCAGGAAGCGGCATTGGCTTTGGTCGGTTGTGCTCGACGTTTGGGAATCGTGGCAAAGACTAAAGAATCACGTGGCACGGATCGCGTAGTGATCCGTGACGGTGAAGCGATTGGGGCACTTCTTAGCCGTATGGGCGCGCAAGTCACGCGTTTGGAATGGGACGACAAACGGTTGCGCCGGGAAGCGCGAGCGTCACAGAACCGGTTGGCCAATTTCGACGATGCGAACTTGCGCCGTTCAGCTCGTGCAGCAGTCACTGCTGCAGCGCGAGTCCACCGAGCGATGGAGATTCTTGGTGACGATGTGCCAGAGCATTTGGCTGATGCTGGAAATCTGCGTGTGAAATATCGCCAAGCCTCCCTGGAAGAACTCGGCAAGCTTGGTGATCCGCAGATGACGAAGGATGCGGTTGCCGGCCGCATTCGCCGCCTGCTGTCGATGGCGGATAAACGCGCTGAGGAGTTAGGAATTCCCAATACCACCGAAGGCATCGACGAGGATCTTTTCGACGAGGAAACTGACTCTGCGCACGATGGTGATGCGCATGACAACGATACCGAGAAGACTGGGCAGGCAGGGCAGAACGATTCGCGGTAGCATGGCCTTATGATTCGCGTAGGAATTAACGGCTTTGGTCGCATTGGGCGCAGCTTTTTGCGCGCTGTCCTCGAATCGCCTGGCGATATCGAGGTAGTTGCCATCAACGACGTGGCAGCACCGGAAACATTAGCTCATTTGCTGAAGTACGATACTGCTTTCGGCATTCTCGATGCGGACGTATCCGTTGATGGCGAGGACAATTTGGTCATCAACGGCGCTCCGATAGCTCTTACTAGCATTAAAGACCCAGCGCAGTTGCACTGGGAAACCCACGGTGTTGACATCGTGGTTGAGTCGACCGGTAAATTCCGATCCAGTGAGCAGGCACGTCCGCACCTGGAATCTGGTGCGAAGAAGGTAATTCTTTCCGCCCCAGGTAAAGATGTTGATGCGACTTTCGTGTACGGCGTTAATTCGGATAGTTACGATAACGCTGCTCATCAGGTTGTCTCGGCGGCTTCGTGCACGACCAACTGTTTGGCACCGATCGCCTCCGTGCTTCATGAGCAATTCGGTATCGTCTCTGGTTTGATGACTACCGTGCATGCCTACACCGGTGATCAGCAGCTAGTCGACGGCCCACACAAGGATTTGCGCCGTGCGCGGGCGGCAGCACACAATATCGTCCCGACCTCTACGGGTGCGGCGAAAGCCGTTGGTATCGTCATCCCCGAGCTCAACGGCAAACTCGATGGCTATGCGCTGCGGGTGCCGACGTTAACGGGGTCCGCAATGGAGCTGACTTTCCGAGCAGAGCGTGCCGTGACCGTTGACGATATCAACGCTGCGGTGCGTGAAGCTGCCGAAGGCCCTCTCGCTGGAATCGTTGAATACTCCACTGCGCCAGTGGTCTCTACTGACATCGTTGGTAACAGTCACGGCGCAATTTTTGACGCACCACTGACTAAGGTCATCGGTGATAATTTGGTCAAGATTGTTGCCTGGTATGACAACGAGTGGGGTTACAGTAGCCAGCTCTTGCGCTTATGCAAGCACGTGGGCGCACAGCTATAACCCGTAAAATACGGCGCTTTAAGTATGAACGAGCGTTAACAAGCATCGAATCCTGAACGCGTAAAGGAAGATACAGTGGCATTTCGTAAGCTCGAGGAACTGTTACAGCAGGATCTAGATTCTCGGCATGTTCTAGTGCGCGCCGACCTCAACGTCCCGTTGACTGACGAGGGCACTATCGCAGATGCAGGCCGAATCAATGCTGCGCTGCCGACTATCCAGGCTTTGGTTGATGCCGGTGCGAAAGTCATCGTGGCTGCACACCTGGGCCGGCCGAAAGGTGAATTCAACGAGAAATATTCGTTGGCACCGGTAGCCGAAGCATTGTCCGAGGCACTCGGCCAGTGGGTGGCCTTGGCACAAGATGTGACTGGGGAAGATGCACATGAGCGCGCGAATGGGCTTAACGAAGGCGACGTCATGTTGCTCGAAAACGTCCGTTTTGACGCTCGTGAGACCTCAAAAGACGCCGCCGAACGCGCTGAATTCGCGACAGAACTGGCCGCACTAGCCGCCGATGATGGCGTTTTCGTTTCTGACGGCTTTGGCGTGGTGCACCGAGCGCAGGCTTCTGTGTACGACGTCGCTGAGAAGCTCGATGCTTATGCTGGCTACCTCGTGGAAGCTGAGCTTGAGAAGTTATCGGTGGTTGCGGATGATCCAGTACAGGATTACACCGTTGTGCTCGGTGGCTCGAAAGTATCCGATAAGCTCGGGGTAATCGAAGCGCTCGCTGGCAAAGCTTCGCATATCATCATCGGTGGTGGAATGTGCTACACCTTCCTCGCCGCGCAAGGCTACAACGTACAGAATTCCTTGTTACAAGAGGACATGATCGATACGTGCAAACAGCTGTTGGAGCGTTTCGGTGACAAGATTTGCTTGCCGGTGGATTTACTCGCCGCCGACGAGTTCTCTGCCGATGCCAATACCCAGGTCGTGGATTTGGCTGGGATTCCGGAAGGATGGCTCTCGCCAGATATTGGACCGCAATCGGTGGAGAAATTCGCAGAAATCATCACTGCGTCGAAAACCGTGTTCTGGAATGGTCCCATGGGAGTGTTTGAAAAAGAACCATTTGCTCACGGCACAGCGGGTGTGGCCAAGGCGATCATTGCTGCAACCAATTCTGGTGCATTCACAGTGGTCGGCGGCGGCGATTCCGCATCGGCGGTGCGCGCGTTAGGGTTGGACGAGAATGGCTTCAGCCACATTTCCACTGGCGGAGGAGCATCGCTGGAATTCCTCGAAGGCAAGCAATTGCCTGGTGTTGCTGTTTTGGAGCGCTAGGGCTCATGAGCTTGGCGACGAATACGTTGCCAAGCTGTTTTATTCGCATTTGCTGTAGCGCAACTGAGCTACCCAACTCGGCACCTGATCCGAGTTATAACCCGAAGCCTCCCACTTAAGCTAGGAGAAACACATGGCACGTACGCCGCTGATTGCCGGAAATTGGAAGATGAACCTTGATCACCTCGAGGCCATCAAAAATATCCAGAAGCTGACTTTCGCTTTACCCAAGGAATACTACGAAAAAGTAGATATCGCCGTTCTCGCACCGTTTACTGATCTGCGCTCGATTCAGACCGTAGTAAACGGGGAGAAAATGAAGATTAGCTATGGCGCGCAGAATGTTGCCCCGCAGGAAAAAGGCGCCTATACCGGTGATATTTCAGCTCCTATGCTGGCGAAGTTGGGCTGTGAATGGGTCATCGTTGGTCATTCGGAACGCCGACAGTACCACCACGAAACTTCCGACTTAGTCTCGCAAAAAGCTCAAATCGCGCATAAGAACGGAATTAAGCCGATCGTATGTGTCGGTGAATCGCTCGATATCCGCGAATCTGGAAGCTACCTTGACTACATCGTCGATCAAGCTCGTAACTCCCTTGAAGGCTTAAACACTCAGCAGCTGCGAGATACGGTGCTGGCATATGAACCGGTGTGGGCGATCGGCACCGGCAAGGCTGCTTCACCGAACGACGCGCAAGAAGTTTGCAAAGCGCTGCGGGAATTAGTCACACGGCTTTCGGACGAAGACACGGCTGCGTCAATGCGTATCCTGTACGGTGGGTCGGTGCGCACCGACTCCATCGCAGAGATAGTCGCCCAGCCAGACGTAGACGGTGGCCTGGTGGGCGGAGCATCATTGGATGGCGAAGAATTTGCCAAACTAGCTGCGGCATCGGTCGCGAATATCTAGCGCGACCATCTAGGAACTGCAGCGACTAACGGCTTGGATGAAACTTACGTTATTGTAATTTTCGTATAAAATTTGCAGTTGGTCACGCACTGATCCACTCTTAGGGGTATACTCGATGGACGGTATACCCATTTAACTCGCACTCTTTGTGAAGGAAAACCTGAATGCAACTAGCGCTGCAGATCATTCTGCTGATAACAGCAGTTTTGATGACGATTTTTATTCTGCTCCACAAGGGTAAAGGCGGAGGCCTGTCGAGCCTGTTTGGTGGCGGTGTGCAGTCAAACTTATCTGGTTCTACTGTGGTGGAAAAGAACCTGACGCGCTATACCATCGTTTTGGCGCTGATTTGGATCGCCGCCATCGTAGCTCTTAACTTGTTGCAGGCTTACAACCTTTAACGCTGAGCTCGGGTAGGTGGCTGGCTCGCTTAGCCGTCTAAAAATTCTCTGAACTCGATCGACGGGCTCACAAACTCACAGGGGCCCGTAAATACAATGACGCCTTCTCTTTAGAGAAGGCGTCATTTTCCTTTGGCAGGAGAGCTGCAGCGTTTAGTAATTAGTGAGCGGGGATGACATCGCTAAACAGTAGCGTCTCGATGCGTCCGTGCACGAGTGTTGCTGGGCAATCCTGGCCTGAGCCTTCTGTCGAAACCAATCGGGCAACTGCGTCTGCTTTATTCTTTCCGGCAGCTAAAAACCAAATTCGATCAGCGAAAGCGAGTTGCGACAAACCAAGGCTTAGGCGTTGCGCCGGTGGTTTAGGAGAATCGGTCACGGTGATGACGGTGGCGTCGTCGTTAAGCCCCGCATGGTTTGGGAACAAAGAATTGATGTGGCCATCGTCGCCAAGCCCGAGCAAGTGGATATCGAAGCCTGCCGGTGCGAATTCTTTGATTTCTGCGGTATAGTCGTCGGCGCGCTCAGTGAGATCATTGCCACCGCTCAGGCTGTATCCATGCACTCGATGCGCGGGAATTTCTAGCTGGTCGAGCAAAACTCGCCGGGCTTGTCCTTCATTGGATTCGCTATCGTCGACCGGAACGTTGCGTTCGTCGCCGAAGAAAAACTCAATCCGAGACCAATCAAGCTCGTGCGAATGCGCAGTTTGTGCTAAAGCTTCGAGAACCGCGAGTCCCGAGGACCCGCCGGTTAGTACGACGCGGGCGATGCCGTCGTCGTGCGCACCGCCCTCGCTGTCTTGAATATCACGAACCAGGGCGATAAACCGTTCGGCAACTTTAACAGCTAGGTCTTGTTTGTCTGTCGCAGGAAAAATCGTTGTCATTCGTGAATATCCTTTCGCAGCAGAGGGCTAAGTGAGCAGTTAGAGGTTTTGGCTTGCGTGTAACGAGCGGGCATAGATTTCGTCAGGTTCTAGGTGTCGCAATTCTTCTGACAAGCGCTCGGCCCAGCAGCGAACATTTAAGGCGACCAGGCTGCGCGCAGCACCCGGTATTTCGACGCTGACGGTATGATTATCTGCACATGAGACACGGATGGATTCGCCGTCGTCCATGAACAACTCTAGTTTCTCGATTGCGAATTGTTCTGGAACTACCGAGATATCCGCGCTAGCATTCGTGCGTGCTGTGTTGTGGCTTTGATAAGAAACTTCGACTCCCAAAGCGTCGGCGAGCCAACCTGCAGCAATAGTCTGTTCCGGACCGCCGTCGCCGCTGATAGTCACCCGCTCTACGTTGTGGTTGGGGTAGCGATCTAAAGCTGAGGCGACGATGCCGCGCCAAGCAGTAATACCGGACCACGCGGTGTCGGAATCTCCCGGGGCATAATGCTGTGCAAGCTTCGAAAACTCTGTCGCGGTGGTGATTCGGCGTTGCGCAATCTGCCCGATCGGATCGGTCGACGGCTTATCTGGGTGCAGTTTAGGCCACCAGGCCACGATGGGGGTATCTGGCAACAGTAGCGGGGTGACGATTGCGGAGGGGTGGTGTGCCATGTCGCCGTTGAGGGTCATGACTACGATTTCCGAGGCGCCAGCCTCTCCACCGACGCGCAATTCCGCATCGAGATAAGTCTCGTCGCTGGAATCTGCAATCAACAGAATCAACACACGAGCGGGGTGTTCGTGCGAAGCATCGCGACTGGCTTGCAAGATTGCTTCTACGTCGTCACTAGCGGAGGCCACGATGACCAACGTCAACACGCGGCCGGTGGTGAGCGTGTAGTGCTCTTGAGCGCGGTTGAGCTCGCGGGCAATATCGGTGGTTGTCGTATCCGTGAGGAAATGAATCATGGTAAATAATTAGTCCTTGTTCTGTGTTGGTACACGGATACTGATTATGGGCGCCGCCAGCTGTGGCCACGTCGTGCCAGCATCGCATCGCTGCTGGCCGGGCCCCAACTGCCTGCGGAGTAACTCTCGGGTTGCTGCGCATGCTCCCAATACTCAAGCATCGGATCAAGAATCTCCCAGCTCAATTCGACTTCTTTGTTCGTAGGGAACAAACTTGATTCATCCAACAGCGCATCCAGAATGAGGCGCTCGTAGGCTGCAGGGGATTCTTCAGTGAATGCTTCGGCATAAGAGAAATCCATGTTGACATCGCGAACTTCCATACCTGAGCCTGGCACCTTTGACCCGAAACGCATGAGCACACCCTCATCGGGTTGGACTCGAATGACGATGGTGTTTTGCCCATGCTGTGCACCGTTATTGGCGAATGGTTGGTGTGGAGCATGCTTGAATACCAGCGCGATTTCCGTGACGCGGCGACCCAAGCGTTTGCCCGTACGCAGGTAGAACGGCACTCCCGCCCAGCGCCTGGAATTGATTTCCAGTGTGCAGGCAGCATAGGTTTCGGTCTTCGATTCTGGATCGAATCCCTCTTCTTCTCGCAGGCCAAGCACTTTTTGTGAACCCTGCCATCCTGCTGAATACTGGCCACGCGCGGTATTGTGTTCCAAGGGCATCGCCAGCGAGGTGGCCTGCAGAATCTTGATTTTCTCTGCACGTAAGGCCGCCGGGGTGAACGAGACCGGTTCCTCCATCGCAACCAGTGCTAGGAGTTGCAGCAAGTGGTTTTGCATCACATCGCGCGCGGCACCGATGCCGTCATAGTATCCCGCACGCCCTCCGAGCCCGATGTCTTCTGCCATCGTAATCTGCACGTGGTCAATGTGTTGTGCATTCCAAATTGGTTCGAAAATCGAATTGGCAAAGCGCAACGCAAAGATATTCTGTACGGTTTCTTTACCGAGGTAATGATCGATGCGGTAGACGGAGTCTTCTGGGAAAACCTGGTTGACAATCTCGTTGAGTTCGCGCGCTGATTTCTCGTTGTGCCCGAAAGGCTTCTCGATGATCACTCGCCGCCATGCACCAGGCTGGGCGCTGACCATGTTTGTGCGTTCGAGTTGGTGGCATACCTCGGAGAAGAAACTTGGGGGGATAGACAAGTAATAAGCCCAGTTGCCGGCTGTACCGCGTTGCCCGTCGACTTCGTTGATTCGGCTAGCGAGCCGGTCGAAGCCAGCATCATCGAATCCACCGACGACGAATTCCATGCCGGAAGCGAGCTGGCGCCATACGTTTTCCCGGAACGGAGTTCGGGCGCCGTCTTGGACTGCCGCTTTGACGTAATCGACGAAATCTTCGTTCGACCATTCGCGTCGACCGAAGCCAACGAGGATGAACGCAGAAGACAATAAGCCACGGTTTGCGAGGTCATAGATTGCTGGCAGCAGCTTTTTATAAGCTAAATCGCCTGTGACTCCAAAAATCACCATGCCCGAAGGCCCGGCGATCCTCGGCAGTCGGGAATCGTGCGGATTGCGCAAGGGATTGTGCCAAGGATGCGACGTCACAGGCGGTTTGTCCTTTCTCTGCCGCACAATGCGGGCGTGGGTCGTACGAGTTGATCAGGCGCTAGTCGCGCTGTAACCGCTGCGAAACCGATTCCAAAAGTTCGTCCCACGCTTTCACAAATTTCTCGATGCCTTCGAGCTCAAGTTTTGCGTAGACGTCTGCGAAATCAATGCCGCATGATTCCAGCTTGCTGAAAACTGCTCCAGCGTTGTCGCCGGCGCCAGTCAACGTATCGCCCTTGATAGTACCGCTATCCAACACTGCGTTCAGTGTGGCTTCCGGCATAGTGTTGACCGTATCGGGGCCAGCTAATTCGGTGACATACATATCTGCAGGGTACTCGGGGTTTTTCACGCCTGTCGACGCCCACAGCGGACGTTGCTTGTGCGCTCCTGGTATGTCGAAATCACGGAACTCGTCGATGAATAATGCATAAGCTCGCCGTGCATTTGCGATTCCGGCTTTTCCGCGCAGCTCGAGTGCTTCGTCGGTGCCAATTTCTTCCAGCCGGTTATCAACTTCGGTGTCAATCCGGGATACGAAAAAGGACGCGACCGAGTGAATCTTGGAAAGGTCAAGACCGTTCTCTTGTGCTTGTTTAATGCCGTCTTTGTACGCACGAATGACTTCTCGGTATCGCTCGACCGAGAAGATCAGAGTGACGTTGACGGATATGCCTTCTGCCAGCGCAGCGGTGATCGCGGGAAGACCTTCCGGAGTAGCGGGAATCTTGATCATCGCGTTCTCGCGGTCGACGGTCTTCCACAGCTCGCGAGCTTGGGAGAGAGTTTTGTCGGTGTCGGCAGAAATACGTGGATCAACTTCGATGGACACGCGTCCGTCGGCTCCGCCGGTGCGTTGATAAACCGACGACAAGACGTCGCAGGCATCTTGCACGTCGTGAATGGCCATCTCGTAGACCGCATCGTCGGCAGTTACTTTCTTCGCTGCCAGCGAGGCAATGTCTTCGTCGTAGGAATTTCCTGTACTCATTGCAGCCGAGAAAATCGCCGGGTTCGTGGTCACACCCAGCACGGATTTAGTCTCGATGAGTTCTTTGAGGTTGCCGGAAGAGATACGTTCACGAGAAAGATCATCTAACCACGTTGCGGTGCCGATGGCTGCGAGTTCTGCGGGGGGGGTATCAGCGTCAGCAGAATCGATAGCCTGCGCTGGGGTCACAGAATCGCTAGCGTGTGCGGACTCTGGATCATTTGAGCTACCGGCATTATTTGCGGCTTTTGGGGAGTTCCAGCCCGAAACTTCAGAAGCTTCTGGTGCTTGCTCCAAAGCTTTTTTCGCTTCGGCTACAACATTGTCGACGCTGAAACCGAACTTCTCGAAGAGCTCTTCTGCTGGAGCTGAAGCGCCGTAATGCTCAAGCGAAACCTGGCGACCATACGGTGCGGTGTATTTGTGCCACGGCATCGCCAGACCGGCTTCGATGGAAACGCGGGCGGTTACCTCGCGTGGCAGCACATATTCACGGTAGTCATCGTCTTGTTCTTCGAACCACTCCAGGCATGGAGCGGAGACCACCCGCGTCGCTACGCCTTCGGATTCCAACCGTTTGGCTGCAGCAACAGCGAGGTGCACTTCCGAACCGGTAGCGAGCAAAATGAGCTGCGGTGACGCTGAGGCTTCGACCAGCACATAAGCGCCCTTGGCGACTCCATCTGCTGCCTTCTCAGCGGTGCCCTCTAGCACTGGTACGTTTTGCCGCGTCAGTGCCAATCCCTTTGGCCCTTTGTCGTGCCGCATCGCAGCAACCCACGCCTGGGTGGTTTCGTTAGCGTCGGCAGGGCGGATGACTGAGAGGTTCGGAATGGCGCGCAAAGCAGCCAGAGTCTCGACGGGCTGGTGGGTGGGGCCGTCTTCACCCAATCCGATGGAATCGTGGGTCCAGACGTAATAGGTATCTGTGCCCATCAAAGCGCCGAGGCGTACGGCAGGGTACATGTACTCCGAAAAAATCAGGAAGGTTCCGCCATAGACACGGGTGTTGCCGTGCAATGCGATTCCGTTCATGATGGCAGCCATGCCGTGTTCGCGGATACCGAAGTGAAGGTTGCGGCCATGCAAAGGGTCGGCCTGCCACATATCGGTCGAGATAGATTGTGGGCCAAACGACGGCGCACCTTTGATGACAGTGTTGTTCGAACCCGCTAAGTCGGCTGAGCCACCCCAGAGCTCTGGTAATTGCGCTGCTAGGACCTGCAAGGCTTCAGCCGAGGCTTTGCGGGTAGCTATACCTTTGTCGTCGGGCTGCCATACCGGCATGTCTTCACCGAAGTTCTCCGGCAGTTCATAGGCCGTCATGCGGTCGAACAACTGCTTGCGCTCGGGATTTTTCTCTGCCCAATCAGCAAAGCGTTCTTCCCATTCTTGCTGCGCTTTGGTGCCACGATCTACCAGCGCGCGGGTGTGCTCTAGTACCTTATCGTCGACATGAAAGTGCTCGTCCGGGTCGAAGCCGAGGAAGTTTTTAGTAGCACGGATTTCCTCTTCGCCCAGTGCTGCACCGTGAGAGGCGCCAGTGTTCATAGCGTTCGGAGCCGGGTAGGCAATCACGGTTTGCACACGAATAAAAGTTGGGCGGGTGGTGTCCTGCTTTGCCAACTTAATTGCTTGTTCCAGCGCGCTTACGTCTTCACCGGAGCCAACCTCGAGCACTTGCCAACCATAAGCCTCGTAGCGCTTGGCGACGGATTCCGAGAATGCAATATCGGTGTCATCTTCGATGGAAATATTGTTGTCATCCCAGAAGACAATGAGGTTGCCCAATTGCTGGGTCCCAGCCAGCGAACAAGCCTCGGCGGTGACGCCTTCTTGAACATCACCGTCGGAGCAAATGGTGTAGACGTAGTGATCAAAGGGGGATTCGCCTGCAGGGGCATCGGGATCGAACAAGCCGCGTTCTTTTCGTGCGGCCATTGCCATTCCGACAGAGGAGGCCAAGCCTTGCCCCAGCGGACCGGTCGTGATTTCGACGCCAGCGGTGTGGCCGTACTCCGGATGGCCTGGTGTTAGGGAACCCCAGGTGCGTAATTTTTTCAGGTCTTCGAGCTCAAGGCCGAAGCCGCCGAGAAAGAGCTGGATGTATTGCGTGAGAGAAGAGTGTCCAACTGAAAGTACGAAGCGGTCGCGCCCTGCCCAATTCGGGTCCGCGGGGTTGTGGTTGAGTACCCGCTGGTAGAGCGTATACGCCAACGGAGCCAGCGACATAGCGGTGCCAGGGTGGCCAGAGCCGCAGTTTTGTACGGCATCAGCTGCGAGCAGACGCACCGTGTCTACAGCGCGGGTATCCGTCTCGCTCCAGTCGCTGGGGTAGCGACGGATGGTTTTAGCTTTGAGTTTGGGTGACAGTGACACAGCCGGTTCCTCGCATCAATCTGTTTACTACGGTGATAACAATGGTGTGCCCCATAGTTTAAAGGTAGGGGCGAACTTTTGCGCACTCGCATGCGATTAGGAGCCACACTGGGGGCAGCGTGTAGGATATGGTGGTTCGAGACAGTGAGTTCTTATCCGCCGAAAGTTGGTGGGAACTTTCCGCCCTTTGTAAACGACTATCTCTTATGCCGTCGAAATCCCACGGACGGTAAGCATCGAGAGAACTAATTGGCACGTTGTTGGAGGATTTTTCCTTGGGGAAGATCAAGGCATATTTCGCGTTAACTAAGCCGCGGATCATTGAACTGCTCTTGGTAGCTGCGCTTCCCGCCATGCTGCAAGCAGAGCGGGGTGCAGATGCGATAGCCAATAACTTCGGCCTAATCATTCTCACCCTGTTGGGTGGCTGGATGGGTGCGTCCGCTGCGCATACTTTTAATATGGTCGCTGATTATGAGCTTGACCAGAAAATGAAGCGCACACGTGGCCGCCCTTTGGTTAATGACGCAGTATCGAAAAGAGAAGCCGCTGTCTTCGGTGCCGTTCTATTGATTATTTCAGTTCTCTGGCTGGGCTTGTTAGCTAATTCTTGGTTGGCAGCACTGTTCGTGATTCTGACAAACGTGCACTACATCCTGGTTTATACCAAATTCTTGAAGCGTCGCACTTCACAAAATATTGTTTGGGGCGGCCTGGCCGGTTGTATGCCAGTCATGGTCGGTTGGGCCGTGATTACGGATAACGCGCCTGCCGATCAACCATCACAATGGTGGCAAGCTATTGCGTTATTCTTGATCATCTTCTTCTGGACGCCACCGCATACCTGGGCTTTGGCTATGAAGTACAAAGATGACTACAAACGCGCAGGTATCCCGATGCTGCCCGTCGTAGCCAAGGAATCTGAGGTTACGCGACAGATTTTGCTGTATTCCGTGGCGATGGTCATCACATCATTCGTCTTGATTCCTGCTGCGTCCTGGATTTACCTTCTAGGTGCTGTTAGCACTGCCGCGGTCTTTTTGTATATGGCATTCCGCCTACACCAGGGCGTGAAAAAAGGCGCCAAGGTGCAACCCATGGCGCTGTTTATCTGGTCCAATAATTACCTGGCGATTCTGTTCCTCACGCTATCAGTCGACGCTGTCGTCGGCTGGACTCCGTTCCTGGGCTAGCGATTAATCGTTCTGGACACGCAGCACTATAGAACCAGTGGTTTTGCGGTCTTGGAGATCGCGATGTGCCTGCGCGGCCTGCTCCAATGGATATTCTTTGCTGATGCGGAACCGAAGAGCTCCATCCACGACTGCCTGAACGACTGCTTGGGCGCGCATTTGAAATTCGCCTTCGCGGCTGGTCCATCCAGCCACCGATGGGCGAGTGAGGAAGATTGACCCTTTCTGATTCAGGATTTGTGGGTCAATCGGACCAACGGGCCCGGAAGCTGCGCCAAACAAACAGACGACACCACGTTCGCGAACCATATCCAACGATTGCTCGAAGGTATCTTTGCCTACGCCGTCGTAGACGACATCGACACCGCGACCATCAGTCAATTCGCGAACTTGTTCCGCCAAATCGGGACCGTAGCGTAACACATGGCTGGCTCCGGCTTCGTAGGAAAGTTTTTCTTTTTCATCACTTGAGACCACTGTGTATACGGTGGCACCAGCTGCTACTGCTAGCTGTGTAGCTACTAGACCCACGCCTCCAGCGCCCGCTGTAATCAAGCAGCTGTCGCCGTCGGCAAGCTCATAGACACCGTGGGTTAAATAATGTGCGGTAATTCCCTGGAGCAGCATCGATGCGGCGGTGGGAAGATCGAAGTCATTCGGCACTGCTACCAATTTCTCACGGTCGACGCAGACTTTTTCGGCATAGGAGCCAAAAGCGGTGTTCCATGCAACCATGGTTCCAACTGCGATGTGCCCAGCAGGGTCGTGTGCGACTCGACCAACACCCTCAAAACCAGGGGTAAATGGTGGTTGGGCGGAATAGATGCCCTGCCGGTAATAAGTATCAATGTAGTTCACGCCGGCAACTAGTACTTCAACGAGAACTTGGTCATCGGTAGGCTCTGGAGCTGCTAAATCAACGAGTTGCAGGACATCAGGCCCACCGGTTTCTTCAATCTGTATTGCCTTCATAACTACGAGGTTACAGGGGATAAGCAACGAGCGACCGTAGTCACGCTTAATACATTAGATTTAGTTAGATTTAGGTCTATAGATTCTAGGGCTCTGCAAGGTTAATGCGTGCAGAACCGATTATTTCGACCAGCGGGATCAGTCCTTTGATTTCTCTGCAGACAATGATTTTTCCCTAGCCAGGGCTTTGTTGAACATGAACGGAGCACCTGGCAAACGTGGTCGGGCATAACCACGCGCCCACAATGCAGCGGTGAAAGCAACCACAACAGAGCTCATCGCAATGTGGAACGGTACTGTCCATCGTGGAACGCCGAGATAAAACTGGGCGACACCAACCGCCCACTGCACGATAATCATGCCAACGAGGACCCAAGCGGTAAATTTGGCGCGTTGCGGAGCATGCTGTTTGTACAGCTGCCAGACCACCAACAGTGTCAATAGCAGATAGGTGTACATGCACACCGCGTGAACAATAGCGAGCATCTCGGTATCGAGCTCGAGGCGACCTTCCATGCCTGCTTCGGCATCACCGGAATGCGGGCCTGATCCCGTCACCATTGTGCCCGTGATGAGCACGACGGCAAGGGCAGCTGCAGCACAAGCGGCGAAGCGACGGGTATTTGCGCCGAAGACCCGTTGTGGAGGTCGTTCGTCGTCCTCCAGAACTCTGGTGTACAACAAAGCTGCAATCCACACCAACAGCATCGATGGCAGGAAGTGCAACGCGACTGACCACCAGTGCAATTCCATGTGTACGGAAATGCCACCAATCACTGCTTGAACAATGATGCCGACGATGGATAGCACGCCGTAGACGATTAATTCACGCCGACGACCAGCTTTCCACACGGCAAACAAAGCGGCGATCGCGGCCGCGACTACAACGAAAGTGAGCAACCGGTTACCGAATTCAATAATTTGGTGAATCCACGGCTGCGCACCTGCCACGGGGACGAGCGAACCTTCCTGACAGTTTGGCCAAGTATCGCAGCCTAGTCCGGAACCAGTGACTCGGACGATCGAACCAGAGACAGTAATTCCAGCTTGGGAGAGAAGCAACAGCAGAGCCAAGCGACGTTGCCACCGGAGGTTGGGACGCATTTGTTCAGGCGGTGACTGTAGTGAATTCGTTGCCGCAGTTGAAGATTCTGGCCCTGCGACTTTGCTGCTGGGCTGCTGGTTTACGGTACTCACAACGCTCATCCTACTCGGTACGTAGTCTCGTTCCGAACTAGCGCGCATCCCGGCTGACTAGTGATTGCTCACAGTATTACTACTGTTGTAGCAACAGTCGCAGCTTAGCGAATTCGACTGAGTCTACTGAGCACTGAGCCTACAGAGCTAAGTAAAACTGAATTTGTTGACCGCTAATGCAGTCGCGAACAGCCCCCACGCGGACGTGATCACTAATTCGAGCAACGGGAATGCCCCGGCAAGACTTTCGGAAAGTGCAGATGCTACTGCCACGGAGGGAACAAGCGACCAGATGCCGTTATCGCCGAGTCCTTGTGAATACAACACCCATCCAACAACGCCAAGCAGCACGAGCCAACAGAAATTACTAAGTCCTAATACCTTTTCGGCTGCCAGGGTACCCCCTAAGAACAAGCCAAAAGCTGTAAAAGTGCCAGCTGAAAGCAAGAGCACGAGGGCGGCTAAAATTATTGACCCGAAATGAGCACTGAAACCAAGGAAAGCGGCCACGATAGATAGGATGACCGCTTGTAGCAAGGTAACAATGACGATTGCACAAATTTTTCCTTGGATGATGGCCCGGCGTGGCACCCCGGATGCCCCGAGTCTCTTGAGTGCTCCATAGCGGCGGTCGAAGGCGACCGCGATGGCCTGGCCGGTAAATCCTGAGCCCATGGCGGCGACGGTGATTACCATGGGAAAAATTTCGTCGATTCCGCGATTTTCACCGAGGACTGGAACCGCTGAGGCGCCAATCAAAATCGCCAACGGCACGACGATGTTCAGCAAAAGCTGTTCGCCGTGACGCAGGATTAACGACGTTTCCATGCGCGTTTGCGCGAGCGTGATGCGCAGTGTCGAAGCTGGTTTAGGGCCGGGGCGAAAGGTATCGGTTGGAAAACTATGCACGATGATCAAGCTTATCGGTGACAGAAAGGAATACTTCTTCCAGATTACGGGCAGTGACGTTGAGTTCTTGCAACAAGGTATTGTGTTCGGCAAGCAGGCTAGTCAATTGTGCGAGCAGTTTCGGCGTAGGTTCAGCGTGCAATTGGTAACGGTTGTGGCCGACTGTGCTCAGACGCCACTCGTCGGGAAGGACTCCTGGTGGTAGCTCCTTGTTGGTGGAAAAGCTTAGACTTTCGCCTGCAAATTCTGTGAGCAGCGATTCGGGACTGCCTTCCAGCTGTAGGCTGCCGTGATCAATGATGTAGATATAATCTGAAAGCCGCTCGGCTTCATCGAGTAAATGGGTCGTCATTACTACGGTTACGCCGTCGCGACGCAGTGCTGAGATGAGATCCCACGTCAACCGTCGCGCCTGAGTATCCATACCTGCGGTCGGCTCATCAAGAAATACTAATTCAGGACGCGGAAGTAAGGCCAGCGCGAGGGAAAGTCGCTGCTGCTGCCCGCCTGATAAACGGCGGTACGATGTCGAACGGTGTGCGCTCAAGCCGACGAGTTCTAATAACCATTCGGGGTCATGGGGGCTCAAACAGTATTGTGCCGCCAATTTCAATTGCTCGATGACCGTCGCGCCAGAATAACCACCACCGCCTTGTAGCATCATCCCGATATGTTGGCGGACTTTGTCGGGCTCCGTCGAAGGGTCCATCCCAAGAACGGATACTTTACCTGCGCTGGGTTTGGTAAAACCTTCACAGATTTCAATGGTGGTGGTTTTTCCTGCACCGTTTGGCCCAAGCAGGGAGACAATACAGCCGCGAGGCACAGTTAGGCTTAACGCGTTGACTGCTGTGGTGTCACCGTAGCTTTTGCTGACGGAGTCGAGCACCACGGCAGGCGTTTCTTGCGCGTTTGCCTCGTTTGAGCCATCGAAAGTTGTATGCACGCTCATCATTGTAAGGCAGAGTCTCGCTGACGACGTAGTAGGTAATAAAACACGCTGGCGAGACCAAAAATGGCCAGCACACTCAGGAACGCTTGCACATAAATGGCGGCAACGACGTCAGCGGGTAGCGCCATACCTCGAGGCAAGGTCAAAAAACTGACGATGACGCAGTAAATCGTTACTAAGAAACGGAAGACCGCACGATTGGCCCATGCGGCAAGGGGGACGATCGCCCACAGCAAATACCAGGGGTGTACTACAGGGAAGAATATGACGAGAACCAACGTGGCTATACCAAGCCCACCCACTGGGTTGATTGCTCCCCGCAAAGTAGCGAAAAGCATGCGCACGAGAAAAATGCCAGACACTACGACACCGAGGGTGCGTGTAAGCACCAAGATTGATTCGGTGTGATCACCGAGCCCGAGCAGTGAGCCGATAAAACCACTGCTTACTCCCAATGCAGTGGTCAAGGATAACCAACTGCGAATGCTCGCAGCACCACCTTGTGCACTAATCCAGCCGAGGTCGATTCCCGTGGCGACGGTAGCGGTGAAGATACTAACAACGAGCACTATGAGATAAAACCCTGCGGCAATTATCACAGCAATCCACTGGCGCATGCCTTTGTCTGCTAGCGATTTTGCGAGCATCATTCCAACAAAACCCAAAGCAATAAAGCCAGTAACCTTGACCATGCCCGCGCAGGAAATGAGGAAACCGCTCGTCGCCAGTAATGCCCATCGTGTACTTGTCTTCGAGGAATCAATCCCGCGAAACGCCAGCTCGACACCGACGAGCAGGAACCCTAATAGAATTGCTTCGTTGTGGATGCCACCCAATAGATGCAGCATCACGACTGGGTTGAGTACTCCTAGCCAGAGTGCAGTTTCTGGTGCGACCTGGCAGCGACGCGCCAGTTTCGCTAGAGCCCAGGCCATAGCCACGATGCCGAGGAGGGAAATAATTCGGTGGGCTAAAACTCCGAAGATGATGCCGTCGCCAGTCACATGACTGATCATCCCTGCGATACCGAGAGCCACTGGCCCATACGGCGACGGGGACTGTGCCCAAATGAAAGGGACAGAGCGCGCGAGTGGATCATCAACACCTAGCAGCTCTACCGGACCTGCCTCATATGGGCTAAGTCCTTGGGCGACGATTGAGCCATTCGCGAGGTAGGAATAAATATCTTGTGTGAAAAGCGGGGCAGTGAACACTAATGGTAGCGACCACGCTGCCAACGTTTTCTTTAAATCTGTAGTGGTGACAGTTCTGTTGTGGTCAGCTCGAAAACACAAGTCGATGCCGACGAATCGCGCCATCCCGATCCATGCGAAAGCTAGCAGTGCGATTCCCATCATCACCAACGCTGACGACGTCTGCAGCATTCGCGCCATCAAAGACCCCAGGGGGAACTCTGAATAAGGGTTATTAATCACCGGAAGTGCTCCGGCGCCCAAGCCGCCGAGCCCAATCAGAAGCGTTGCCACGGTGCCGAGCCAGCGTAAAAAGCTAAACCATCGTCGTTGCGATCTCGTTGGCTGGGCTTGGGAAGGGATCGGTGATGTCTCGTCGTGTAACTGTGCAGAGCGTGAACCCGCAGTCCCCACGCGCGGTAAAACCGAGCGAATAGGTGGCCAAGGGTTGAGCGTGCGCAAATTCACGAAAGTATATTTTAGTCATAACTCATGCGAGCGGGCAGCAGCTGCGGTCGCCACGTTTGTGAAATCCAACAGCTTTAGCCTTGGGCAGCCGCGCATCTGCTTCGATGAAACAGAACTAAGGCTTTATATGGCCAGCTGTGCTCGGTTGTAGTTCAGAATGATTAGCCTGGTTCAGTTGGACACTGCGCCTGATTTAAGGAACACTAGTGTTGTCAAATGATGACGAACCGATGGAGCTTAAGGAGGTGCATGGTGGTGGCCCGGTCACATGAGACCGCTCGAAGTGAGAGTGGATCCAGTGAGCTTTCAGCTTCTGGAACTTCCTCGAAAGAAACACGCACCACTGACGGCGATACGCGGCGCCAAGTAATGCACTTGTTGCTCACGCTGGGGCCAGTTACGGCCAGCAGTCTCGGTGATCATCTCGGCTTATCGGCCGCGGGTGTGCGCAGGCATCTGGACATTTTAGTGGAAGATGGTCTCACCGAAACCGTACAGCGACGCCCACGTGGGCAATCGCGTGGGCGTCCGGCGAAGCACTTCCGTCTCACGGATCGAGGACGTGCTAATTTTGGGCACTCCTACGATTCATTGGCAGCAGACGCCCTCAATGCCCTGCGAGAGGCCGGGGGACCGGACGCTGTTCGTGAGTTCGCGCGTCAGCGGGTTCTACGAATTCTCGATAGAATTACACCAGCGTCATCGCTTGACGACGTTGACAATGAAACCGTGGAACGTACTGCTGAGCAACTCGCGGAAGCTTTAAATGCCCATGGCTACGTGTCGACGGTGCGCCCGTCGGAATCTGGCATTCAGGTGTGTCAGCATCATTGCCCGATTGCTCACGTAGCAGCAGAGCATCCCGAGTTGTGCGAAGCCGAGCATGAAGTTATAACTT
Organism: Corynebacterium sp.; assembly: GCF_030826625.1. GTDB lineage: Bacteria > Actinomycetota > Actinomycetes > Mycobacteriales > Mycobacteriaceae > Corynebacterium. Next base: position 7,166 of record NZ_JAPJNQ010000026.1, on the reverse strand, counting down.
CACTGCTCAGCCATCACGTGCAGCCCTTGGCAACCATCGCGGACGGCCACGGAATCTGCACTACAAATATTCCCTTGACGCAATCACCCACCATCATGAAAGGAGCTGGTCATGACTCAGGCACAACCTAAGCCAGAGACTCCACAGATGACCGATGATGAGATTATCGATTCGATCGGTGCTTATGAATACGGCTGGCACGATACCGACGTTGCGGGAGCATCCGCAGAACGCGGAATTAGCGAAGACGTCGTGCGTGATATCTCACGGCGCAAAAATGAACCAGAATGGATGCTCGAAGCTCGCCTGAAGGCATACCGGATCTTTGATAAGAAGCCGATGCCGACGTGGGGTGCAGATCTCTCAGACATCGATTTCGATCAGATTAAGTACTACGTCTCGTCCACCGAAGGGCAGGCGGCTTCTTGGGAAGACCTTCCAGAAGACATTAAAGCCACCTACGACAAGCTCGGTATTCCAGAAGCCGAAAAGCAGCGCCTGGTTGCCGGTGTTGCCGCACAGTACGAATCCGAAGTTGTTTACCACCAGATTCGTGAAGACTTGCAGGAAAAGGGCGTCATCTTCGTCGACACCGACACCGGTCTGCGCGAATACGAAGACCTCTTCAAGGAATACTTCGGCTCCGTGATTCCAGCCGGTGACAACAAGTTCTCCGCGCTGAATACCTCTGTATGGTCCGGCGGCTCCTTTATCTACGTGCCGAAGGGCGTCCACGTCGATATCCCGCTGCAGGCATACTTCCGCATTAACACGGAAAACATGGGTCAGTTCGAGCGCACTCTGATCATCGTGGACGAAGGCGCGTACGTGCATTACGTTGAGGGCTGCACCGCGCCGATTTACAAGTCGGACTCGCTGCACTCTGCCGTCGTGGAAATCGTCGTCAAGAAGAACGCTCGTTGCCGCTACACCACGATCCAGAACTGGTCGCAGAACGTTTACAACCTCGTGACCAAGCGTGCGAAGGCCGAAGAAGGCGCCACCATGGAATGGGTCGATGGCAACATCGGCTCGAAGGTCACCATGAAATACCCAGCCGTCTGGATGACTGGCGAAGGCGCCAAGGGCGAAGTTCTGTCCGTGGCTTTTGCCGGCGAGAATCAGTTCCAGGACACCGGCGCCAAGATGGTGCACATGGCTCCACGGACTTCCTCCAACGTGGTATCGAAGTCGGTTGCCCGGGCAGGTGGCCGTGCTTCCTACCGCGGACTCGTGCAGATCAACAAGAACGCGAAGCACTCGACGTCGAATATTGAGTGCGACGCCTTGCTGGTCGATTCCATCTCGCGTACCGATACTTATCCATACAACGACATCCGCAACGAGTACGTCACTCTCGGCCACGAGGCGACGGTCTCACAGGTCTCCGAAGAGCAGCTGTTCTACCTGATGTCGCGCGGTATCGCTGAAGAAGAAGCGATGGCGATGATTGTGCGCGGCTTCGTTGAGCCGATTGCTAAAGAGCTGCCAATGGAATACGCACTCGAATTGAACCGCTTGATCGAACTACAAATGGAAGGATCCGTGGGCTAAATTGGTTAACTCCAACGAATTCAATACCACGAAAGCAGCCACGAAGGGCGACCAATTCACGTCGTTCAACGTCGATGATTTCACGGTGCCCAGCGGACGCGATGAGGTCTGGCGCTATATCTCTCTGCGCAGCCTTCGCGGATTGCACGACGGTACCTTCGCCGAGGTCGTCGAACAGAACATCAGCGTGAGCGAACAAGACGGCGTCAAGAGCGAAAAAGTTGCTCCGGACGATTCCCGTCTGGGACGTGCGGGCGCACCGGCAGACCGTGTCGCAGCGCAAGCTTGGACTTCGATGCCCGCTGGTCAGGTCATCACCATTGACGGCGATAAGCAGTACGACGATGCTGTGGTCATCACGATCACCGGTGCAGGCGACGATGTAACGTCTTTCGGTGCTACGTCGGTAGAGATCGGCAACCATGCTGAGGTCACCGTCGTATTGAACTACCAAGGCACAGGCACGCACGCAGACAACGTGGAATTTGTCATCGGTGACGGCGCCCACGTCAACGTCGTGGTTGATGCCGATTGGGACGATGACGCAGTGCACCTGTCACACCAGGTTGCATCGCTGGGACGTGACGCAACCCTGCGCCACAACGCAGCCATCTTTGGCGGCGAGATCGTTCGCATGGTGCCTCGCGTTGGTTTCCGTGCACCAGGTGGCGACGCGGAATTGCTGGGCGTGTACTACGCATCCGAAGGTCAATACTTCGAAAACCGTCTGCTGATGGATCACTCGCAACCATCGTGCCGTTCCAACGTCATGTACAAGGGCGCGATTCAGGGAGCACCGGGCTCTTCCAAGCCAGACGCCCGTTCGTGCTGGGTTGGCGATATTCTGATTCGCTCAAACGCAGAAAACACTGACACCTACGAGGTTAACCGCAACCTGTTGCTGACCGACGGTGCCCGCGCAGATGCGATTCCAAACTTGGAAATCGAAACCGGCGAGATCGCTGGAGCTGGCCACGCTGCAACCGTCGGCCGATTCGACGACGAGCAGGTTTACTACCTGATGTCGCGCGGTATCCCAGAAGGAGAGGCACGTCGTTTGATCATCCGTGGCTTCTTCTTGGAGATCATCAACCGCATTCCAGTGCAGAATTTGCGCGAAGACTTGGCAAAGCGAGTCGACGACGAACTCGCAAGCATCTCGGCATAACACGAAATCGAAATCGCTAGGGCAGCGGCTCCAGCCGCCCCTACACGCACGACCTATAACCACGGAAAGAGTGAGCTATGTCTACCTTGGAAATTAAGAATCTGCACGCTCAGGTGCTGCCGTCGGATGAGACCGCAGAGCCAAAGCCAATCCTGAAAGGCGTCAACCTGACCATCAAGTCGGGCGAAACTCACGCCATCATGGGACCAAACGGCTCCGGTAAGTCGACCTTGGCCTACGCCTTGTCGGGTCACCCTCGTTACGAAATCACCGACGGTGAAGTGCTTCTCGACGGCGAAAACATCCTGGAGATGGAAGTTGACGAGCGCGCGCAGGCCGGTCTGTTCCTCGCTATGCAGTACCCAACCGAAGTTCCGGGCGTTTCCTCGTCGAACTTTATGCGCTCAGCAGTATCCGCCGTTCGCGGTGAAGCCCCAAAGCTGCGTGAATGGGTCAAGGAAGTCAACGAAGCCCGCGAGGCGCTGTCTATCGATAAGTCCTTCGGTGAGCGCTCGGTTAACGAAGGCTTCTCCGGTGGTGAGAAGAAGCGCCACGAAGTATTGCAGCTGGGTCTGCTGAAACCAAAATTCGCCATCATGGACGAAACCGACTCCGGCCTTGACGTTGACGCGTTGCGTATCGTTTCCGACGGAATTAACCGTTACCAGGAAGAAACCAACGGCGGAATCATGATGATCACCCACTACAAGCGCATCTTGAACTACGTTAACCCTGACTTCGTTCACGTGTTTGCTAAGGGACGCATCGTCGAGACTGGCGGTGCTGAATTGGCCGACACCCTCGAGTCCAGCGGTTACGACCAGTTCATGTAAACGCGACCACTAATGGTCCAGCCGGTACGGTCATGCACTCGAGGCATGACCGATCCTGCAACGTTTGCACAGATACGAAGAAACTAGGTTTAACTTTCGATGTCTACTTTGGATACCGATGCAATTCGGGCCCAATTTCCGATTCTGTCGCGCACGGTCCGCGGCGATAAGCCACTGATCTATCTGGATTCAGGTGCGACGTCGCAGCGCCCAGCGGCAGTGTGGGAAGCAGAAAAAGAGTTCGTGCTGAATTCTTTCGCACCCGTGCACCGAGGTGCTTACCAATTGGCAGAGGAAGCCACCGACGCTTACGAAGATGCCCGCGAAGCAATCGCGCGCTTTGTCGGCGTCGCGGGTGCGGACATCGCATTCACCAAGAATGCCACCGAAGCACTGAACCTAGTTGCCTTCACCTTGGCCGACCCGCGCGCAGGGGATCTGCACGTGGGAGAGGGCGATACCGTCGTGGTCAGCGAGCTCGAACACCACGCGAACCTCGTCCCTTGGCAGGAGCTGTGTGAAAAGACCGGAGCCACGCTGAAGTGGTACACGACGACCGACGACGGGCGCATTGACCTAGATTCCTTAGAGCTCGACGAAACGGTGAAGGTCGTTGCCGTTAGCCACCAATCGAATGTCACTGGTGCCGTGGTCGACGTCGACGAGGTCGTGCAACGCGCACGTGCCGTCGGCGCTGTGGTGGTTTTGGATGCTTGCCAATCGGTCCCACACATGCCGGTAGATTTCCGCGCGCTCGATGTTGATTTCGCGGCATTTTCCGGGCACAAGATGTGCGGGCCATCCGGGGTTGGCGTGCTCTACGGCAAGCCGGAGTTGCTGGCAAAGCTGCCACCGTTTCTGACCGGTGGATCGATGATTGAAGTCGTCAAAATGGAATCCACCACCTTCGCGGAACCGCCACAGCGCTTCGAAGCCGGCACGCAAATGACCAGCCAGGTCGTCGGCCTGGGTGCGGCCGTGAAGTTCTTGGAAGAGGTCGGAATGGACAACATTCACGCACACGAACAAGAACTGACGAAGTATTGCCTAGAAAAATTGTCCGCGATCGACGGCGTACAGATTGCTGGGCCACTGGATACCGAAAATCGTGGCGGAGCCGTATCTTTCGTCGTCGACGGGGTGCACCCGCACGATTTGGGGCAAGTCCTGGATGATCAAGGCGTGTGCGTGCGCGTCGGGCACCACTGCGCGTGGCCAGCGCACCGCAGTCTCGGAATGCAATCAACTGCCCGGGCAAGCTTCTACCTGTATAACACCATCGAAGAAATCGATGCGCTTGCCGACGGCATCGTTCACGCCCAAGAATTTTTTGGAGTCTGATCTAGATGAATCTCGAATCGATGTATCAGGAAGTGATTCTAGATCACTATAAAAACCCGCAGCACAGGGGACTTCGTGATCCCTATCAAGCCGAAGTTCACCACGTGAACCCCTCCTGTGGTGATGAATTGACGCTGCGCGTACAGCTCTCAGCTGACGGCCAGACCGTCGATGACATCTCTTACGACGCCGTTGGATGCTCGATCTCGCAGGCCTCAACCTCCGTGATGGCCGAAGAACTCATCGGAATGTCACGGGACCACGCGATGGAAAAGCTTGCGGAATTTGAGCGCATGATTACCTCCCGCGGTAAGGAAGAAGGCGATGAGGAACTCATCGGTGATGGTGTTGCGTTTTCGGGTGTCTCGAAGTACCCAGCCCGCGTAAAATGTGCACTACTCGGGTGGAAGGCGTTCCAATCCGCGACCGCGGATGCGCTGAATGAATTGGAGAAATAATGTCTGAGAATACTCAAACACAGAACTCTGACCAGCCGGTTGATCCGTACCAGAATGAGAACTCCTCATTCGACGGTGCGCGCGAGAAACCGGAACAAACCGAAGAGCAATTAAGCCTGGCTTATGACTGCGAAGAATTCTTGCGCGACGTCATCGACCCAGAGCTTGGTATCAACGTTGTTGATCTCGGCTTGCTCTACGACATCTGGATTGAAGAAGAAGGCGAGAAGACCCGCTGCGTTATCAACATGACGCTGACTTCGCCAGCCTGCCCGTTGACCGATGTGATCGCCGAACAGGCAGAACAAGCTGTCGTGGGTAACACGAAGTGCGATGAATTAGAACTCAACTGGGTATGGATGCCGCCATGGGGTCCACAGATGATCACGGATGAAGGTCGCGAACAGCTGCGCGCACTCGGCTTCGCCGTATAGCCGCCGTACCTTTAGCTTCTGATCTGATCAGCAGAAGCATTCGACGCCCCGTTGCTAGTTCTACTAGTGGCGGGGCGTCGAACTGTACACCCTATTATGTCGGGCACTGATCAATCCAATTTTTAGATCCAGCCGTTCTTCTTCGCCAGGTATGCCGCCTCGTAACGGTTACCCGCTCCCGTTTTCGCCATGATGCTGGAAATATGGTTACGCACCGTTCCCGGTGACAGAAACAACGCTCTGGCTATGGCAGTCGAGTTTTTGCCCTCGAATAGCTGTTGGCATACCTCAATTTCGCGCTTGCTCAGGGGATTATCGGGCGTCAATAAACTTTCTTGTGCAAGCGTTGGGTCTATCACGCGCATGCCGGCCTGGACCCGGCGGATAGCGTCGGCAAGCTGTTCTGGTGGGGTGTCCTTGACGACGAACCCATCCACCCCGACTTCCATTGCACGTTTGACGTACCCGGCTCTGCCGAAAGTTGTGACGATTATGCAACGGCAAGCCTCATGAGAAAGCTCCGCTGCTGCATCCAACCCGTTGAGCCCAGGCATTTCGATATCTAACAGGGCTACATCAATCGATTTTTCCCGCACGAGGCGCACAGCCTCTGTGCCAGTGGAGCATTCGGCCACAACCTCGATATCTGATTCCGCGTTTACCAGCGCGACCAGCGCGCCGCGTACCAGCGATTGGTCTTCGGCGATTAGTACTCGGATCGGTGGGGTCATGGGGTAGATTCCTCTGTCACAGCGCCGTTATCGATCAGTGTGTTGTCATCGCTCATGGAAACTAGCACGGTGCTAAGTCCCTCTTTGCGTTGTATGATCAGCCGTCCGCCGGCGGCTTCAATTCTGTCGCGCAAGCCTGACAGCCCGCCCTTCGTATGCGTCCACTGGCATTGAAAACCACAGCCGTTATCTTTTACCTGCAGCTTAGTGTTTGTGATACTTATCCAGCACTCAGTCGCTCCCGAATGTCTTAGCACGTTCGTCGTGAGCTCTCGTAGAGCCCAGGAAAACACCGAATCGTGAGGGCCCGGTGCCGTTAACGGCTCGGGTAGGTGCGCAGTAATTTCTTTAGTTTCCAAAGCCCGGCGTGCTGCTTGCAGTTCGCCAGCGAAGGTGGGGGTGCGCATGCGGGTCACGGTGGAGCGAACTTCGGCTAGCCCCGTGCGCGATAGCTCGCTGATCTCGTTCAGTTCCTGCCGTGCCTGCTCAGGATTAGAATCGATGGCTCGTCGTGCGACCTCGGATTTCAAGTTGATAACCGTCAGGGAGTGCCCTAACAGGTCGTGGACGTCGGTGGCGATATCTTCGCGTTGCTGCGCTAGATCTAGCTTGTGTCGAAGTTCGTCGCGAGATTCTTCATATTGGAT
>NZ_JAPJNQ010000025.1:1191-26313 GCF_030826625.1 Corynebacterium sp. | reverse complement strand
AGCTATACTCGCGTGAACTTCGATGATGTGCACTGCGAAGGCATCCGGGACATCACCGCTGCGGATATCGCCGCCGCAGACAAGGCCGGCTACGTCATTAAACTGTTGGGAATCTGCGAAAAGATTACGGACGAGCAGGGCAATGATGCGGTGAATGCTCGTGTCCACCCAACCTTGGTTGCTAAAGACCACCCATTAGCATCTGTGAACGAATCGTATAACGCGATTTTCGTAGAAGCGGAAGCTGCAGGTTCTTTGATGTTCTACGGCAACGGTGCTGGCGGTGACCCAACCGCCTCTGCAGTCTTGGGCGATGTGGTCGGCGCCTCCCGTAACAAGGTCCACGGTGGCCGTGCACCCGGCGATAACATGTACGCCAGCCTGCCGATCGCGGACTTTGGAGAAGTCAATACGCGTTATCACATCGACATGGAAGTCGTCGATCGTGCGGGCGTGTTGTCTGATCTGTCCGCCACCTTCGCACAACAGGGCATTTCCTTGCGTACAGTGCGACAGGAAGAAAATGAGGACGGCGTTGCTCGTTTGATCGTCGTCACGCACAGCGCGAAAGAAGCGGTGCTGCACGATACCGTGGAAGCGCTTAAGCAGTCTACGGACGTCAAAAAAGTTCACTCCGTAATCCGCCTCGACGTATAAGGAAGTTGCACTCACGATGAGCACCGAGCTAGAAATCGGCACCAAAGCAACCGTCCGTGTTCCGGCGTCGTCGGCGAACCTTGGGCCGGGCTATGACACGCTGGGCCTCGCTCTTGGTAGTTATGACGTTATTGAGGTCGAGGTCACCGCGTCTGGCCTGGAAATTGAGATCTATGGTGAGGGCGAAGACGATTTGCCACGCGATGGTTCGCACTTGGTGGTCAAGGCCTTGCGCTCAGGCTTGAATGCAGCTGATGCGACTGCGCCAGGATTGCGGGTTACCTGCACCAATGCGATTCCGCAGTCGCGCGGATTGGGTTCGTCTGCATCCTCGGCAGTTGCTGGTGTTGCAGCGGCCAATGCACTCGCGGGTTATCCATTGTCCGCTGACCAGGTGGTGCAGTTGTCTTCAGCGTTTGAAGGTCACCCGGACAATGCCGCAGCTTCGGTACTGGGTGGAGCGACGGTGTCGTGGATGACGGTGCCCGTTGATGGCCGTTCGGCTCCGGAATACAAAGCAGTCAGTGTCGACGTGAATGAGCACATTCGGGCGACCGCCATCGTCCCGGATTTCCACGCTTCCACTGCGGCTGTACGCCGAGTTCTTCCTAGTCACGTTACCCATGGTGATGCTGCCTTTAACGTCTCTCGTGTTGCCGTGATGACTGTCGCGATCCAGCACCATCCAGAGTTGTTGTGGGAAGGCACCCGCGACCGGTTACATCAGCCATATCGATCCGATGTTTTGCCTGTGACCGCAGAATGGGTCAATCGCTTGCGCAACCGGGGTTATGCGGCGTATTTATCCGGTGCCGGCCCGACGATCATGGTGCTGCACACTGAAGATGTCGATGAAGCTTTGCTTGCCGACGCCCGTGACCAGGGGCTGAAAGTCGTCGAACTTGGCGTAGCTGGTCCGGTAGAAACTAGCGTGAGCCACGCTTAAACAACCGCAACTTGCTAGAGAGAACCGCCGGGCACCACAGCACTATGCGCTACACCATGTCCGGTGGATCGGAGCAATAACGGCCTTCCTCAAGGGGAAGGCCCTTATTGCTGGCTATCGTGAAGGTTGCTGTCTAAACTGTGCCAGCTGATGCCTTGGTATCAGCAGTTTTGTCAGCAGCCGTTTTAGCGTCACCGGCCTTGTCAACGGCAGCAAGCTGAGTGACCGAAATCTTCGCCGGATCGATGCCCCAGATAACTTCGTCGTCAAGCTGCAGATTGATTGCGGTGGCCTTATCTGGTGACAACGTGATGTCGACATGCTCGCCACCGGTGTCGACGGTGACATCGCAGACTGTCGGGTGCGGGACCGAAATATCGATAACTTTGCCGCGCCATTCGTTGTCCGGTTTGCGGTTATCCGGTTTGGCGTTGTTAGGTTTGTGGCCGTCACGTTTATGAGCATCCGCTGCAACGTTGTGCACATTCGGTGTTTCTTGGAACGAATGCTTGCGTAACCAGGCGTCAGAGGGCAACCAGGTAGCAAGAACTTGGGCAATTTCGCCGGAAGGCAGCGTTGCAGCTTCGGCACAATTTGCGGTATCTACGGCGAGAGTGATTTCGCCACTGTCGATTAAGACTTTGTTCGCAGAGCCGTCATGTTCTTGGTCGGTAGTTTTATCCGACATCAGCTTGCCGGCGAGCGCGTTGAGGCCGAGTGTAGTCGCCAAAAACTTCGTGCTGGGTGCCGAGGTGAGTGACGAGGTTGCACCGTGCGAGACAATTCGGCCGGCAGCGATTGACATGATGTTGTTCGAAAGCGAAGCAATGTCGTGACCGTTGTGTGTGACGAGCAACGTGGTGCGCTGGCTGGCGGTAGAGCGAAAATAGGCTTTCCATTGCGCAGCGATCGAGCTGTCTAAGCCGGCGAACGGTTCGTCCAAGATCAGTACTTCGGGGCTAGCAGCAATCGCTCGGACGATAGCGACTTGGCGCGACTGTCCACCTGAAAGTGCTGGTACAGGCACGTTTTCGAGTTCGCTGAGCCCGGCTGCGGCCAACAGCGCTCGCGCACGATCAGTATTGCGTGTGGCCATGGTGATAGCTTGCAACACCGTGGCTGCAGGCGGAAGCGCAGGGTTCTGCGTGAGGATGATGACCTTGGGTTGTTGGTCATATTCGCTGCCATCCTGCGCAAAAAAGGTGATTTCCGCTCCGCCCAAGCGGCCGGCAATTGCTTTCATCAGCGTAGTTTTGCCAGCACCATTGGAACCAACGACTGCAGTTGTCTGGCTGGACGCAATATCACAACCATTAACCCGCAGAGCAACGGGATTTGTTGTCGCATCTGTTAGTTCGCTCAGACGTTGGCGATCCAACCCGACGTTTCGGCTCACGCGGTGTTTGTGGCGCTTTTTTAAGACTGTAGGCAAGCAGGATAGGCACAGCACGATGATGGCGATAAAGATTAGTAATGCAGCTTGCACGTAAGCGACATCAGCATCGACCTCACGGTTGAGGTAAATGGCCAGCGGCAGTGTCCGAGTCTCTCCAGGCAGAGAGCCTGCAAACGTGAGCGTGGTGCCAAATTCACCCAAGGAACGCGCGAATGCTAACCCGGCACCGGTGCCTACTGCCGGCACGATCGTAGGCAAGATAACTCGCCAAATTACCCGACGGTAGCTCATGCCAATGCTGAGCGCGGAGTCGATAATTTCGCGATTGATTTGCCGAAGAGCGGAATCCGCCGTCACGATCACGAAAGGCAGCGTAATGAAAACGTGAGAGGCGACCACGCCGCTAAAAGTAAAGGCGATATCGATGCCTAGAGCACCAAGGATGTCTGAAGTATAAGATCTACGCCCGATTGCGGCCGTCAGCGCCAAACCACCGACAACCGGTGGCAAAGCCAAGGGCAGTACGACGAGTAGGCGCACGAACCAGGTTCCGGAACTGTTTTGTAAAAGCCACAGTGATAGCGGAATTCCCAGCGCGAGGGTGATGAGCGTAGATAGAAACGCCGAAGTCAGAGACAAGCGCAACGCGTCGAGCGTGGACGGCTGCGTGACGACTTCGGCGAAACGTTCCCAGGGAACACGAAAGATGAGGGCCAGCAATGGGCCCAGTACCGTCACTACGGCTATTGCCGCAAGCAGCACGACGGCGAACGGATTATTCGGTCGCACCGGATGTGGTGTCCATTCGGTTGAATGAGCTTGTGCCATAGTGCGGTACTTTCTCAATCTTTAGTTGTTACTTGTCAGCTGGCAAGAAGCCTGCTTTTTCCCAAGCCGAGCGGATAGCGTCGCTCTTCAGCAGCTCGAAAACAGCCTTGGCTGCCTCGGCGTTGGAAGCGTTCTTCAGCACGGCTGCTGGGTAGTCATTGACGTGTTCGTCGGATTTAGGAATCTCGATGACCTCAACTTCATCGCCGGCAGCAACCGCGTCGGTCTTGTAAACCCAAGCTGCATCAGCCTGGCCAGACAGCACCTTGCCCAACGTGTCGGTAACTGAGTGCTCCAGGGAAGATGGGTGCAGCTCCAGGTCGTTTTCTGCAGCCAGCTGCTCGGTCAAATCGCCGCATGGTACGGAAGGATCGCAGATCACCAGGGTGGTGTCTTCGTTTAGATCGTCAATGCTGCTGATGTTTGCTGGGTTATCAGCAGGAACTACCATGACCAAAGTGTTGCCAGCAACGAGCTCGGATTCTTCTGCGTCACCGTTTTCTTTAGCCTGCTCCATGGCCTTGTTGTTCGCAGTCAGCAATACGTCGGCTGGTGCGCCCTCTTTGATCTGGTTGACCAAGTCCGTCGAACCAGCGTTGTTGATGGTCAGATTGACCGGTGGGTCGAGCTTCTTTGCCTCTTCTACCAGCTCGTCGCCGATAACGCGGGTCGAAGCTGCGGCGAACAGGGTAACGTCCTGGGCCTCTGCGGTCGCTCCGGTGGAGTCCGCGGCAGAGCTTTCGCTTGACGAACCTCCTTCGGACTGGCAGGCAGCCAGGGTGAGTGCACCAGCAGCAACAGCGCAGGTCGCGATGCGACGAATGGTGGTTGCACGGTTACGAGGAAGCATGAGAATTCTCCTATCCCTAATGTTTGCAGGGATTATTGTGCACGTGAACTCTGCCTAGACAGATAGGCTTCACGTAAAAATCCTTGCCGTTCTTGTTATCGTTCCCAGAAAATTTTCATTCCCGGGGGATGTCCTCCAAGTTTCCATTATATAAATTCATACGGTTGTCGCGGGTGAATCCGGTGAGGAAAAATCCCGATTGACGTGCAAGCTTCACCGCTAATGATGTGGCGGCAGATACAGCGACGAGTCCGGAGAATCCCGCGAGAATCGCTTTTTGTACTAGTTCGAAACTGGCTCTTGAGGTCATCACCAAAAACATCTGCTTCGCTGGCAACATATCGTTCATTAACAACGCACCGATCACTTTGTCCGCAGCATTATGACGGCCGACGTCTTCGCGTGCGAAAATAAGTTCACCCTCGCTGTTGACAGCGCCAGCTGCATGGATTCCGCCGGTGCGTCGAAATGCCTTTTGGTCGCCGTGCAGTAATCCAGGTAGGCCGAGGATGAACTCTGCACTGGGGCGTACCGGGGTAATGGGGTAGGTTCTACGCTTTTCTACGTCGTCGATCGAAGTAGTGCCACAGATCCCGCAGGCCGAGTTCATCGTGACAGTGCGCATGGCTAAACGCGTCGCAGTGGCGGACGAGCTAGCTCCTGTCGAGTTCGACACCAACGCCACATCAATCGTGTTGTAAGTGTTGAAGCCGTCGTCACCGACCGCTCCGCCGCAATACCTCATGCTGGCGACGTCTGCTGCTGCGGTGATGATCCCTTCGGCAAAAAGCAGGCCGTGTACCAGCTCGAAATCGTGACCTGGGGTGCGCATCGTTGTCACAAAGTCTGTGCCATCGACACGAATTTGTAGCGGTTCTTCGACCGCTACGGAATCCACGCGTTGCGAAAATTCGAACTTCGCGGGGCCTGCCGCATCATCGGGCTGCCGGAACACACGTGTAATCGGAGTTCGTGCGGTGAGTCGTTGTGCCATGCAGAAACCTACCTAAGCTCTGTTCTTGTCTCAGATGGTGCAGAATTCTCAGATTGTGCAGAATTGCCATCGCGACGGTTATCTGCGTGGCCGTTGACGAATTCTTCACCGAGTAACGGCCGCAGGCAGTGTTTAATGGTTTGGTTTAGCTCTTCTGTGGTGCCTCCCGATGCACGTTGTCCGGCTGCCAGCCCAACTAAAAACGCGGTCACCGGCGCCGCGGGTCGTGAATGCTGGTGGGCAACCTTGCTGGTGAGGTCAAGAATCCCTTTAATGTTAGAGCGTAAAATGCGCGAATCGATGCCGAAAGTCTCCATAACGTCGGCAAGCCACACGCTCGTCGCGACTTCCTCGGGGCTCGCTTTTGTTTTCTTGGAGCCCGGTGGTTGACAGTCGTGCGACGCGCTGTGTGCGTTAAATCCGGCCATGCCAACAGCCTAGTAATTCATGCCTGCTATACGTCACAATGGCCGTGATAAACCGCCGTGATAAACCCCTGTGATAAACGGCTGCGACAAACCGAATTGATCACCCACCGGCGAATGGTGGCAACACGTCAACGCGATGTACGCCATCGAGAGACGCGGATGGCTCCGCCGCAGCACCATCGAGTAGAAAACTGCAACGGGGAAAAATCTCTGCCAGGCTCATCCCAGAATCAGTGGTTCCGGTGTGCAACGTTGCACGCGAATTGAGTAAATCTGCAAGCGTAGAAAAGCTAGATTCAGCAATGGTTTCTTCAGCAACTCCGGCGGCTGCGCGGGCAGCGGAGAAATAGTGAATAGTCAACATAATATTTACTATTCTGCCTGGCAGGGCGCGAACAATGCAATTGGCTGGCGTCTCGCGTGCACACGGAATTTCACCTGCTTACTGCTTTGCGAAGCCGAAACTGCACAGGCATGTTTCTAGTAGCACAACAGTGCTTAAATAGAACCATGAGCAACCGATCACAGCAGGCCCAGCACAACCGGCGTTCCCAAAAGCCCTCGCCAGAAGAACACCTCGCGAATATTTCAGGCCATCTTTCGCAGTTCGGCACCTGGCCGATGACTGAGACAGTCCCAGTCGCGGAAGCATCTAACCGCGTGGTCGCACAGGCGGTGGCAGCACCATATGATTCCCCAAGGTTTTCGAATTCCCAGGTTGACGGCTATGCGTTAAGTCAGGCTGCTCTGGATCGTCTACCTGCAGAGTTTAGGGTTAGCGCTGATATCCCCGCAGGTACAGATCCGGCCGAAGTTTATCCTAATGGTATCGACCCACAGGGGAGCGGTGAAGCGATTGCGCCGATTATGACGGGGGCGAAGGTTCCGGAAGGCACTGCTGCCATTGTGCGAGTCGAAGATGCCGTGCCTCCAGAATTTCCGACCGTCGACAGTGTTGGTGTTGCGGGTTCCGAAGTTTCTGCGGACCCCGAAGTTGTCGCGGGCGCCGAAGCTTCTGAGGTGACGCACCACGAGGTAGCGGCCTCGTACCGCTTGATTGAGGCTGCACAGCCTGGGCAATTCGTCCGCGAACAGGGCGTAGACAGCGCTGCCGGCGATATTATCGTCGACGCTGGCGAATTGATTACGCCAACCGTTATTGCGGCATTGGCTTTTCAAGGCGTGCCGACTGTCGACGTTCACAAGCGGGCGCGAATCCTCATCGCGACTGGCGGGGCAGAGGTTGCCAAGGTCGGCAACCATACTGCAGATGGTGCAGCAGTCATCCCCGATGCTAATTATCCAATGCTGGCAGCCCAGGCGCAGCGATTCGGCATCGATGTCGTGGGCCGGGTGCATATTGACGATGACGTCGACAAGCTCGCTGAGAGCCTACGCGCGGCCATCGAACGTGATCGGCCGGACGTGGTCGTGACCTCCGGCGGGATCAGCAAGGGAAAATATGAAGTGGTGCGACAATTGCTTGCCGATTCGCCAGGTGCCTGGTTTGGCGCGGTAACGCAACAGCCGGGCGGGCCGCAAGGCTATGGCACTGTTCATGGTGTGCCATGCGTGTGTCTTCCAGGCAATCCGGTTTCGTCGTTGGTGAGCTTTCGCCTGTTTGTCGCACCACTGTTGGGGCGGGTGCCGGAACCGATTGAGGTGATCACAACGGAATCACTGACTGGATTAGCTGATAAAGATCAATTCGTTCGCGGAAAGCTGGAATATTCTGGTGGTCATGTCCGCGCGCACGTCGTATCTGGGCCGGGCTCGCATTTGTTGCACCAGGCGGTGGCTGCGGATGCTTTATTGCGTATTCCTGCTGGGCAAATGATTAGTGCACGGAAACGTGTGTTGGCATATAGGTTATAGATCGGGGTTTGCAGCAGGAGGCTGAAATTATAAGCCCGCCTTTTTGGTTTCCGCTGGGAGTTGTCGTTTAGAATTGTGGCATTCTATTTTGATATGTGATTTAGGCCATGAATTTTGGTCCACTATTTCCAGTAAAAGGAGAGTCCATCATGGCAACGGATGTAGCATCCTCTGCACCATCCCCGACACCTTCGAATTTCTTTTCCCGCACCCGAATTATTGCACCGAAAGAATTTAATAGGTGGTTGATTCCTCCGGCCGCCTTGGCCATTCACCTGTCTATTGGTCAGGTTTATGCGTTCTCGGTTTTTAAAGCTCCGTTGATGGAATTTTTCGACGTCCGCGAAGTTGCTGTCGGATGGATTTTTTCCCTCGCGATCGGCATGCTCGGGTTGTCTTCGGCGATTGCCGGTAACTGGGTTGAGCGAGTCGGCCCGCGTGCCTCCATGGCCGCTGCAGGATTGTTCTGGGTAGTGGGCTTTTTTGTTGCTACCTTCGGGCTTGCAACTGCTCAGTTGTGGCTGGTGTATTTGGGCTACGGTGTGATCGGCGGCATTGGTCTCGGTATCGGCTATATTTCGCCGGTATCGACTCTGATGAAGTGGTTCCCCGACAAGCCCGGATTGGCCACGGGAATGGCGATCATGGGGTTCGGTGGCGGTGCATTGATTGCTAGCCCGGCCTCGAACACCTTGATGGAGTTATTCGGCGGTGGCTCCGAAATTGCCGAGCTTGCCGACGGTCTCTACGGCACCTTCTTGACACTCGCGATCTTGTACCTGGTGGTTATCGCTCTGGGCTCCTACGCGATTCGTTTGCCACACCCAGACTGGAAGCCGGAAGGCTATGATCCAGCCAAAAACTCTGGTTCGAAGATGAAAACGGCGGGCAATGTTTCTGCGAATACTGCCGTGCGTACGCCGCAATTTTGGCTGCTTTGGATCGTGTTATTCGTCAATGTCACCGCGGGAATCGGCATTTTGGAAAACGCCGCACCGATGGCTCAAGATTACTTCCCAGAAATCACCGCGGGTGCTGCGGCTGGATACGTCGGCTTGCTTTCACTAGCGAACATGGGCGGTCGTTTTGTTTGGTCGACCGTTTCCGACTGGATTGGCCGCAAAAACACCTATTTCCTCTACCTCGGCGTGGGCTTGGCTCTATACCTGGTGGTCGCGTCCTTCTCGTCGGCGTCGTTGGCGATTTTCGTGCTCGCCACGTTGATCATCATTTCTTTCTACGGCGGCGGCTTCTCGACGGTTCCGGCTTACCTGAAAGATCTCTTCGGGGTCTACAACGTGGGCGCAATCCACGGACGTTTGCTTACTGCTTGGGCAGCTGCCGGTATTGCAGGCCCACTGATCGTGAATACCTTGGTCGAAGCACGGGCCGATGCAGGTCAGGAGGGTGCCGATTTGTACCGTGCCAGCCTGTTTTTGATGTGCGGGCTCTTGGCGATCGGTGTTGTTGCGAACCTGCTCATTAAACCAGTTGATGAGAAACATCACGTTGCTGCCGAAGTAGTGAAGGAAAAAGAAGCGGCGGACCGCAAAGCCGTCGATGATGCCGAGCAAGCGGCCCGCGAAAGCGGCAAAGCCAAGGGGAATTCGAGTTTCGCGCACAATGCTGTCTCATTGATTTTAGGCATTTTCATTGGCGCTAGCCTTGCCTTTGGTCTCTGGGACACGATGTCACGCGCAGCAGGATTGTTCACCGGCTAAAATTGCCGAGCTTATTCCTCTACAGTAGAAACCATGAAATCCTGTAGGAGGAAGAGTATTCATGGCACCTAGTGAATCCACAACAAGTGAATCCACAACAAAGGAAATCCGCACGGCTGTGGTGCTGGTGTCTTCGACTCGGGCCGCGCAAGGGGTATATACGGACGAATCAGGGCCGATCGCCGTGGAGTTTTTACGTGCAAAAGGCTTCGCAACCTCTGAAGCTCGAGTCGTAGCCGACAAAGATATTTCCTCAGTTATCGATGAGATTATCGCTGATCCGAACCGTCCTGATGTCATCTTGACCTCCGGGGGCACCGGGATCAGCCCGGATGATCGCGTCATCGAGTCCCTGCAACCGCACCTTGATCGTGAACTCCCCGGTATCGCACACGCGTTCTGGGCTGAAGGTTTAGCAAAGACCCCCACCGCCGTGATTTCTCGTGCACTGGCTGGCACCGTCGGAAAAACTTTCGTGATGGCCATGCCAGGCTCACCGGGAGGCGTTCGCGATGGTGTAAAAATACTTGACGACGTTTTAGTCCACGCAGTCAACGTATTGAAAGGACAACAACTTCCAAACCATGACGAACACCACTCCTAGTCAGACTAACCCAGAAGGCACAAGGCCCAACACCACGGCTTCAGACGGCTCGGTACTGAATGGTTCGGTGAGCGCGGAGGCCCCGAATAGCGCCTCCGATCTTCCTTCCGCGAATCATCGGGTTATCGGTACCGTGCTGACGGATCAGCCGTTGGAACCCTTACGTGATGAAGCCAGCCGCTTGGTGCCGGATGCCACTGCAGGTGCCGTCGTCACTTTCGATGGAATCATCCGCAACCACGACGGTGGGCAGGCCGTTGATGAATTGCTGTACACCGCTCACCCTTCAGCGCGACAAGAATTGGCTCGCGTGGTTGCTGAAATTGCCGCAGAATTTCCGCAGGTGCGTGTGTGGGCAGCTCATCGCACGGGCAAACTCGGCATTGGCGAACTCGCATTTGCCGTGATTGTTGCAAGCGCGCATCGAAAAGAAGCCTTTGCTGCCTGCGCTGAACTCGCTGAACGAGTGAAAGCGACCGTACCGATTTGGAAGGAACAATTCCTTAGCGATGGTAGGGCGCAGTGGGTCGGCTTGGATTAAATTGGATCGCAGCAATCACGGGCCCGCGTGGCCTGTGAGGCGCTAATCTAGAAGGAAACCCCACGCATGGAACTTTCTCCGCAGTCAGTGGCACGCTACCAACGCCAGCTCAGTTTGCGTGGTTTTGGGCGTCAGGCGCAAGAAAAGTTGGCTGGCTCGCACGTTGTTGTGGTTGGCGCAGGCGGGCTTGGTTCTCCGGTGCTGCTGTATCTAGCAGCAGCTGGAGTTGGTGCGCTGACCATCATCGACGGCGATGAAGTCTCACTGTCGAATTTGCATCGGCAGATCATTCACCGCACTGACTCAATCGGCACCCCGAAGGCTGAATCGGCCCGTCAGGCGCTCAAAGCTCTGAATCCAGATATCGCCGTTGCCGTTATCAACGCTGATCTGGACCGTGAACATGCGCGCGATATTTTTAGTGCCGCTGATGTAGTCATCGATGGCACGGACAACTTGGGGGCCCGGTACCTTATTTCGTGGGCCGCTTTGCGTAGCGGTATCCCACACATCTGGGGTTCGATTCTCGGTTTCGATGCCCAAATCTCGGTTTTTGGTTTGGGTGATGGTCCAATCTATGAAGATGTTTTTCCTACACCGCCACCGGCTGGCTCGGTTCCTTCGTGTGCTCAGGCAGGAGTGCTTGGTCCCGTCGTCGGCACAGTCGGTTCGGCGATGGCGCTGGAAGCGATCAAGGTTTTAACTGGCACCGGTACGCCATTGGCTGGCCGTATAGGCTATTTTGATGCGCTCTCTGGCCGTTGGGAGTACATTCCCGTGCAGGCTAAACGCAGCACCCGTGAGTTAGTGTTGGAACACGGCCCGATTCAGGCCGAAAGCAGTGAGGAACCAGAATCGCTGGTCGACGCTGGGGTACCGGTTGATGATATTCCAGACGATGCCCTGGTCATTGATGTTCGAGAGCAAGAGGAATTCGCTGAATATGCGATCCCGGGAGCAGTGAATATCCCGCTATCGTCGCTTGGTGATAACGGAGATCGTGCAGCCGGCTCCGGCTCCGGCACTGTGGCGACTACACAACTCATTTCTGCGGTGCGTGCCCACGATGCGCAGCATCCGGTGGTCATTTATTGTGCTGCAGGTAAACGCTCTACCCAAGCGATCAAACGCTTGCAGGCCGAAGGCGTGGAAAATTTAGGTAATTTGCGTGGTGGAATTGATGCCTGGCTTGCCCGGCAGACGGACTAGCTAGCTCGCCCGATTGAGGCAGCCCAAACGGCGTCAAACGGCTATGCCGTAGTGCCCGAGGGAGAGTTGTTACGCTGAAGTCTCATCGGGGAGCTTCACCTGGCCGCGAGCTTTGAGCTCTGCGAGCGTGTCGTAATCAGTTTCACAGCCCGTGCCGTCGACACCAACCCAATCGGAATGGCGTACTAGAGCACGTGCGGGTTTATCGTGTGCATCGCCGATCTCTGCAAGGGATTGCCGTAGTTTCGACACCTTCCAGACCGAGCACAGGGGGTTGGCGATTCCCGCGCTGTCTTTGATGATGGCGGCGTCACGCTCAGCATTGCGTGCAAGGGCATTGCTGAGCTCGGGCATTAGCTTCCACGAATCTGGTGCATCAACGCTGAGAATTGCGACAAGGCCAGCAGCTGCTGGAAGTGCGCTAATACCAGCGGAAATTCCGGCAAGCGGCCCGCCAAATGCGGGTTTTTCCGCGGTATGTGTAATACCCTCAGCGAGGGTTTTCGTTGATACGATCACCACATTGTCGCGATCAACCCCAAGCTCTTGTACTCCGGTGAGTAGATGGTCGATCAAGCGAGTGCCGTTTAAGCTTACCGTGGATTTATCGATCCCACCCATGCGCTGCGAGCGTCCCCCAGCAAGGATCATGACTGCGAGGTTGTCACGGTCGGGTGTGGCGTCAACAAGAAACTTCTGAGTGGGAGAGTTTTCTGGGTGGTTCATAGAAAGTGCAGTGCTTCCTGGTTTTCGTTTTAGTTCGGTTCTGGTCGGGACCAGTCTCCGGAACGACCGCCAGATTTCTGAATGATCGCGCAATTGGTGATGTACGCGCTGCGGTCGATGCCTTTTACCATGTCGATGACGTTGAGTGCTGCAACATTGACTGCGGTGAGTGCTTCCATTTCGACGCCAGTGCGATCGGCAGTGCGCACAGTCGCCGTGATGTGCAGATGATCCTCGCGAAGCTCGAGGGATACTTCGCAGCCGTGCACACCAATCGTATGCGCTAGCGGTAGCAGTTCGGGAACGCGTTTGGCAGCAGAAATGCCGCTGATGCGGGCGACTGCAAAGACATCACCTTTGGGTACGGTGCCATCGCGCAGAGCTTCCAAGATATCGGGTGAACACACGACGGAGGCGACTGCGGTCGCTGAGCGGATGGTCGGCGTTTTTTCCGTGACATCGACCATATAGGCATTGCCTGAGGCATCGAGATGTGGTGGCTGTTTCATTGTTGAAGGCTTTCTAGGTTTGTTGTTTTCTTTGATCGTTGTAGTGCGTGTTTATTCAAATCGAGTGAGCAAATTAGCAGACCGGGCAACACTCAGTGCGGCACGGTAGCATTAGCAGCATTAGCGTAGAGCCAATACACGTACCGTTGCTGGATCGGCATCGTCTTCTTCAGGCGAGATCACGGCGAGAGCGTCGATGCCGAGCAAAGAGCTGACGAAATGGGAACCGAGCTTACCCACCCGTGTCGGCGCAGCCTGTAGCCCGGGGGATTGTCCAGTCTGTGGGGCTGGTTCCAAACGTACGGGAACCAATTGAGTTTTGCCCTTCCGTGGTCGGGCTAGCCCTGGGTGCCGTGGCAACTCTAGAACTCGGTGTGGCCACCAGGAGCCAGGGTCGTTGTCGGCAGATGCATGGCCATGCAACTCGGGCGGCGACGTCACGCGGCCCTGCAAAATACGCAGGCAAGCAAGCACATAGATCATCGCAGAGACATAGGCCGCGACCGGATTGCCGGGTAAGGTCACCATCGCGACGCGATTCCAGTGGCCCGCGCCTTGCGGGGAACCGGGGCGTTGGGCGGCATTACCGAACCAGAGATCGGCATTCGGTGATTGCGTTACGGCTGCCTTGACGACGTCAAACGCCCCTTGAGAGATGCCACCCGTGGTAACCACCAGGTCAACGGGCTGTTCGGCACGGGTCGTAACGTCGTCGAGTAAATCCTGTAAGGCAGCAACGCCATCGCCGACGTGAAAACGTTCAACGTGGACTGGCCCGTGCTCTTCGAGCAAGCGCGTGATCATCGGTCCGTTGGAATCCGCAATACGGTAAGCAGTATCTGTTGCTGGGCTGTTCTCGGCAGAGACTAATTCATCACCAGAAGAAATTACCGCTACCCGTGGCGTGCGATACACCGGAACGCGGGAAATTCCGGCGTTGAGCAAAAACGCTAGGCAACCAGCGTCGACAAGCGTGGATGCAGGCATGATCTCGCCACCGGGCGCGACCACCTCTCCACGCAGACGGATATGCCGTTTTTCGGGAATCGAATGAATCGTCACGGTTTTCGGTACCTGCGACGGTCCCACCTGCGCATCGGTAAGTTCCGTGGGAATGACTCGAACCCGGGAAGGATCACCGCTAATTGGGGCACCAGTCATGATTCGCAGCGTGCCACCGGCAGCGAAATCTTGTGGCTTGGCGCCAGCGGGAACTTCACCGACCACCGGTAGCGTCCACGGGCCCGAACCCGGCAAATCGGAATCGTGGACGACGAAACCATCCATCGAAGAGTTATTAAAAGCTGGGATAGCAGCTTCGGCGTGCACTTTCTGTGCCAAAGAATGGCCCGGTGCATCGTGGACAGCAAGCCATTCTGGTGAAGTTGGTGCTACCAGAGCGCGCACACGAGCAAGGTGTTGCGCCACCGTGACTGGGGAACAAGGATTCATGTTGTCAGTTCTTATCGGGTCCGTATTAATTCCGTCAGCACTACTAGCCACCGATAGCCGACATGGTTCGAGCAGGTTGCAAAAAGCCCTCGTCATTAATGCCGTGGCCAGGAAGCTTCTCCCACATTGCGCCTGCCCAAATCTTGGCGATCTCATCATCGCTAGCGCCCTGACGCAGGTGATTGCGCAATTGCGTCTCACTATTACTGAACAGGCAGGTGCGGATCGCGCCATCAGCAGTTAGGCGAGTGCGATCGCAGTCGCCGCAAAAAGGATACGAAACCGAGCTGATAATGCCCAGCTTGCCACGCTGCACGCTGCGCTCGGCATCGTCCCAGACATCCCACAGTGCTGCCGGGGCAGAACCCCGTGGTTGCTTGGCCGGAGTCATCACAAACGCCGCTTGCAGCTTCTGCAAAATCTCATCTGCCGTGATCATGTCTTGCCGCGACCAGGCCTCACGTGGACCCAGCGGCATCTGCTCAATGAACCGAAGCTGGGCCCCTTTATCCAAGGCATAAGCAGCCAGGTCAACCACATCGTCCTCGTTGACGCCCTTCATCACCAAGGCGTTTATTTTTATCGGATCAAGCCCGACTTGCGCGCATTTATCGATCGAACGCAGCACGTGGGCCAATCGGTCACGCCGGGTCAGGGCAGTGTATTTTTCCCGGTCAATGGTATCGAGTGAGATGTTTATGCGATCCAGGCCGACCGCAGCCAGGCTTTCTACGCGTTTATCCAAACCCAGCCCGTTGGTAGTCAGAGCAATTTCAGGGGCCTCGCCGGTATCCGTCCTCAGAGCTTTGCTTCGCTCAATGATGCTGGCCAGCGATTTTCGTAGCAAGGGCTCACCACCGGTAAAGCGCAGCTTACGAATTCCCAGCTTTTCTACGGCGATGCGTACCAAGCGCACAACCTCATCGTCGGAAAGCACCGCGGAATTGTGCATCCATTCTAAACCTTCGGCCGGCATGCAATAGGTGCAGCGAAGGTTGCATTTATCAGTCAGGCTCACGCGCAAATCTTGCGCAACCCGCCCATAGCGATCAAGCAGCCGACGAGTGCCATCGACGTTGGCTGCAGGTAAATCAGCCGCAACTTTGTGCTCCCCGGAGTCAGGGGAATTCGATGGCGTGGCAGGGTTCGGCAACATTACAGTGGTGGACATATTAGAACCTATTTTAGTGACTTGCCATAGTCCTGACAACGTTTCGACAAGTGGTAAATGTCATGGTCAGGCTTGCAATCATGATTGGATTGGGTACCCTAATCGGACTGCGGACCGTTGTCATCGTTGCCGCGTTCGCCTGGCCCCGGCAGCGTAATGACCTCCAAACGTCCAGCCTTCAAATGTTCGCGCAGGTCTTTTTTATCAAACTTGCCGACGGAGGTCTTATCGATCGAATCCACGAACGCCCAGTACTCTGGAGTCATCCAGTTGGGTAAAGATTCGCGGAGATAGTCGCGTAACTCACGGGCAGTGGATTCATCACGCGGAATATCGGCGTGCAGGACGGCAACGGCCAAAGGACGTTCATTCCATTTTTCGTTGGGATAACCGATCACCGCGCACTCCACAACTTTCTCCGATGCCATGACCAGGTTTTCCAGACCAACTGAATAAATCCATTCGCCACCGGAATGAATCACATCGCGGGCACGATCCGAAACCGTTAAGAACCCGTCTTGGGTGATGGAACCTACATCACCGGTGCGCAACCAGCCGTCGTCAGTAAACTTATTGCGGGCCGCATCGATGTCATCAGAGACATCCTGACCACGAAATTCCGCTGCGTTACCAGTCGTAGCTTCAGCTGCAGAGTGGAAATACGAACCTGTGACCAAATTGCCGCGTACCTGAATCTCGCCCTCATTGCGGTCGGTATTCGGAACAATCTCGCCATCGTTCACGACACGATACTGCAACATCGACGGGAAACGCCCCTGCGAGATGCGATAACCCCAGCGAGTTTCGCCCGAGGCGCCAGATGGTGGGCGCGAAACTGTGCCGACACTGGTCGTTTCTGCCATGCCCCATACGTGAACCACATCGACGCCATAGTGTTCTTCCCAAACTTTGATCAACGCCGGTGGGGCAGGCGAACCGCCTGCGAAAATCTCGACCAATGACATCCGCTCTGGTGGGTGCTTGAGATAGTGAACAATGAGCTGGATCCACAATGAGGGCACGCCATTGGCTCGGCGAGGATGAGTCGCTTGGATAATCTTTGCCAGAGTTGGTGCAGAGGTATCAGCATCGGGCAAAACTAACGGCGCGCCTGACAAAAAAGCAGCGAAGGGAACCGACCAGCACAACACGTGATAAATCGGAATCCCACAAAGGAAAGACTCGCCGTGAGTGACGGCAATAGAATCCGTCGTGCGTAATTGCAGCGCGGCGAGATAAATCGCGCGGTGCGAATACACCACGCCTTTCGGCGCGCCAGTCGTGCCCGTCGAGTAGCACAAAGCCGTGGCCTCTCGTTCGTCCACTTCGGGCCAGTCATACGAGGTTGGCTGGCCATCGAGGAGAGCTTCATAAGAATGAACCTCAATGTGGTCTGGCAAAATTTGCGAGTATTCTGCGAGCTCGGAAGCCGTTGGTAAGCCAATGAAAGCGACCGCCCGGACGCAAGGCGTCTGGCTGGTGATATCGCGAACCTGGTCGAGCATTCGGGGATCAACCACCAAAATCTCGGTATGGCTGTGGTTAACGATGTGTGTGAGTTGATCGAGCATCAGTTGCTTGTTGAGCGGTGCGAAGACAGCGCCCATCGACATCACGCCGAACATGACTTCTAAATGCTCTGCACAGTTGTTGAGCAGGGATCCCACGCGTTGGTCGCCAGTAATGCCGAGCTTGTCGTGCAGCACATTCGCGAACGCCGATGCGCGGGAGGCGATCGCACTGAAAGTGGTTTCTGATGGGCCTTCGGGTGACCAAGTCGTGACCTTCGTGCTAGCGTGCGCGGTTCGTCCATATTCCAAAATCCTGGACACAGACAACGGCAGATCCTGCATCGTTGAGAGCATAAATCCAAGTCTAGCCGTCTGTTCGTCACACGTTATGGTCAACGACACAACAACCCCAAGTGGGGAATGGGATTGATGTGCGCTACACTAGTCTCTGAAATCGGTAGGCAGGCGCTTTTGCCGCCTACACGGTTATTTCAAAATCTTGCGAAAACCCGTGCCACAATGGTGCTTTTCGACGTTGGCGTTGCTCATCGACGTGCTGTCGCTTACCGGGGCCAACGGAACCACCATGGCATGAGCCCAAACGGGGAAGATCTGCAAGATTTTGGAATGTGGTTTTCACTTTCATCTACAATCACCGCGCTGCGTGTGGAACGTTGGATGTCGGAACTGTCCTGCAGCAATCCTGCAATTTTCCGTAAAATCTGCTTCTTCTAGCACAGCCGGTTGTAGAGCCTCGGCCAGCCGAATCTTCGGTGGCCACCCCAATTACGCGAGAACATCGACGCGAAAGGACATCCGTGAGCACAACGGACAACCCAGATCTGTATTCCATGAAGTTGCCTGAACTCCGGGCGCTTGCTCTTGAAAAAGGGTTGAAGAGTATCACCGCACTGCGCAAAGGTGAGCTGATCATGGCCATCGAGACAGGCAAGGTGCCACGTAAATCCACCGAAAAGCCGCTTCCTCGGAAGAAAAAATCTGAAATGCAAGCACGCCAGGCTGCAGAGTTGAATGCACATGAAGCTATCGCGGCGGCAGGAGACGTGCCTGCGGGCAATGTGACTACAGAGCAAGTTTCTGTGGGCAACGAGCATGCTGGTGACGCCACTTCGGGCAATGAGCAACAACACTCCCACGATGACAACGACAACCCGTCACCCGCAGCTGCTCGTCGTGCACGGCGCATTCGTGCAAAAGCACGGGCAAATCATAACGACGGAGGCGGCCACAATAATCAGAAACCCGCGCGCCGGGATGGTTCCGCACAATCGCACCGAACTGAGAACACCACCGCTGGTGCCGAAAGGGCTGACCAGGAAACTGCCGCTGTTGAGGCTGCACAGACTGCTGGCGTCAGTGATCATCAACAAGACCCGAATGGTGCTGAAAACCAGCAGGTTGAGCACCGTAAAAGCGGTGACGGGAACTCCCGTCGTGGGCGTCGTGGGCGCCGGGTGCGTCGTTTAACCGAGAACAACCAGAACCGCAACAACGATATCCCAAGCGATGACCGGGATGATCATGATGAACGCGGTGACCGTGCTGAGCGCGGTAACCGTCACCGTGATAGCAACCGTGACAATAATAACGATGGCAACCGCAGCAACCACGGTGACAACAACCGCGATAACCGGGATAACCGCGGTGACGATAGCCGCAACCAGGATGATCGCAATAACGAGAATCGTAATAACGACCGCAATAATGGCCTCCAAGAAGTAGCTGGCATCCTTGAGGTCGTTGACGGCAACGCAGCGTTCTTGCGTACCACCGGTTATCGTCCAAGTTCGTTAGACGTTTTCGTCAACACCAACTTGGTTCGTCGTTTCCACTTGCGTACCGGCGATTACCTCACCGGAAAGGTGAAAATGACCGGCGGTGGGCAATCTCACGGGAAGGGTCGCAACCGCAAGAAATACAACCAGATGGTATTCGTTGAAACGGTCAACGGACTGCACCCGGAAGAAGCTAAGCAGCGTCCGCAGTTCAGCAAGCTGACCCCGCTGTACCCAAATAAGCGTCTGCGTCTGGAAACCGACCCGAAGATCTTGACTACCCGCGTGATCGATTTGATTATGCCGATTGGTAAAGGTCAGCGTGCGTTGATTGTCTCGCCGCCTAAGGCGGGTAAGACCACGATCTTGCAAAATATCGCGAATGCGATCTCGACGAACAACCCTGAGTGCTACTTGATGGTCGTGCTTGTCGACGAGCGCCCCGAAGAAGTCACGGATATGCAGCGTAGCGTCAACGGCGAGGTCATAGCCTCGACTTTTGACCGCCCACCGTCAGAGCACACCGCTGTCGCTGAGCTGGCTATTGAGCGTGCGAAGCGGTTGGTCGAGCAGGGCCAAGATGTCGTCGTCTTGCTGGATTCGATTACTCGTTTGGGTCGCGCCTACAACAATTCCTCGCCAGCATCGGGCCGAATCCTGTCGGGTGGTGTGGACTCGAACGCGCTGTATCCACCGAAGCGTTTCTTGGGTGCCGCCCGCAATATCGAAAACGGCGGTTCGCTGACGATCATCGCCACCGCCATGGTGGAGACCGGTTCGACCGGCGATACTGTGATCTTCGAGGAGTTCAAGGGCACCGGCAATGCTGAGCTCAAGCTGGATCGTGGTATCTCCGAACGCCGTGTATTCCCAGCCGTCGATGTCAACCCATCGGGTACCCGTAAGGACGAACTACTGTTGGTACCGGAAGAAGCCCGCATCATGACGAAGCTACGCCGAATTCTGTCTGCATTGGATTCACACCAGGCGATCGATTTGCTGATCAAGCAGTTGCGGAAGACTAAATCGAACGGCGAATTCTTGATGCAGGTTGCATCGTCTGCCCCGATGGCAGCGGCACTTGAAGAAGAGGAATAATCCATGGCTAATGAGGTATCGCTTGTCGACGATGTCGTCTCCGAATATCAGGGCATTGAAGCCCAGATGGCGGATCCGTCGATCGCTGGGGACCAAGCACAATTCGGCAAGCTCTCGAAGCGCTACGCCGAGTTGCGGCCAATCATGATCACGTACGAAGAGCTCACCGCGGCGCAGGATGACCTCGAAGCCGCGCGTGAAATGGCCTATGAGGATCATGATTTTCAAGCGGAGGCGGAAGAACTCGCGGAAAAAGTCGAACAGCTACAAGAAAAACTCGCTGACTTGCTTGCTCCGCGTGATCCGCAGGATTCCGAAGACATCATCATGGAGATCAAAGCAGGCGCGGGTGGAGAAGAAGCTGCGTTGTTCGCCGCTGATCTGGCGCGCATGTATGAGCGCTTCGCTGATAAAGCTGGATTCGCGTGGAACGTCTTGGCCCTAAACGAATCCGACTTGGGTGGAGTGAAGGATATGACGATCTCCTTCCGTGCGAAAACCCCAGGTCGCGATGGCGCGTGGGCGTTCTTCAAATACGAAGGCGGCGTTCACCGTGTGCAGCGCGTGCCGGTGACAGAATCTCAGGGCCGCATTCAGACCTCTGCCGCTGGTGTGCTGGTCTACCCCGAGCCTGATGAGGTGGAATCCGTCGATATCAATGAAAAAGATCTGCGTATCGACGTTTACCGTTCCTCGGGTAAAGGCGGCCAGGGAGTTAACACCACCGACTCTGCGGTGCGTATCACTCACTTGCCGACGGGCTTGGTGGTGACCTGCCAGCAGGAGCGCTCCCAGATTCAGAACAAAGCACGCGCCATGCAAGTCTTGCAGGCTCGTCTTGACCAGATTGAGCGGGAAAAAGCAGACGCTGAAGCCGGTGAGCAGCGTGCATCCCAGGTCCGTTCTATGGATCGTTCCGAACGTATTCGTACCTACAACTGGCCAGAAAACCGGATTGCGGACCACCGTATCGGTTATAAGGCCAGCAACTTAGACAGCGTGCTCAACGGTGACATGCACGATCTGATCAAAGCTTTGCAGGATCAGGAACGTGCCGAACGCCTCGAGGCGAAATAGTTCGCGGTGAGCTCAGTTCCATCGACCGGAGCTACGGCGAAGATCCTTCATGAGGTAATTCAAGATGCCACGCAGCGATTCGCTGCTGCTGGGATCTCGAATGCCGCCGGGGAGGCGCGCCTGCTAGCCGCACATTTTCTCGATGTTGCGTCCACAGAGGTGTTCATGCATTTGCGCGAGCCAGCCCCACTCGGACTTGCCGAGGCGATTGCTCGTCGTGAACGCAGGCAACCGCTGCAACACATCATAGGCTCGGCGCCGTTTGGCCCACTGGAGTTATTGGTGGGGCCAGGTGTTTTTATTCCGCGCCCGGAAACAGAAGTGCTCGCGCAATGGGCCGTCGACAAGCTTAAAAATGCTGGCATAGGTGCACAGCGCACTGGAGATTCGCCGCTGGTACTAGATTTGTGTACCGGTACTGGCGCATTGGCTGCTTTTATCGCTCATGAAGTTCCGAATGTGCAGGTTATTGGGGTGGAATATTCCCCTGAAGCGATGGAATGGGCGGAGAAAAATCGTACTCAACTGCAGAAGCGTTCTGGTATTTCCTACGAACTGCGCCACGGTGATGTGTGTGAGGCGAATTTTCTCGCAGAATTCGACGGCCGAATCGATCTGATTGTGTCGAATCCGCCGTATGTTCCGCGCGATGAGAGTTTGAGCCCCGAAGTCTATGCGGATCCAGACAGCGCCGTTTTTGCTGGCGAGACGGGGATGGATGTGATTGATCACCTTGCACCGCTGGTAGCGCGCTTGTTGCGCCGCGGTGGGGTGGTAGGCATCGAACATGATGACACGACTTCGCAGCAGGTCCAAGAAGTGCTGCGCGCGCAATCGAAGCTAGAAAAAATCGCACCGCTCGCTGATCTCACGGGACGAGATCGGTTTGTGACCGCAACCAAAAGCGTAAACTGAGCAAGCGATGTATATAACGGATAACGTTGATGCAAAATGAGACCAACGAGGAGTAGATAACGGCGATGAGCACGACATATTCCTGCGAAGATCGCAACCAGCGAGAAGCCGGGCTGCGTGCCGCCGTCAGCGCTGTGCGTGACGGTGAGTTGGTCGTCATGCCAACCGATACTTTGTATGGCATAGGATGCAACGCATTTGATAACCAAGCGGTGGCGCAGTTACTCGCTGCGAAACACCGCGGTCGCGATATGCCGATTGCCGTGTTGGTTGGTTCCTGGGCAACAGTGCAGGGGCTCGTGCGGGAATTCCCAGAGCAAACGAAAACGCTAATCGAGGCCTTTTGGCCTGGTGGCTTATCGTTGATTGTTCCGCAGGCGCCGTCCCTTCCTTGGGACTTGGGCGATACTCGCGGCACTGTGATGCTGCGCATGCCACTACACCCGATTGCGATCGAGCTGTTGCGCGAAGTCGGTCCAATGGCGGTATCATCCGCGAATATCTCGGGCCAGACGTCTCCGACCACAGTCACTGAGGCCGAGCGTCAGCTAGGGCGCAGCGTCAAGGTCTATCTCGATGACGGTGAAAGCCCCGTAGGGCAGGCATCGACCATCGTTGATCTTTCTGGGCCGAACCCGGTCGTTTTACGCGAAGGCGCTATCAGCACAGAACAAATAGCAGAGGTTCTCGAGCTGTCGGCGGAGGATCTGCGTAGAAAGAGTAGCTAATGGGAGCGGCGGGCATTCCACTTCGGGAACTTGGTCTGGTGCTGTTAGTAGCTGCTGTCGTGACCTTTTTGGTTACTGGCGCAGTGCGCAACCTGATGATCCGCTCCGGCAGGATCGCTGAGATTCGAGCCCGCGACGTGCATACCCAACCAACACCGAGGCTCGGCGGTGTGGCGATGTTCAGCGGGTTTTTGATTGCCATGGCTTTAGCGACGCAGCTACCAGCCTTGAACCGCGGATTCATGCCTGTAACCCCGGAAATGACGGCGGTGCTGTGGTCTGCATTCGCAATCGTTCTGGTTGGTGTCTTGGATGATTTGTTTGAGCTGAGTGCAGTCGTGAAACTGGTTGGCCAGGTTGTTGCCGCTTGTCTTATGAGTTTGTTGGGTTTGACATGGACGCTGCTGTTCCTGCCTATTGGTGATGGCACGACGGTGGTATTGGATCAAGTCCAGTCTCTGATCTTGACTGTATTGTTTACGGTCACGCTGATTAACGCCATCAATTTTGTTGATGGTCTCGATGGTTTAGCGGCTGGGCTCGGAATGATTGCTGGTGGTGCAATCCTAGTCTTTTCGCTGACGGTGCTTTACGACCAAGGTGGAGCAGTGTCAGCCTACCCACCAGCAATCATCGCCGCTGGCTTGGTCGGCATTTGTGCAGGGTTTTTGCCGCATAATTTTGAACCCTCACGGATTTTCATGGGGGATTCCGGATCCATGCTCATTGGGACTTTGTTGGCTGCAGCAGCAACTTCGGCCAGCGGGAAAATTAATATGGCGTTATATGGCACTGCAGATATTGTCGCGCTTATTTCGCCGTTTATTGTGGTGCTGGCAGCAATTTTTGTTCCCGTACTGGATCTGATTCTTGCCGTTGTGCGTCGGCTTGCTCGCGGACAATCGCCGATGGCTGCGGACAAGCAGCATATTCATCACCGGCTATTATCCCTGGGGCATACCCATCGACGGACAGTCTTGGTGCTGTATCTTTGGGTGGCTGTTGTGGCATTTGGCGCAGTGAGTTTTTCGGTAGTGCCATCTTGGCTTGCGATCACAGGAACGATTTCAGCTTTAACTGCGGCGGGGTTTGTCACGATGATTCCGTTGCGGGCGGGAAAAATTGGTAGAACGCAACCGCCTTTGAGATTCGTCGCCAATCGTCCTCCCTTCTGAGGTCATACTGTCCGCAGGGCAGGCGTCTCGCAACCGCTGATAATTTGAGTAATAGCTCGTATACATAGGTATTAAACAAGGATTTATGATGACAAACACGAACGATTCTTCTCTTCACGAGGGGCCGGAGACAGGCGCAGGGGCTGGAGCTGTTTCCCCGTACGAAGACCATACTTTGCCGCTCAAGCGCGGACTGAAGCTTGGTAGTCGGGCGCTGCTTATTGCCACGGTTGCTTCGCTCGTTGTCTGGGGTGCAGTGGCAGGATTACCAGGACTCTCGGGCGTATTGCTCGGTGCCGCTATTGGTGGAAGTTTTGTATTGCTGACTGCAGTGAGTGTTCTATTGACCTCGCAAAGTACTCCGGCAAACACCATGGCTGTGGTGTTGGGAACTTGGTTACTAAAGATTGTGGTTCTCGTATTCGTCTTATTCGCGATTCGAGACTTAGACTTTTATCACACTCTTTCTTTGTTTGTGACAGTTGTGGTTGTGCTGGTATTGACTCTGGGAACAGAAGTTTGGGCGATCGTCACCTCGAAAGTCACTTTCGTTGGCTAGTGCGTCGTTAAGGGTTGCCTGATACTGCCTGGTATGCGGGGTGTCTCGAGCGATGCTTTCTTGCGATTACGAAGAATCCGGTGATCGTTCGCCACGGAGAACCGATAAGTGTTTCCGTCTGCAAAAGATTCGCGATTCGTGCAGCTAGAAAACTTAAATGAAAAATCCACCCCCACGAGGCGACAGAATCGAAATACGCTGATAATATACTGCACGGGTAACCGCAATAGTGGTGCGCCTTTCACAGGAAACTGTAAGGGTGTGACTTTCATGCTGCGCTGTTTCCCCTGCTGTTGCCGCGCTGATGTGCGACGGAGTCCGTGGTAACGGCAGCGAGTTGAAGACGTCCATAGCAC
>NZ_JAPJNQ010000025.1:0-1181 GCF_030826625.1 Corynebacterium sp. | reverse complement strand
TGAGCTACTCATGCGGCCCGAACACGGGAGAGAACGCTGAGCGTTACAACTATGGCCTTTCGAGGTGAGTTCCACTCGCCTGAACTGGACCCAGAATTTTTCCCGGGGCAATACTATGGCCACATCATCCTTGATGATTTCTTGGGTGGTTGGTTCGCGCTAGACCGCTTGATGCTTGTTCGCTTGCTGATGCTCGCGATCATGCTGGTGGTCTTCCTCATCGCCTTTAGGAGCCCCAAGCTGGTTCCTTCAGGCTTGCAGAACGTCATGGAATACGCGCTGGATTTCGTTCGGATCCACATCGCAGAAGACATCTTGGGCAAAAAAGAGGGGAGAAGGTTCCTGCCAATCTTGGCGGCAATTTTCTTCTCGGTTTTGTTCATGAACGTCTCGACGATCATTCCGGGTCTGAACATCTCCGCAAACGCACGTATCGGAATGCCGATCGCCTTGGCATTGTTGGCATACGTCACGATGATTTATGCCGGCGCAAAACGCTATGGCTTCGGTAAATTCGTCAAGTCTTCGGTGGTCATCCCGAATTTGCCACCGTTGCTGCACCTTCTGGTCGTGCCAATCGAGTTCTTCTCGACGTTCATCCTGCGTCCGATCACGCTGGCACTGCGTTTGATGGCGAACTTCCTCGCCGGCCACATCATTTTGGTCCTTCTGTTCAGCGCCACGAACTTCTTCTTCTGGCAGCTCAACGGCTGGACGGCATTGTCGGGTGTGACGGTGTTGGCAGCGATTCTGTTCACTCTGTACGAAGTCATCATCATCTTCTTGCAGGCATACATTTTCGCATTGCTGACCGCGGTGTACATCGAACTGTCCCTGCACGCAGACGCACACTGACAAACTCGCGAACCACGCGGCTAATTACATAACCCCCACAGCAACTACATACTCGGCGACCAACGCCGAGGACCACGAAAGGGAATGACTTTCACATGAACGAGATCATCTTGGCACAGGCAACTGAGTCCTCCATCGAATTGGGTGCTATCGGCTACGGTCTGGCAACCATCGGACCTGGTCTGGGTATCGGTATCTTGGTCGGTAAGACCGTCGAAGGTATGGCTCGCCAGCCTGAGATGGCCGGCCAGCTGCGTACCACCATGTTCCTTGGTATCGCCTTCGTTGAGGCACTTGCCCTCATCGGCCTCGTTGCAGGCTTCCTG
>NZ_JAPJNQ010000024.1 GCF_030826625.1 Corynebacterium sp. | reverse complement strand
CGACGGGGTCATGCCACAGACGATCGAGGCGATCAACCACGCCAAAGCAGCCGATATCCCGGTTGTCGTTGCCGTCAACAAGATTGATAAGCCTGAAGCACAGCCAGACAAGATCCGCGGTCAGCTGACTGAGTACGGCTTGATTCCAGAAGAATATGGTGGCGACACCATGTTCATCGATATCTCTGCACGCCAGGGAACCAACATCGATGAGCTGCTGGAAGCTGTTGTGCTGACTGCAGATGCAGCTTTGGAACTGACCGCCAACCCAGACATGAATGCTCAAGGCTTGGCAATCGAAGCGAACCTGGACCGTGGTCGTGGACCGGTGGCGACAGTCATCGTCCAGCGCGGTACTTTGCACGTCGGAGACTCGATTGTGGTCGGCGATGCGCACGGTCGTGTGCGTCGTATGGTCGACGAATTCGGCAATGATGTTGAAGAAGCTGGTCCATCCCGTCCAGTTCAGGTACAAGGCCTCAACGGCGTGCCTGGCGCTGGTGACTCCCTGCTCGTGGTCGAAGACGACCGCGTTGCACGACAGATCGCCGCGCAGCGCGATGCCCGCCGTCGTTCGGCCCTGCAAGCTAAGACCAAGAAGCGTGTCTCCCTGGAAGACCTGGACAAGGTTCTGCAGGAAACCAGCACGCTGAACCTGATCTTGAAGGGCGACAACGCCGGTTCTGTCGAAGCCTTGGAAGATGCCTTGCTGCAGATCGAGATCGACGACGAGGTCGAGCTGAACATCATCGACCGCGGTGTTGGTGCGGTAACGCAGACGAATGTCTCGCTGGCTGCAGCCTCGGATGCCGTTATCGTGGCCTTCAACGTTCGCGCGGAAGGCAAAGCTACCGAAGCTGCCAACCAAGAGGGCGTGGATATTCGCTACTACACGGTCATTTACCGTGCCATCGAAGAGATCGAGCAAGCCCTCAAGGGCATGCTCAAACCGATCTACGAAGAGCGCGACACTGGTGAAGCTGAGATCCGTGCGCTGTTCAAGTCGTCGGCTGTCGGTCTCATTGCAGGTTGTATGGTCAACGAAGGCTCGGTCAAGCGCAACGGCAAGGCCCGCATCCTGCGCGACGGCAACGTCATCGCGCCGAACGCCACGATTGAGTCTTTGCGTCACGAAAAAGACGATATGACCGAGATCAAGGCCGGTTACGAGTGCGGTATGACGCTGTCCTACCCAGACATTGCCGTGGGCGACATCATCCAAGCCTACGAAGAAGTCGAGGTACCACGCGATTAGCATTCGTTAGCCGCGGCGTGTGACCAGCTAGCCGCGGCGCGTGGCCGCCGGTTCACGAAATCGACGACGAGCACCCACCCGATGAGTCCGAAGGGACACCGGGTGGGTGCTTTCGTCTGCGCTAAAATGGCGACAACAACATTCGATGAAAGGTGAAACCATCATGGCCGACAACGCACGTACAGGACGGATCGCGAAGCGAATCCAAGAAATCGTTGCGAATGCTCTCGAACACCAGATCAAAGACCGTCGTCTAGAATTGATTACCGTCACCGATACTCGCGTGACTGGGGATCTGCACAACGCGACGGTCTATTACACGGCGCGCGGGCGCGAAATTAACGAAGAACCGGACCTTGAGCAGGCGGCAGAAGCACTCGCACGGCACCGTGGTCAATTACGCAAAATCGTTGGCGACGTGCTTTCGGTTCGCTTTACTCCCACCCTCGAGTTCGCTTACGACGAGGTACCGCAAGCCTCCGCGCACATGGAGGATCTACTGGCCAAAGCCCGCGCGCGTGATGAAGAACTCGCACGCTTGCGCGAACAAGCACGCCCAGCTGGGGAAGACGACCCATATAAGGATTCTGAGTAATGACTTATTCCCAGGTGGCTAGCGCAATCAAGCAGGCCCGTCAGGTGATAATCCTGACGCACATCAACCCCGATGCTGATGCCATCGGTTCAGCTTGTGCGCTTGCCCTGGGCTTAAAACAGCTTGGTATCGGCTCGCGTATTTTCGTGGGCCAGAATAGAGAGATACCGGACAATCTGCTGTCGATACCGTATTCCGAAAACGTTGAGCTTTTCGACGGCATCGCCGAACTTCCTGTTGCCGACGCCATCATCAGCGTTGATTGTGGTTCGCTGTCGCGTACAGGTGCGGCGGCGGCAAGCTACCAGGCTTTCGCTGGAACCAGCATCAATATCGACCACCATGACACTAATCCTGGTTATGGTGAGCTTAACTTGGTTGACCCCAGCAGAGAGTCGACCACGGTGGTTATTCATGAGCTTTTCCAGCATTTAGAAATCACGCTAGATAGAGCGATTGCCCATGGTTTGTATGCGGGGTTGATGACAGACACCGGAAGTTTCCGGTGGGGCAGCAGTGCTATGCATACCCTGGCTGCTGAGCTCATGGATTTCGGCTTAGACCCGAAAAAGATCGCGATAGATTTAGTCGACCTCACAGCGCCGGAAGATTTACAGATGACGGGTGAGGTGTTGTCGAACTTGCAGATCAAATCCACAGGCTCGGTGACGATGGCGATTTTGCAAGTACCACACCGGATCATTACTGCGCATAGCCAATCAGCAATAGAAAAATTGGTGGATTTTGTGCGCTCGCTGGATGGTACCAACCTAGGTGTGGTGTGCAAAGAAATGGGCCCGCAGTACTGGAATGTCTCGTTGCGATCCCGCGAGCTCGATTGTTCGGCTATCGCAATGCGACTCGGCGGCGGTGGCCATGTGCCTGCAGCAGGGTATTCTGCCCAGGGATCGCAGGAAGAAGTGATCACAGAACTACTCGATGCTATTCAACGCGAAGGTCTATAACCACGCCTATGACTACGCCGTCTAAAAATGACAATGAGAGCAGCGGTGCTGACGCTACTACCGAGCACACAGATGACCGGCACACTGATGACGAGCGCACAGACGCCCCGCATGCTGAAATTAACGCCCGCACGATTTTCGGTCTCGCGTTGCCTGCGCTTGGGGTTTTGGCGGCGATGCCGTTGTATCTGCTGCTGGATACTGCCATCGTCGGCAGGCTGGGAAGTTTTGAATTAGCAGCTCTGGGCGCTGGTGCAACCGTGCAGTCGATGCTGACCACCCAGTTGACGTTTTTGTCTTATGGCACCACTGCGCGAGCTTCGCGCCTTTATGGGCAGGGCAAAAAATCATCCGCCATTGCTGAGGGCGTGCAAGCAACCTGGGTGGCGCTGGCTGTCGGCGGCTTGTTGGCGACAGTTTTGTGGATATTCGGCACTACGATCGCGCAATGGTTGACCGGTGACCCTCAGGTAGCATCAGCGACGGCGAGCTGGCTGCATGTTTCTGCACTCGCCATCCCACTCACATTGGTAATTATGGCTGGCAACGGCTGGATGCGTGGTATCCAAAATACGCGCTGGCCGTTTTATTTCACCCTCGCTGGTGTGATTCCCGGCGCGATTACTTTGCCGTTTTTAGTCTCTTCGTTCGGCCTCGTGGGTTCTGCGTGGGCAAATGTGTTCGGGATGGGCTTGACGGCAACCTGTTTTGTGGTGTGTTTGTTGCGTGCACATGATGGCAGCTGGGCACCGCGCTCTCGGGTGATTATCCGCCAGTTGGTGCTGGGGCGCGATCTGATTTTGCGTTCCTTAGCATTTCAAGTGGCTTTTTTGTCTGCCGCCGGGGTTGCTGCTCGTTTTGGCACGCACGCGCTTGCCGCGCACCAAATTATGCTGCAGCTGTGGAATTTCTTGACCCTGGTGCTTGATTCTTTAGCGATTGCAGCCCAGGCTTTGATTGGTGCTGCATTGGGTAGCAAAACCGTTGCGAAGGCACGGAGTGCAGGTTTGCGAATCACCTGGTACTCGACAATTTTTGCCCTCGGTCTGGCAGTCATCTTTGTTATTTTCTCTGGCTGGATTCCGCGGGTATTCACCGATGATCCCGGTGTGCTGGAAGCGATCGCGACGCCGTGGTGGTTGCTGGTTTCTATGATCGTCTTGGGCGGTGTGCTGTTTGCATTTGACGGCGTTTTGCTTGGTGCTGGTGATGTTGCATTTTTGCGCACGATCACGATCGCTTCGGTGGTTCTCGGGTTCTTACCTGGGGTCTGGTTCGCCTATCTTGTCGACGGTGGATTAACAGGAATTTGGTGCGGTTTGTTGGCATTTATTGCCTTGCGTACGCTCGCCGTGGTTTATCGTTTCCAGTCGATGAAGTGGGCGGTGACCGATTGATGATAGGCCAGGAGCTAAAGAAGCAAGTGATCAGCAGCGAGGCGAGGAACACCCCTGACATGCAGGGAGAATCGATAATTGAGTTCCCACCGACGCTGTGGGCCGTGGCAGATCTGCATGCTGCGGTGAGGGCAAACCGGCAACGTGTAGCCGAGATCGTCCCGAGGCACCCAGAGGATTGGCTATTGGTAGCGGGTGATGTTGCGGAACAATTCGAGTTGATTTCTGCGATTCTCAGCGAATTGCGTGGTCGTTTCGCTCAGCTCATTTGGGTTCCTGGCAATCACGAACTTTTTTGTCGTTCGGCGGAGACTCATGTGGGCCGCGCGAAATATGATGCGTTGGTGCAGATGTGCCGAGAGATCGACGTGATTACTCCGGAAGATAGTTTTCCGGTTTTTGGTGATACCACGATTGTGCCGTTGTTTACGCTCTACGATTACAGTTTTCGACCTTCCGGCATGACAGTTGAAGCCGCTCTGGATGCCGCCGCACGGAAAAACGTCATGATGACCGATGAGATCGCGATCGCGCCATTTGCCGATATTCGTGCTTGGTGCTGGGATCGTTTGGCCTATTCCATCACACGTTTGTCACGGGTATCCGGGCCCACGGTGTTGGTGAATCATTGGCCGTTGGTTCAAGAGCCGACGCTGGAGATGGCATTGCCAGAGATCGCGTTGTGGTGCGGTACCCGCCATACGCGGCATTGGCCGCGACGATATAACGCGAAAGCAGTGGTCTACGGACACTTGCATATGCCGGGCGAATACGAGCTCGACGGTATCGTCCACCACGAAGTATCGCTGGGATACCCGCGAGAATGGGCGCGACACGATGAGCAACGGGTTTGGCCATGTCCGATCTTAGAGCTAGTCGACGGTCGTGATGGCCGGACGGTAG
Source organism: Corynebacterium sp. (assembly GCF_030826625.1). GTDB lineage: Bacteria > Actinomycetota > Actinomycetes > Mycobacteriales > Mycobacteriaceae > Corynebacterium. Next base: position 22,031 of record NZ_JAPJNQ010000024.1, on the reverse strand, counting down.
CAAGGAAGGCGAGCCAAGGACTGGGAGGGGCTAATCATGTCTAGTCATGATTTTTTGTTACCGGAATCTGCTCGCATGGTCTCTGTACGCAGCACTGATGATGGCGACCTGGTGAATTTTCGGAGTTTGCATCCGTTGGAGCAGACCGTCGTCTCGCATTCGGTGGAAAAGCGCAAGGCTGAATTCGGTGATGCGCGATGGTGCGCGCATCAAGCGCTGGCGCAATTAGGATATTGCGGAACCCAACCGATTCTGCGCGGTAACCGGGGCATGCCGTTGTGGCCGGATGGGTATTGCGGCTCGATGTCGCACACTTCCGGTATGCGGGCGGCAGCGGTGGCGCCGGTAGATCAGATACGCAGCCTCGGTATTGATATTGAACCGGCGCAGAAACTTCCCGTCGATATCGTGGATTTGATTTTGCGCGATTCGGAAAAACCGCAGATTCAGCGATTACGATCAGCGGGAATTCCGTATGCTGATCGCATTATCTTTTGCGCGAAAGAGGCGGTGTACAAGACGTGGTTTCCGATGACGCAGCGTTGGTTGGGGTTTGAGCAGGCCGAAGTAGACCTGCGAGAAGATGGAACCTTCATCGCCTATCTGTTGGTAAGGCCCACCCCGGTGCCATTCATTAGCGGTCGCTGGGCTATTGACGGCGGCTTCGTTCTCACTGCCGCAGTGGTGCCAGCGGAGGCTTAGAGTGTACTGGGCCGGGCGACGAAGACGGTCTGAATTTCTTTAGATTCTTTGACCAGTGCGATTACTCTGCCATCAGGAGCGGTTGCTGCATGCACACCGTCTAAACCTTGGGCTGGTAATCGTTTGCCCATACTCAAATCCAGTGCTTGGTCTTCGCTGATCTGCCATTTCGGGTAGCTGCGGAGCAGCGCTTCATCTAATCCCAGGCTTAAAGCTGCTTGTTCTGCGAGTTCTTCGAGGCTGGCAGCATCGGCGAGCGTGTACGGGCCAACCTGAGTCCGTCGTAATGCAGTGAGGTGCCCGCCGACTCCAAGGTCTAGGCCGATGTCGCGCGCTAGCGAACGAATATAGGTGCCTGAAGAACAAGACACCGTGCAATCGATGTCAATAAATTGCTTGCCATCGTGTTCAAAGATGCGGCGGATATCGTGAATATCGAATTGCTCGATGGTGACGCTGCGAGCCGGGATCTCTACTTCTTCGCCTTCACGCACTCGCTGGTGGGCGCGTTTGCCGTTGATCTTGATTGCCGAGACCTTCGCGGGGATTTGTTCAACGGTGCCGGTCCAGGCAGCACACGCGGCCGAGATCTGTTCGTCGGTCAGTGCTGTCAAGCGAGCCGTGATGTCTGTCTTGGTGCTATCCGGAAATACGCTTGCGGGGGAGAGTAGTTCGCCTTCAGCATCATCCGTGCTGGTGGCTGCGCCGAGCCGTATCGTGGCTTGGTAGGTTTTGGTGGCAGCAACCATGTGTGCCAGGAATTTCGTGCCCCGTTCAAGGCCTGCTACTAGCACGCCAGTGGCCATCGGGTCGAGGGTTCCCGCATGGCCAACTTTTTTCGTGCGAAAAATGCGGCGAAGCTTGCCGACGACGTCATGCGAGGTCATGCCCGCAGGCTTGTCGACGACGACGATACCGGAGCCTTCCAATGGGTCGGGCTGCGAATAATTCGAAGCAGAATTCATAGCAGTCAGTCTATGCCTTAAGCTGGCAGGGTGAATATTTGGCACGGCATGGATGAGATCCCGGCAGATGTGGAATCCGCGGTAGTAACCATCGGTGTGTTTGATGGCGTGCACCGTGGACATCAAGAATTGATTTCCGCGGCGGTGAAACGCGCTCGTTCGACGGGCGAAAGATCAGTATTGATTACGTTCGACCCACACCCGGTGAGTGTGTTTTTACCGGAGCGTGCCCCGCTAGCTTTGGGGACTTTTGAGCAGCGCATGGCTGTCGTCGAAAAAATGGGGATCGATCACGTCATGGTGATTGATTTCACCGTGGAGATGGCTGGCTGGTCGCCGCAGGAATATGTGGACCGATTGCTCGTCGGCAAGCTGCACGCTTCCCATGTGATCATCGGTGAAAATTTTACGTTCGGTAAAGATGCCGTTGGCACTCCAGCGGTGATGGAAGAGCTCTGTCAGCCTTACGGCATTTCCGTCGATGTTATTCAACTGTTGCACGATAAAGACCGCAGCAATGCCGATACCCTGATCTGTTCTACGGCTGTGCGGAAATTCTTGGCCGCTGGCGATGTGCGGTCTGCGCGGTGGGCGTTGGGGCGACCGTTTAACGTTCATGGTCCGATCGTTCGTGGTGCTGGTCGGGGAGGTAAGGAACTCGGGTTCCCTACGGCGAACCAATATTTTCCCGAAAATCTCGCTTTGCCTGCCGACGGGGTCTATGCCGGATGGCTCGTCGTTGAAGGCGCAAATTCCCCGGTAGACGGAAACATGATCCCAGAAGTTGCTTATGCGGCGGCGATTTCGGTGGGTACCAATCCGACGTTTGGTGACGACGAGCGCAGCGTGGAATCATTTGTTTTGGATCGCGAGGCTGATTTGTATGGATATAGCGCAACCGTGCATTTCGTCGACCGGATTCGCGCGATGGAAAAATATGACAGTTTAGATGAGCTTTTGTCTGCAATTTCACGCGATGTGGATAACGTCCGTGAGGTTTTGCAGGAGGATTTAGCGAGTCACGAAGCCGACCCCGCAGTAGCGGAGGAGTATTTCTTGCAAACAAGCGCGGATAACGGCTAGGATTAATGATCGGTTTGTGACTACGGTCCACAGTGGTTGCAAATGATTTTTCGTGTGGACTGAAATAAGGAGACGATCATGGCTTTTTCAACGGAAAAGAAGCAGGAAATTCTGAAGGAATACGGTGTTCACGAAACTGATACCGGTTCCCCAGAGGCTCAGGTTGCGTTGCTGACCTACCGCATCACCAACCTGACCGAACACCTGAAAGATCACAAGCACGATCACCACTCCCGTCGTGGTCTGTTGCTGCTGGTTGGTCGTCGCCGTGGTCTGCTGAAGTACCTGCAGTCCAAGGACGTTAACCGTTACCGTGACCTGATTTCTCGTCTGGGTCTGCGTCGCTAATTTCAAGCGCCGTTATTTCGAGTGTCGCAAATATTGGGCACTGCAGAGATATTCACCACCTTGTCCAGTTTTCTGGGCAGGGTGGTTTTTGCATGCTAAGCTAAGGGCAGTGTTTGATGCTGATTAGGTTGACGCTACAGAGTTTGAAACTGTAAAGCCTGATACTGTCGAGTGGAACTCTGGCAGAGGTTTTCTTTTCAGAACATAGATGCATTGACGGCTACGATGATCGTCAGAATGAATGAGCTCGCTGTAGAGCAAGGAGTTTTTATGAGCAGCAATAAAGCTGTGCAAATGTTTGTTGATGAAGAAGTCGGGATCAACGGCGTAGAAGCCACAATCGACAATGGTGATTTCGGTACCCGCACCATCCGTTTTGAAACTGGGCAGTTGGCTCGGCAGGCAGATGGTGCCGTCACCACTTACTTGGATGAAGACACGATGATTTTGTCGACGACGACGGCATCGTCTAAGCCGAAAGAAGGCTTGAACTTTTTCCCTCTGACCGTGGACGTCGAAGAGCGTATGTATGCAGCTGGCCGCATCCCGGGCAGCTTCTTCCGTCGAGAAGGGCGCCCGTCGACCGAAGCCATTTTGGCGTCTCGCCTGATTGACCGCCCGTTGCGCCCGACGTTCGTCAAAGGCCTGCGCAATGAGGTACAAAACGTCAATACCGTGTTGTCGATTGCGCCTGGCGAATACTACGACGTGCTTGCGATCAACGGTGCTTCGGCCGCTACACAGATTTCCGGGTTGCCGGTTTCTGGTGCCGTCGGTGCCGTTCGCGTGGCTTTGCTTGCCGACGATGAACACCCAGAAGGTGCCTGGGTGGCGTTTCCGAATCACCAGCAGCACCAAGAAGCCCTGTTTGAAATGGTGGTTGCTGGTCGAATCGTCGAAAAGAAAGACGGCGATAAAAAGAAGGGACGTCGCAGCTCAAAGGGCGCAAAGTCGGGAGCAAGTGATGTAGCCATCATGATGGTTGAGGCTGGCGCTGGGGTAAACGTTGCTGACCGTGTTGCTCAGGGTGCACCTGCGCCGACAGAATCAACCGTTGCCGAAGGCCTGGAAGCTGCGAAACCATTCATTTCTGTGCTGTGCCAGGCGCAGGTTGAGTTGGCCAAGCAGGCCGCGAAGGAAACCGCAGAATTCCCGTTGTTCGTGGAGTATTCCGACGAAGTTTATGACGAGGTTGCGAAAAAAGCCCGCAAGAAGCTGCACAAGCTGCTTTCCATTGGGGAAAAGCAGGCTCGTGATGAGGCTATCAACGATTACCTCAGCGAATGGGATGAAGACCTTGCCGACGATATTGAGGATAAGTACGACATCGACGATGACGATGCTCTGCTCGAAATCCGTGCTGCATACGGTGCATTGCAAAAAGAAATCGTCCGCGAAAAGATCCTGCGCGATGGTTACCGCGTCGATGGCCGTCGCACCACCGACATCCGCGTTCTGGAAGTTGAAGTCGAACTAATTCCACGCGCGCACGGTTCCGCATTGTTTGAACGTGGAGAAACCCAGATTCTGGGAGTGACCACCCTAAACATGCTGGAAATGGTTCAGCGGGTTGATTCGTTGACCCCCGGCGAGTCTAAGCGCTACATGCACCACTACAACTTCCCGCCATTTTCTACCGGTGAAACCGGCCGTGTGGGCTCGCCAAAGCGCCGTGAAATTGGGCATGGTGCACTGGCTGAGCGCGCAGTGGTTCCGGTTATCCCGTCGCGCGAAGAATTCCCGTATGCGATCCGTCAGGTATCTGAGGCATTGGGATCGAACGGCTCGACTTCCATGGGATCGGTTTGCGCCTCGACGCTGTCGCTGTACAACGCGGGTGTGCCGTTGAAAGCGCCAGTGGCCGGTATCGCTATGGGCCTCGTCTCTGGTGAGGTTGATGGTGAAGAGCGTTTCGTGACCTTGACCGATATCTTGGGCGTCGAAGATGCCTTCGGTGATATGGACTTCAAAGTCGCCGGTACTCCGGATTACATCACCGCTCTGCAGCTGGATACCAAACTAGATGGTATTCCATCGGATGTTTTGGCACAGGCACTGGAACAAGCGCGCGAGGCTCGTTTGACCATTCTGGATACGATGGCTGAAGTCATCGATTCGCCAGACTCGATGGCGGAAACTGCTCCGCGTGTGATCACCGTGAGCATCCCGCCGTCGAAGATTGGTGAGTTGATTGGTCCGAAGGGTAAAACCATCAATGCGATTCACGACGAAACTGGCGCTGAGATTTCCATTGAAGACGATGGCACCGTCTATGTTTCGGCCGCTACCGGCGAAGAAGCAGACGCTGCCGTTGAAAAGATCAATGCTATTGCCAATCCACAGTTGCCGAAGGTTGGCGAGCGTTTCTTAGGTACCGTCGTTAAGACCGTCGCCTTTGGTGCGTTTATCTCGTTGATGCCGGGTCGCGATGGCTTGATGCATATCTCGAAGATTGGTGGCAGTCGCCGCATCGAGAAAGTCGAAGATGAAATCAACGTTGGTGACAAAGTACAGGTCGAAATCGCTGATATTGATGATCGCGGAAAGATCTCCCTGGTGCCGGTCCAAGAAGACTAAGCAGCACTGCGCGAGCATGTGCAACTAAAGCAACAGCACCCCAGGCAATCGATGCTTAGGGTGCTGTTTTTAGCTTTAGCGGGTGCTTAGCGAATAGAAGAGGTGCTTAGCGAATAGAAGAGCAGGCTACTTCTGAATATCAACCACCACGCGGGTGGGATTTTCTAGTCGAGTAATCGAATATGGCCGTTGTTTATCGAGACCGATGATGAACACGGACTGCCCTTCAAAAGCGCCGGCGAGCTTGACTTCAGTGACCACACCAGCGCCAGGGAAATGTGCATCTAAGTCGATCCATTGCGCTTGTTTCGCCGGATCGATAGGTGGAGGGGTTCCCTCGATCGCGACGGATAATGCGGTGTCGCCAGCAAACTCTACTGGGAATCCAGAGCCCGGCTGTGCTGGGGAATCGGTGTAACGCGTAAACCAGCCGGGTTTTCCGGTGCCCTCAAATTCAAATACAACTCGGTCAAAGCCCTGGTGGGTTCCGACGCGGACATCCGTTGGGGCTAAATCGCCGTAATCATCCGGAATGTCTTGACGGCCTTCCAAGGATGGTGTGCCCATCATGCCGGGGCCAGCTGGTTGGGCCGAAGATTGGCCACGAGCAGCAGTCGTACGGGAAGAATCTGCTGGCTTATCGTCGGAACCCGATTTCGAGGCAGACTCGGTTGTCTCTGATGGCTGTGGTGAGGTCGAGGTCACCGTGCTTGTTGGCCGTTGTGCGGAATTCGCTGAATCATCCGTGTCCTTAGCCGTGGTGCAGGCGGCAAGCACTAAGCCCACGGTGGTGACGGCAGCAGCCAGGCTGAGAATTTTCCGAGGTGTGTTCATGCTTTCAGTTTATCGTGTCAATTGTCTGTAATCGCCGAAAACGGTCGAAACTGTCGATACAATTAGGTAACGAGTAAGAAAAGAATGAGTAAGAAAAGCTAGATAACACACCGCTAAGAGGAAAATATATGAGCATTAAAGTGGGAGTTCTCGGTGCTAAGGGGCGCGTCGGCAGTGCAGTCGTGGAAGCACTTGCCGAAACGGACGACCTTGAGCTGGTAGCGGCGCTGGGGAAAGGCGATAGCCTTGATGCACTCGTGGAAAATGGTGCGGAAGTCGTCGTTGATTTCACCCAACCCGCAGCTGTCATGGGTAATCTGCAATTTTGCTTGGCCCGCGGGATTCACTGCGTGGTGGGTACCACTGGTTTCGATCACGAACGACTCGAGGAAGTTGGACAGTGGGCTGATGCCGACGGTGCTGGGCACGTATTGATCGCCCCAAATTTCGCGATCTCAGCTATTTTGACGATGTATTTTGCCCGCCAGGCTGCGAAATTTTTTGAAACCGCTGAGGTTGTGGAATACCACCATCCAACAAAGCTCGATGCGCCTTCCGGCACTGCTATTCATACTGCACAGGGCATCGCCGAAGCTCGTCGGCAAGCAAATCTTCCAGACATGCCCGATGCCACCGAGCAATCTTTGGATGGTGCCCGTGGTGCCAACGTTGATGGGGTGCCAGTCCATGCGGTGCGTACTCGAGGCATGGTCGCCCACGAAGAAGTTATTTTTGGTGCACAGGGGCAATCACTGACGATTCGCCAAGATTCCTATGACCGCACCTCGTTTGTTCCTGGTGTCTTCACCGGTGTACGGAAGATTAAAGACAACCCTGGGCTGACGGTCGGCCTGGAGAAGTTCTTGGGGCTGGACTAGCTCATGGCTACAGCCACTAACTTGCGTGTTGATCTTCTCGCAGCCACCCAGTTTTTTCCACCGCAGGACGAAGGCATCGGCTGGCAGGCGGATCCTGCCGCCACCGATGCCGAATCCTTGGTCGAATTCGCAGGAAGAGCTTGTTACGAGACTTTCGAAAAGCCGAACCCGCATACTGCCGCCAACGATGCATATCTGCATCACATCATGGAGGTCGGGCATACTGCGTTGTTAGAACATGCCACGGCGACGCTGTACATAAGGGGTATTTCGCGATCGGTGAGCCATGAATTGGTGCGTCATCGCCATTTTTCTTTCAGTCAGCTCTCGCAGCGCTTCGTGCACTCGGGTGATGCGCATTTTGTGATGCCTGCTGCTGTGGAAGGCGATGAGGAATTATCCCGTCTTGTAGAACAAGCGGTCGATGACTCTCGGTTTGTTTACAACGAATTATTGGCGGCCTTGGAAGATAAGCTTGCCGACGAACCCAATGCCTTGTTGCGTAAGAAACAAGCTAGGCAGGCTGCCCGCGCGGTATTACCGAATGCAACCGAATCCCGCATTGTAGTGACCGGCAATTATCGAGCTTGGCGTCATTTCATCGGCGCGCGGGCAAGTGAGCATGCCGACGTCGAAATGCGTCGGTTAGCAGTGAAGTGCCTGCGCATATTGCACAGCCAAGCCCCTGCTTTGTTCGCTGATTTCCATATCAGCACGCTTTCTGATGGCACTGAGATGGCGGCGAGCCCGTATGCCTAGAATGTTTGGGAGACTAATAGTTTAGACTTATCTCGCACTCGCTTAGCGGAGAGAAAGCCCAATACGCGCGCCGGTTGTCAGTTCTGCATGATAAACGGGTAACCTAGACCAGCATGAGCACAGGTTTGACAGTCAAGACCGGAGTCGAGACATTCGGCAGCGTCAGCGTTGCCATGGTCACCCCGTTCGATAAAGACGGTGCCGTGGATCTGGCCGCTGCCAGGCAGCTAGCCGCTCATTTGGTGGATAATGGACTAGATGCCCTCGTGGTTTCTGGCACCACCGGCGAGTCACCCACCACTACGGTGGAGGAGAAGCTCGCACTCATCAAGGCTGTCAAAGATGAGGTTGGCGATCGCGCCAAGATTATGGCCGGCGTCGGCACGAACAAGACGGCCACCTCCATTGATCTTGCCCGACAATCCGCTGCGGCGGGGGCAGATTCGTTGCTGGTAGTGACACCGTATTACTCAAAGCCGAGCCAACAAGGTCTCATCGCTCATTACACGGCGGTAGCGCAGGCAACAGACCTGCCGATCAGCTTGTATGACATTCCTGGCCGCTCGGGCATCCCAGTAGAGTCGACGACTATCGCGAAACTCGCTGAGTTGCCCACCATTCAAGCCGTCAAAGATGCAAAAAGCGATTTACACGCCGCTTGCAATCTCATGCAGGAAACCGGTTTGGCCTGGTATTCGGGTGATGACCCGTTAAATCTACCTTGGCTTTCCGTTGGAGCCAGCGGCTTCATTTCGGTGATTGGACATGCCGCACCGAAGGCCTTGCGTGAGCTTTATGATGCATATGACAACGGAGATCTCTCCCGTGCGCGGGAGATCCACACAACTGTATTAACGCCACTCATCCAAGCGCAGCAGCGATTGGGTGGGGCGAATTTTGCTAAAGCAGCCCTGCGCGAACAGGGCATTGAAGTAGGCGAGCCACGGCTGCCACTTGCTCCACTTGATGATGAGCAGGTAGCCGGGTTGCGCCGTGATTTGGACCAAGCTGGAGTCTTATAGATGACTGAATCTCGCTCACGTTCCCGGAAAGTTTCCCGCAAAGCGGGGCCACCGGAGGACGCTGCAACCGTATCGCAATCGCTGTCGCAATCGAATAGTGCTGCTGACAATGCGCCGAACCCTTCGTTCAAACCACCAGAGACGAACCCGCAGTCGGCAGAATCGGGTAAAACTGACAATTCGAACAAGTCGAATAAGGCAGAGCATAAGAAATCCGCCAACAATGATCGAAACAATGGCGGCAACAATAACTCCGCCAATAACGGTGGTGGCTCTGGACGTGGGCGTGGCCGTGGTTCGCGCGGACGCTCGGGTCGTGGCCGTGGTGGAAACAATAACCAGGGCAACCAGGGCAAAAACCAGAGCAATAACCAAGGTGGCGGCAAAGGCGGAGGAAATAACCGCGGACGTCGCAACGTACCAAAGTCGATGCAAGGTGCTGACCTGACGAAACGGCTGCCAGAGCCACCACAAGCGCCGAAGAACACTTTGCGCATGTACGCGCTCGGTGGAATTTCGGAAATCGGCCGCAACATGACCGTTTTCGAATACGACGGCAAATTGCTGATCATCGACTGTGGTGTGCTGTTCCCGTCGTCTGGTGAGCCAGGCGTCGACTTGATCCTGCCTGATTTCGGCCCGATCGAAAAGAAGATCGACAAAGTCGAGGCACTGGTTGTTACCCATGCCCACGAGGACCACATAGGAGCGATCCCGTGGCTGTTGAAGCTGCGCCCGGATATTCCAATCGTCGCCTCTAAGTTCACCTTGGCTCTGATTGCCGCAAAAACCAAAGAACACCGGCAGAAGCCAAAGATGATCGAGGTCAACGAGAAATCTGACGTGAACTACGGGCCTTTCCGCTGCCGTTTCTGGGCCGTGAACCACTCGATTCCAGATGCTTTGGGCATCATGTTGAACACCCCAGCCGGATCGATAATCCACACGGGTGATATCAAACTGGATCAAACTCCACTGGATAATCGACCTACAGATTTGCCAGCTCTTTCTCGCTATGGCGATGAAGGCGTGGATCTCATGCTGTGCGATTCGACGAATGCTACGGTCCCTGGCGTTTCTGCCACCGAGGCAGATATTGCACCGACACTGAAACGCATTGTGCAGTCGGCCAAAAACCGCGTCATCGTTGCCTCCTTCGCCTCGAATGTTTACCGCGTACAGGCCGCCATTGATGCAGCAGTTGCCTCGCACCGCAAGGTCGCGTTCAATGGCCGCTCGATGCTGCGCAACATGGAAATCGCCGAAAAGATGGGGTATCTGCGCGTTCCTAAGGGGACGATCATCCCAATTGAAGAGGCCTCCAAGATGGCACCGCACAAGACCATGCTCATCACCACCGGTACACAAGGTGAGCCGATGGCAGCGTTGTCGCGGATGGCACGTCGTGAGCACCGTCAAATTACCGTTCGTGCTGGCGATTTGATCATCCTGTCGTCTTCTTTGATCCCGGGCAACGAGGAAGCTGTGTTCGGCGTCATCAATATGCTGTCGCAGATCGGTGCTGAACTAATCACCAACGCAGATGCGAAGGTGCACTCATCTGGTCACGGCTATGCCGGTGAGCTACTCTTCTTGTACAACGCTGCTCGTCCAAAAAACGCATGGCCGGTACACGGCGAATGGCGTCACCTGCGGGCCAACAAAGAATTGGCGATCTCTACAGGTGTCCCGAGCGATCGCGTAATGCTTGCGCAAAATGGTGTAGTAATCGATTTGGCGAATGGCAAAGCCGAAGTCGTTGGTCAAATGACCGTCGGCAACCTCTACGTCGATGGCGTGAACATGGGCAATGTGGATGCCGATACGTTGGCAGACCGTACGAGCTTGGGCGCAGGCGGTGTGGTTTCTATTACCTGCGTGGTTGATAACCGCACTTCTCAGTTGCTCGAAACTCCGCGTGTCGAAACGACTGGTTTCGCTGAGGATGACCGAGCCCTGATTCCGCAAGTTGTTGAATTGGTCGACAAGACCATGAATGACCTCGCGGCCGAAGGCGAAAACGATACCTACCGGATGGTGCAGAAACTGCGTCGGAAGGTTTCCCGGTTTATCGAAAACAACTGGAAGCGTGAACCTGTTATTTTGCCAACGGTTGTGCCGATGGCCTCCGAAATTGAAATCGTTGACGATGAGGAGCTCGACAACACGCGTGAATCAGTCTAAGCACAAGAGATAGCCTAGGCGTGGGAGTCTCTCGAGCTAGCGCTAGCAGAGTTGTCGGCGCTTAGTCTACGAACTACAAGACATGGCATCCGGGGTAACCTGGGTGCCATGTCTTTTAGCGATTCTGAACGCCAGGGGCTCGCTGACCTGTTACTAGAACGTGGACCAGGCGCTCCGACTCTGTGCGAAGGGTGGACGACGACAGATCTTGTAGCCCACCTGTGGGTGCGAGAACATCGTCCAGACGCCATTCTTGGTATGTTCGTTCGACCGTTGGCTGGGCACCTCGATTCGGTGAGCAGAAAAGTCAAGGAGCAAGATTACCGGGTACTGGTCGAAAAATGGCGCGCGGGACCATCGAAGTTCTCCCCGTTTGGACTTATGGATTCCATAGTCAACGTGACTGAAAATTTTGTGCACCATGAAGATGTCCGCCGGGCGAGCGATGGCTGGGAGGTTCGAAATCTTTCTGCCCCTGCGCAAGAAACGCTGCGTAAGGCGATGCCGAAATTGGCGTCGATCATTTTGCGAAAATCGAGCTTGCCGGTGGTGCTCAACCCGGTGGGTTTTACGCCTGTGACTGTCGGAGGTGCCCGTGGCATCGTCGCACGGGGTACGGATGTCGTCCGCGTTACTGGCGAAGTTGGAGAGATCATTTTGTGGGTTTTCGGTCGCGAAGCCGTGGATCTTGAGATCGCCGGTGACGTCTCGAAAATCGTTCGATCAAGTTTCTAAACTTGACTAACAGTTATGTAAGTTAATTGATGCAAATCGGTGTGGCGCTTGTGAATTAATAGAGCTGAGGCATTAGGGTATGGGGCATGTCTGTGAAGTCCACTAGCCCTCGCAATACTCGCAGTGGCGGAGAACGCAAGAATGCCCGTTCTAACTCCACTCGTCCGGCGGCGCGCACCCGCAGTCGCAGCGCAGGTGCAGCCCCGGCTGCTAAAACGGAGGTTGCACAGCCGGAAACCGCTATGTTCGGCTCATCGCAGCGTGCCGCCAATACTTCACATGAACGCACCGGTAGTGCCTTTAAGGCCGTTGGCTCCGGGATTAGCGCCGCTTTTTCGAAGACAACCCATGCGTTGAAAAGCTTTGGCAACATCGGTCAAGCTGACGACCCATATGACGACTACGATGACTATGACGATTTCACAGATGGTGCTGATCTCGGCGCTGCTGAGAAGTCCGACGCTGTTGAGTCGGCAAAAACTAAAAATAAATCGTCGTCTGGGAAGAACCGGGCATCCGCAGAATCGCCTGGGGGAATTGACGACGACCTTTACACTGATCGTGCCCCGGTACGGTCTTCGCGGAGAAAACGCGGGGGTAGCCAGGACTCTGGAGAAGCTGCAGAGGCCGTTGGAGCGGAAGGCAATGATGAGAGCGAGGATGCACAGGGACCAACTGGTCCGTCGGCACGCTCTGATGCGATCGCATTATTACTGATTGCAGTTGCCATCGTGCTGGGTGCCTCAGTGTGGCTGGATATCGCAGGGTTTATCGGCAGGGCTATCGCTACTGCCACTCACGCAGTTTTGGGTGCTGGAGCATTCGTCATCCCGGTGGCATTGGTTGTGGCAGCCGCTGCGTTGTTCTCTGGACAGCGAGTGGCATTGGAGAATCGTGCCCGCGTTGCTGTCGGCACCGGATTGATCATAATCTCGATGCTGGGCCTTATTCATTTGTTCTCCGGAGCGCCGGCAAGCTGGGCAGAGCGCTTCGTTGCTGGTGGTGCAGTGGGAGCGTGGACTGGTGGCGCGTTAGCCGCTGGCTTCAGCTCTTATGTCGCCATACCATTGCTCGTTTTGGTGATTATTTATGGTGCGCTAAAAATTACGGGCATCACGGTCAAAGAATTTGTCGACTACCTCCGAAGCCTCATTCAAGGGGAAAGTGGCACCGGCGATGACGAAAATAGCGCCGACGACGATGCCACACGGGTAGATAATTACGGTCATGTAGATGACGAGATTTCTGCGATCGCAGCTGGTGGAACACGCACGCAGCGGCGACGCTCTGCACCGCGGGTCGCTCCAGCAACATCGCCGACGCCTCGTTCCAGTGGCATCGTCTCCCGCACGGGTGAAACCGAAGCAACCACAAGTTTTGGGTCCCGTGCTGGTGCGGACGACCAAACACAGGTGCTGCGCACTAGTGCGAACGGGCAGCGAGCAGATCAACCTCCGAAACCAGGTATCGTTGCACATAGTGCACGGTCGGCAAGCGATACTGATGAATTCCCAGTCGTGGATACCGACGCGACAGAAGTGCTTGCTGATGATCCAATCGACGCCGTAGAGCAAACACGTACCAACCTGGAAAATAGCCAGGCTGTTCGCGCGCGGAAACCAAAGACTCCGCAATCATCGGAGGCATCGGAGACAGCGAAGATACCGGAGCCACCACAGACATCGGCTGCCGGTGAACCAGAAGTGCTCGACGGTGAAATCGTCGGTGATGCGGATGCCGTGAACGGCGGAGCTAAACCCATTGCAGAGTATGCAATTCCGTCAGCTGGCCTGTTAGAGCCAGGCCGGGCTCCAAAGACGCGTACGGAGATAAACGACCGCACGATTGAAGCCATCGATGCTTGTTTCGCCGAGTTTAAGGTCGATGCGCAAGTGACAGGCTTTAGCCGTGGCCCTACCGTGACGCGCTACATCGTTGAGCTTGGTCCAGGTGTGAAGGTCAGCAAGATTACCAACCTGCAGTCGAACCTGGCTTATGCGGTCGCGACCGGAAGTGTCCGCATTTTGGCGCCAATTCCGGGCAAATCTGCTGTGGGTATTGAGGTTCCGAATTCAGATCGCGAGATTGTCCGGTTGCGTGACGTGCTGGAATCTGAAGCGATCGCTGGTAATGATGATCCGACCCTGGTTGGTTTAGGCAAGGACATTGAAGGCGAGTTTATTTCCTCGTCTATTCAGAAGATGCCACACCTGCTGGTGGCTGGTTCGACAGGTTCCGGTAAATCTGCCTTTGTGAACGCGATGTTGGTTTCGTTGCTCACGCGTGCGACTCCGGATGATGTGCGCCTGATTCTGGTCGATCCAAAGATGGTGGAATTAACCCCATACGAAGGCATTCCGCACTTGATCACGCCAATCATCACCCAGCCGAAGAAAGCAGCTGCAGCATTACAATGGCTGGTCGAAGAAATGGAGCAGCGCTACCAAGACATGCGTTCTGCTCGAGTTCGGCATATTAAGGACTTCAATCACAAGGTCCGTACCGGGCAAGTCCAAGCTCCAGCTGGTTCTGAACGTGTGATGGAGCCCTATCCATTTATCGTTTGTGTGGTCGACGAGCTCGCGGACTTGATGATGACTGCGCCGAAAGAGATCGAGGAATCGATCGTGCGCATCACTCAGAAAGCGCGCGCTGCCGGCATTCACCTGGTTTTGGCGACCCAGCGCCCATCCGTCGACGTTGTTACCGGTTTGATTAAGACCAATGTGCCGTCCCGATTGGCGTTTGCGACATCGTCATCGACTGACTCGCGTGTGATCTTGGACCAAGTGGGTGCTGAATCGCTGATTGGTATGGGTGATGGTTTGTTCATCCCACAAGGTGGGCGCCCATTACGTATGCAGGGTGCGTTTGTGTCAGACGACGAAGTCTACGCAGTGGTGGAAGCTGCTAAAGCCCAAGGTGAACCGGATTACACCGAAGGCGTCACAGAGGATAAGCAAGCTGAGGCGAAAAAGGCAATCGACGACGATATTGGCAAAGACATGGATGACCTGCTCGAAGCCGTTGAGCTGGTTGTTACCTCCGGCTTGGGGTCGACGTCGATGTTGCAGCGCAAGTTGCGGATTGGCTTTGCCAAGGCTGGTCGGTTGATGGATTTGATGGAAACTCGTGGCATCGTAGGTCCGTCAGAAGGCTCGAAGGCGCGTGAAGTTCTGACCAAACCTGAAGAGCTGGACACCACGATTTGGATGATCAAGGGTGCCGATCCTGCTGAAGCGCCGCGCGAAGTATTGGAAGCGCAGGAACAGGATGGCCAGTCAGCAGAGACTGGTGCGGACGAAGCTGATTCTCCACAGGTATCGAAGGCTACGTATAACCCGACTTCACAAGCGTTTTAATGAGGATAGTCCTCCATGCGCTAAACTAATTCACTGTCCATGGAGGGGAGTATCCTCAATGCGGCAGTAATCGTCAACACGGTGGCATGAATTATGTTGTCACCCGGTTCTGTCGGCTGCTGGTCAGCGGGCGCAAGATTGCTATCTTTCGAAGTTTACGGGTGGCTCTTGCGCTGTGCTGATTGCGGTAGGAGAGACCTCTGGTCGATCAATATGCTGACCGGAGGTCATGGTGGGAGTACCACTTTTTATTTGGCTGATTACTATTGCAGCCATCGCTGGCTTTTTTGTTTTCGATTTTTATAGTCACGTGCGCACCCCACACGCGCCGACGCTGAAAGAAGCGGGATTCTGGTCCGCGTTCTATATTTGCATCGCGTTGTTGTTTGGCCTGATCGTGTGGTTGGGGTGGGATGCGCAGCACGGCATCGAATATTTCACCGGCTATGTGACAGAAAAAGCGTTATCGATCGATAACTTGTTTGTCTTTGCACTGATTATCGGTGCGTTCCAGGTGCCTCGCGAATACCAGCAGAAGGTGTTGTTGATTGGCATCGTGTTAGCGCTGGTATTCCGGATAATCTTTATCCTGGCTGGATCGGCGCTGATATCTGCGTGGTCGGATATTTTCTATGTGTTCGCTGTTTTCTTGCTTTACGTCGCTATCAAGCTGGTTATTGATGAATTTCGCGATAAGCCAGAAACTCACCCGAACGACATGCTGGTGATCAAAGCCATCCGCAAAGTTATGCCTGTCACCGAGGACTACCAAGGTGACAGCCTCGTGGTGCGCAAAGCAGGTAAACGCGCAGTTACACCATTGCTCGTGGCGTTGTTAGCGATTGGCTTTGTCGACGTCATGTTTGCTTTCGACTCTATTCCAGCGATTTATGGAATCACCACGGAGGCATACCTCGTCTTTGCTGCCAATGCTTTTTCGTTAATGGGCTTGCGCCAACTATATTTCCTGCTTGATGGTCTGTTGGATCGTTTGGTTTATCTTGCCTATGGGCTTGGTGTGATTTTGGGGTTCATCGGTCTGAAGCTGTTGTTGCACGCACTGCATGAAAACAACCTCCCGTTTATCAATGGCGGAGAAAACATTGCAGTACCCGAGATCTCGACGGTGGGCTCATTAGTATTTATCGTCGCCACATTGGCAATCACGGTTATTGCCTCAGTGATTAAATCTCGTCGCGAAGTCGTGCAGGGTGCCATCGAC
Organism: Corynebacterium sp.; assembly: GCF_030826625.1. Lineage (GTDB taxonomy): Bacteria > Actinomycetota > Actinomycetes > Mycobacteriales > Mycobacteriaceae > Corynebacterium. The sequence continues at coordinate 5,360 of NZ_JAPJNQ010000024.1, read as the reverse complement.
ACTCGCCAGCGTCCGGGGGCCTAAGGATCTCTGTAAATCTAACCGGGTAGAATCTAAGGTGTGAGTACACCTGCTGCGAAGCCGTCCAACTTGAATCTCCCGAACATTCTCACAAGTTTGCGGATCGCCTTCATCCCGGTTTTTGTGTGGCTTGTTATTGCTGGAGGGGGCACAGAAACCGGCTGGATGTGGGCTGCGTTTCTTGTCTTTGTCGCGTTGATGATTACCGACAAGCTTGATGGAGATATTGCTCGTGCACGGGGCCTAGTTACCAATTTTGGCAAAATTGCTGATCCGATTGCAGATAAAGCTTTGATGACATCCGCGTTGGTGAGCCTGAATATTATCGGTGCGCTGCCGGTGTGGATCACCATCGTTATCCTCTTCCGTGAATTTGGTATTACACTATGGCGTCTGGCGCTGCTGCGGCGTGGAAAAGTGGTGCCTGCAAGCAAGGGCGGCAAGCTCAAAACTGCACTGCAGTCATTAGCAGTTGCGCTTTATCTGTGCCCGCTTCCTGCATGGATGGATATTCCTAGCTTGATTGTGATGTTGGCAGCAGTAGTTATTACGTTGTGGACCGGTTTTGAGTACTTGCGCGATTCTCAACGAGAGAACTAACTATGTCTTCTGCTCAAGCCGTGTTGAAATTACTAGCTGCTCGCGGCGAAACTTTGGCCACGTGTGAGTCTTTGACCGCTGGGGCAGTTGCTGCACGTTGCGCGGATATTCCTGGTGCTTCGGCAGTGCTGCGCGGAGGATTGGTGACATACTCTGCAGCGTTGAAATCTTCTTTAGCTCACGTCGATGCGAAGCTCATAGCGCGTTATGGGGTGGTATCGGCGGAGTGTGCGAGAGCGATGGCACAGGGAGCGCGTGTTGTATGCGGCAGCGATTGGTCCGTCGCACTCACCGGCGTTGCCGGTCCGGGGCCAGCTGATGGGCACCCAGCCGGCGATGTTTATATTGCGATAGCTGGGGCCGGAGTGCATACGGTGCATTCGCGACTCTATCAATGGCGGGGATGCGACCGCGCAGAAGTGCGACGCAATTCTGTCGCCGCTGCATTCAATATGCTGCATGAAATCGTGGAATCTGCCTGACGACGGATCCGTGTGTGCCTGTCTCGATTATTGTCTAGTTCATTTGTTCGAAAATTGTATAGAATGTGCTCGCCGGTGTTCGCGGCCGTTGTATACTTGCCAAAGATCCCACCGCGTTAGTGGGAACAAAACCTGAACTCGAAACGTTGGATTTAGTGATGGCAACTCAATCTGTAGTACTTGATACTCCGATTATCACCGGAGAAACCACCGCTTATCACGAGCGCTTGGCGCAGCCAGAACCACTGTTGCGGCAAGCGCTCGGGCTAGCATTGCGTGCTTATCGCGCGGATAAAGGTGTGACCTTACGTGAGTTAGCGCGGGCAGCGCGAGTGTCTCCGGGTTATATCTCTGAGCTGGAACGTGGTCGCAAAGAGGTGTCGTCGGAGCTTTTGGCTTCGGTGTGCCATGCACTGAACGCGACTGTGGCTGATGTCCTGATCGAGGCTGCTGGAAATATGGCTATGACTTCGGTGGAGCAGGAACTTGCGGACACCCCACCTGCGGCCGCGGAGCCTGCGTCGCAGAACTAGTTTTATTAGCGGTCTCATTTATCCGACGAGCAGTAGTTCAGCTTGGTCACTAGCCTGATGGCCTAGTGGCCCTATTACGATGATTTTATTTAGATTCGATACACATACAGGAAGGCGCTGGAACTAGCATGGCTAATCCGTTTAGCAAGGCATGGAAGTATTTCATGGCACTGTTTGACTCGAAAATTGACGAGCATGCAGACCCAAAGGTCCAAATTGAACAGGCAATTAGTGATGCTAAACGGCAGCACCAAGAGCTGTCGCAACAAGCTGCAGCCGTGATCGGTAACCAGCGGCAGCTAGAAATGCAGTTGAACCGTCGGCTTAACGAAGTGGAAAAACTGCAGTCGAACACGCGGCAAGCCCTCGAATTATCTGATAAGGCACGCAGCGAGGGTGATGAGCGTAAGGCCGTTGAATATGAAAACGCTGCGGAGGCTTTCGCTGCGCAATTGGTGACTGCAGAGCAATCGGTTGAAGAAACCAAGCAGTTGCATGATCAAGCTCTGAAACAGGCAGATCAGGCCAAGCAAGCGGTTGAACGCAACAATATGCAGCTGCAGGAAAAAGTCCAGCAACGCTCCAAGCTGTTGAGCCAGCTCGAGCAAGCCAAGATGCAAGAGAAGGTTTCGGAGTCGTTAAACTCCATGAACTCGCTCACCAACGATTCTTCGCCTTCGTTGGATAGCGTTCGTGACAAGATCGAGCAACGTTATTCGCGAGCGTTGGGCCAAGCTGAACTCGCAGAAAATTCGGTGCAAAATCGTATGCACGAAGTTAAGAATGCCGGCATTCAGATGGCTGGCCATTCACGCTTAGAGCAAATTCGAGCAGAAATGGGCGGATCAGGATCATCCCAGGCATCGGTGAGCCAAGACCAATCAGCTAATCAAAAACAGGTGGGGCCTGCTTCCCAGTCGAGTTCTCAGGCAGAGCAGCAAGCTCAACCACAGGTTTCTGAGGACGAGATCGCTAAGCGGATGCGTGAACTCCGCGGGGAATAATCTGTAAATTTACTAGGACTCTATAGGTGGTTGTGGCATGAGATTGACTGAGTTCAGTCGGTTGCTTAACGACGAATTTGGGCAAACCCAAGCGAAGTGGATTGCGCATTCTCATGTTTTGACCGGACGTGAAGCTACCGCTGATGAACTTATCGCGGACGGCGTGGATCCCTCCGAAGTCTGGGACGGAATTATGGAAGACTTTCGTATTCCTGAAGAGCGTCGACTAGGGAAAGATAATCCTGGGTGGTGAGGTCACAGTCAGATGACCCTAGCGATTGCTCATCCCAATGTTCAGTGTGCAAGCACGATGTACGTTATGTAGGGAACCACGGGCAGACATTTGCAGTCTAAACAGCTAGACGTTTGCACGACGTCAGAGAATTTGCGTGAGTAGTCGACGTTTTTCTGCCAACACTTTCCGTGGGCTACCGCGGATTTTAGACGCGGAAGACGTAGGAAACTGGGTCATGGTGGACACCACTACGCCGACACCATGACGCCTACAACGCATCGAAGAAAGCGTAACCAAGACAATGCAAGGTAACAGCGTAGCGACGGTGGGGCAAGCGTCTGCGAGGCAGATGCTACTAGCGAGTCTGTGACAATCAATTAGTACAAAAGAAAAGGAAAAGCTAAATGGCAGGTAAAAAGAAAACCAGCGGTAAAAAGACCGAAAGCGCGGGAGCTGATCGCCAAAAAGCGCTTGATGCTGCTATGGCGATGATCGAAAAGGATTACGGCAAAGGCGCGGTTATGCGTCTCGGGGACGATGATCGCCCTCCAATCCAAGCCATCTCCTCGGGTAATACCGCGATTGACGTGGCACTCGGAATTGGCGGCTTCCCCCGTGGCCGTGTCGTAGAAATCTATGGCCCAGAATCCTCTGGTAAAACCACGGTTACGTTGCACGCTATCGCCGAGGCGCAAAAAGCCGGCGGAATCGCAGCGTTCATCGACGCCGAGCACGCACTCGATCCAGAATATGCCCGCATGCTTGGCGTCGATACGGATAACCTGCTGGTCTCGCAGCCCGATACCGGTGAGCAAGCACTCGAGATCGCGGACATGTTGGTGCGCTCTGGCGCAATCGATATCATCGTCGTGGACTCAGTGGCCGCACTGACACCAAAGGCAGAAATCGAAGGCGAGATGGGCGATAGCCACGTTGGTTTGCAAGCTCGCCTGATGTCTCAAGCACTCCGTAAGATGACAGGCGCCTTGTATAACTCCGGCACCACCGCGATCTTTATTAACCAGCTGCGTGAAAAGATTGGCGTCATGTTCGGCTCGCCAGAAACCACGACCGGTGGTAAGGCACTGAAATTCTATTCTTCGGTTCGATGCGATATTCGTCGTATTCAGACCTTGAAAGATGGACAAGATTCGATCGGTAACCGTACGAAGATCAAGATCGTGAAGAACAAAGTCTCACCACCATTCAAGGTCGCCGAGTTCGACATCATGTATGGCGAGGGAATTTCTCGTGAGTCGTCGATTATTGATCTCGCCGTAGAAAACAACATCGTTAAGAAATCTGGTTCTTGGTTCACCTACGAAGGTGAGCAGCTCGGGCAGGGCAAAGAGAAAGTTCGACAATTCTTGAAATCGAACCCAGAGCTTAGTGATGAACTGGAACAAAAAATCTTCCAGAAATTGGGCATCGGCAAATACGCTGCGAAGAAAAATGAGGCCGAAAACCTCGATGTGCCCGGCTCAGATACACCATTGAGCGAGCAGGCCGATCCGAATGGGGAGGCAGCCCCGGATTTTGATGACTCCGAGGAATAAGAGCGATGCGAATAAGCACTCAGCTTATTCGCCGCCCAACCCAGAGAAGATCGCGCAGCTACGGGATGCTATTTCCGAATACACCGCAGATAGTGCCGACGGCGCGGCATTTATTGATCGCGAGCTTGAAGAAGCGAAAGCTCCTGTTCGGAAAAAAGCCCTTGGTTTACTGAATTACCGGGCTCGATCCACGCAGGAGTTACGTGGCAAGCTCCGCGATGCAGAATTTGAGGTGGCTGTCATCGATGAAGTTATTGCTGATCTCGAGCGCAGCAAGCTTCTCGATGATGAGTCTTTCGCCCGCGAATGGGTCTATCAACGGCATAATCGGCGAGGTAAAACGCGGCTGGTGCTTGACCATGAGTTAGCAGATAAAGGAATCGCGCCGGCGATTCGCGCCCAAGCATTGGAACAGATTGACGATGACGATGAGGCAGAGCTAGCGGAAGCGCTCGCGGAAAAGAAGGCGCGCAAAGTCAAGCGGATCAATTCTCGTGCAGATTACGACAAGGAACTGCGCAAAATAGTTGGTGTGCTTGCTCGTCGCGGTTTCGGGCAAGGCATGGCCTTAAAATACGGGCGCCAATCCCTCGATGGGCGTTGCGCGGAACTGGGAATCGATGCCCCTTAGTCGCTTACCAGCCCCAGCTAAACACTGGGGTTTTAGTTTTTTCTAGCAATCGCATTCTGAGCAATAGCATTCCGAGCAATCCTTTCACGCCATCGAATGAGTGGAACCGAATGAGTGGAAAAATAAAGGTGAGGTGTATCTTGTGTAGGCTGTAAAACTGGTTATGACGACTGTGAATACATCGACCTGGTGACGAGAAAATAGCTCTTTTAGACGGGCATTTTATGCGCACAGATTTAGTAAAGGTTTGAGGAGAGCATTAGTGACAGGAATTTCTGCGCGTGGACTATACAAAGTC
>NZ_JAPJNQ010000023.1:3454-27371 GCF_030826625.1 Corynebacterium sp. | reverse complement strand
AGCTCCAGCCCAGACGAAGACGCAACCAGCGCGGACCAAACCACCGCCACCTCCGAAGCCACCGAATCTGAATCACACGGACACGACCACGACGGTCCTGCCTCGGACGACGCCGAATTGACCGAGGTTTCCTCGCTGCCGCAGCGCATCGTGCTCTCTCACGATAAAGGTTTAACGACGATTGACCCATCCACCGGCGAAATCGTCGACGAAGAAGAAATTAAAGGCTTCCACCGTCTGAACCCCGCTGGCGATACCCGCCACCTGTTCGTTTCCGGCAAAGACGGCTTTACCATTTTCGATACCGGTGCCGTCACCCAGCCACACGGCGATCACAACCACTATTACGAAAAGTCTCCTGAGCTGACCGACGCCATCTTGGCGGCAGAAAAGCCAGGCCATGTAGTCCAGCATGACGGCAAGACTGCGCTTTTCGACGACGGCACTGGCGAAATCACCATCTTCGACATTGATGAGCTGCAAGATGGCACCGATTCCATGCGTCCGACGCACCTGATCACCGCAGAATCTGGCGATCCGCACCACGGTGTGGCAGTTCCGTTCGAAGACGGCAGCTACCTCACCACCGTTGGTACCGAGGACGAACGCCACCGCATCGAATACCGCAGCCTCGAAAACGAAGTACTGGCTTCCACCGACGACTGCCCAGGCATCCACGGTGAGGCCGTCGCCGGTGGCGGAAACGTCGCCTTCGGCTGCACCAATGGCCCTGTGGTCTTCGATGTCGAAGACCAGGAGTTCCACAAGGTCGATGCAAGCGATTTCTGGACTGACGGTTATCAGCGCTCCGGAAACTTGGCGGGAAGCGAGAATTCCCCAATCGTTCTCGGTGATAACAAAACTGACGAAGACGCTGATCTCGAGCGCCCGACTTCTGTCACACTGATCGATACCCGCGATTACACCGTCAAGAAGGTTGACCTGGAAGATTCCTATTGGTTCCGTTCCCTGGGACGCACTGAAGATGGCGACGGTGTCGTGCTGACTTACGATGGCTTCTTGAACATCATCGATGTGGAATCCGGTGAGGTCACCGATCGCATCGAGGTCATCAAACCATGGAAGGAAAAAGACGAATGGCAACAGCCTGGTCCAATCCTGAAGGTCGATGGCGATATCGCTTATGTCACCGACGCCGAAAACAAGGAATTCCTGATGGTTGACCTCAAAGAAGGCGAAGTTGTGACCCGCACCGAACTAGACTTCGCACCAGTTGAAATGGGTCTGGCGAAATAGCAATCAATAGCATTCGCCCGAAGCGGAGCGTGCTAACGCTAACTCTGTAAGTTCACAGCTACGGAGCTCTCTGCGAGCTAATACTCGATGAGTTCCGCGCGACCAGCCGGGCTCGTGGCAGTAATGCCGCGAGTACCGGCTATTGTGCTTTCCAGGTGCGCAGCCACACGAGCAGCACTGAATTCGTCACCGCACAAAAATGCGCAAGTTGGCCCGGATCCGGAGATAACGCCTGCTAGAGCCCCTGCTGCTACCCCGGCGTCGATGCTGGCGCGTAAATCTGCTCGTACGTGCAGCGCCGCTGCTTGCAGGTCATTGCGCAAAAACTGCGCAACCTGGTGGACGTCCGCGTCAAGCAACGCGGCAGCTAAATCAGCAGTTTCTTCCGTAGCGGGGTTTGGCTGTGAATCCTGGACCAGCTCATCGAAGGCACGGAATACGTGTGGCGTTGATAGCCCTTGCTCATGGGCGAGCAAAGCCCAGTGAAATTTTCCGGTGGTCGGTAGCGGATACAATTTCTCGCCGCGCCCCTGGCCTACTGCGGTGTGGCCATGCAGGCAAAACGGGATATCTGAGCCGAGCTGTGCGGCCAGCTCATGCAAAGTCCTTTCATCAAGCATTGCGCACTCTCCGTATTCGGAAAATAGAGCATTGGCCGCGCGCAAGGCTGCCGCAGCGTCAGCAGAACCGCCTGCCATGCCCCCGGCAACGGGGATATTTTTCTCGATGGCGATTTTCACCTTTGGCAACAGTAGGTCTGCTCCGTGAATCTGACGCAGTGCTTGTACCACGGCATCGACTGCTTTCCACGCGAGATTCGAAGCATCGGTGGGCACTGCGTGGCTATCTCGTCCCGACACAGATAAGCCAGTCACCGCAGTGCCGCCAGTCACCACAGTGCCGGCACTTTCACGAGCCAGAGGTTCGGCATCACCAGTCACGGGCGCAGCAGATGGCTCCGAGATTTCGATACTCACAACATCGGCGAGATCGAGAGATTGGAAAATCGTGACCAACTCATGAAACCCATCATCGCGGGCAGGGCCAACTGCCAAATGCAAATTCACTTTCGCAAAAGCCCGCGCCGCATAAGTGGTCTGCTTACGTGTTTGCTGTGTGCGCACGCTGGCCATCACTCGTTGCCCAATCCAAGACGCACAAAATCACTCACGCTGAGTTTTTCCCCGCGCAGCGATGGCTCAATATTTACCGCGCGCAAGGCCTGTTCGGCCGCGGTCGCTGAACCATAATGTTTAGATAAGGCAGCGCGTAATGTCTTGCGGCGCTGCGCGAATGCGGCGTCGACAACCGGGAAAACCGCGCGGCGGGTTGCCTCATCAATCGGCCAAGCACGGGCATGTTCTGGGTAGCGTTCAATGCGCACTAAGCCGGACTTAATCGTCGGCGCTGGCCAAAACACGTGCTCGGCGATCGTGCCTGCACGCGTGACCTCGCCATAGAAACTAGCTTTCACGCTCGGAACACCGTAAATTTTCGTCCCTGGCTGCGCAGCCAAGCGATCGGCAACTTCTGCCTGCACCATCACTAAAACGCGCGTGATGCTGGGAAATTGTGCCAACAAATGCAACAGCACTGGCACCGCGACGTTATACGGTAAGTTGGCGACCAAAGCTGTCGGTGCGCCAACCGCAGCCGGGGAAACCGCTGCTACTTCTTCTGGGCTCACACGCAGGGCGTCGGCTGTCAGCAAAGAAAAATTCGCTGCACGTTGCTGTGCACGTGTGGCGACCGTATCGGGAAGCTTCGCGGCTAAGCGCTCATCGATTTCGATGGCCGTGACATGGTCTGCGATATCCAACAAACCCAGCGTTAAAGACCCGAGACCAGGACCAACTTCCAGAACGTGATCATTCGGAGAAACCTGAGCTGTATCGACGATCCGGCGCACGGTATTAGCATCATGCACAAAATTTTGCCCGAGTTTTTTCGTCGGGACGATGCCAATCTCGTCGGCAAGAGCCCGGATTTCTACCGGGCCCAACAAATCTACCGTCCCATGGTTGTCGGCGCGCGCCTCATCGTTTGCCATGCCGGTAGTTTAACAGCTGTTAGCGCAAGCCCATCTTCGCTGTGCAGGCAGGCCACGCACCCCAGCCCTGTGCGGCTTGAGTCTTTTTCGCGATCTCAATCTGTTGCTCACGAGTTGCCAAATCTGCGGTTGGTGCATAAGCGGTACCACCGTAGGCTGCCCAGGTACCAGCATTGAATTGTAGGCCACCGTGGTAACCGTTACCGGTATTAATCGACCAGTTTCCGTTAGATTCACATGCAGCGAGTTCATCCCACACGGATCCACCAGCGACGGCGGGAGCTGCCGGTGCCGCCGGTGCCACAGGCTTAGTGCCACGAGCGATTACGCGCGGCTGGGCGGGAGCAGTCTCGTGCTCATCGATACGCTCAACAGCTTCTTCCTGGCCATTGACAAATTTTTTCCGCAGTGTGACCTCACGGTGGCCGAAGGCTCCGGACTCAACAACCTGCTCATCGCCTTCGTTCAAATTCGCGTCATCCCGGTAAATCACCTCAGGATCAATCGGCTCACTAATGCGCTCATCCTCGAAGTTCACGCGATCAATGACGATCTCCATGCCAGTCGTCAGCTTGGTATCTTCCGGCAGGTGCAGACGGTCGAATTCACCCAACTGAATGTCACGGGCATCCAGCAGCTCGCCGACGGTGCGCACCGCTTGCTGGGTGTAAACCGTCTTCCCACCATCGATAATTGAAACGATCTTGGGTGCTACCGCTTCCAGTTTCATTCCGGTGGTCAACGCGTCGTCACCCAGAACCTCTTTCCCATTCGCCAACAATTTGGCGCCACGGTGCAGGCCGGCAATCTCGCTACGAAGCTCACCAACGGTGCTAGCAGTGGTGGTCAATTCGGTATCTGCGCCATCAATGGTGACGGCAACCGGCTTGGTGGTGCGCACCGTGATGGTGTCACCTTCGTGCACGTCTTCAGATAAAGCTGGGGAGATAACGTCGTGTGTGCTGAGCTCAAGATCAGCGTCAGCGAGAGCAGATTCTACATCTTTCGCGAAGGTGGAAAGCTCGATCAGCTCGCCGTTAGCATCAACAACGATATCCTTGTGCGCATTCAGCCCAACGACGCCACCAACCAGCAGGGCACCAACGACTCCCCCGGTTGCAACGCGCAGTGGCGTTGAGGCGTTGGAGTTGATTCGTTGGATCTGCTTTTTGGTCGACATGGACTTCCTTAAAAATTCTCACGTGAGGTGAATCCCCCGAAGGCACTAGGGACTCGCAAACAATGCAACGATAGTAACAATACGATAACGCAACAGCGTGTTGCGAAACGCGAGTGATTTCCGTTCGCCACACAATTCACAGTTCACCCACGGTTCACCAGCGCCACATTCAGAACAGCTACGCTGGCGAGATTGCGATTATGCATTTTGTCACATTCTCGTGCTTCTACACGTTGGACTCCGTCAAGCCATACACACGACGGTAAGTGGCACGAACCTCCGCCGCCAGCTCCTCTGGGGTTTGATTACGCTGTTGTGCAACGCACAAGGCGGTGTAGCCCACTAGTGACGGCTCGTTGGGTGCACCACGAAATGGCTCCGGGGTCATAAACGGAGCGTCAGTTTCAATCAATAACTGCCCCTTCGGCACCAAAGAAGCTGCTTGCCGTAACTCGTCATTGCGCTTGAATGTCACGTTGCCGGCGAAGCTGAGCACCCAACCACGCTCAATTGCCTCTTTTGCCATCTCTACCGGCGAAGAAAAACAATGCAGCATCACCTGCGGTGGCGCCGGTTCGTCGTCAAGAATGCGGAGCAGATCCGCATCAGCTTCCCGATTATGAATCATCAATGTCTTGCCTACCTCGCGAGCCAGCTGTATATGCCACCGCAACGAGGCTTCCTGCTGTTCCAAACTCGCGGTGGTCGCCGGAGAATGTCTAATCCAATAGGTATCCAGGCCGGTTTCACCAATCGCGACACAGTTCTCATCGCGTGCCATTTCCTGCAAGCGAGTTTTGGCATCGTCGTCCAGCTGATCAGCTTTTGTCGGATGAATCGCACATGCGGCATGCAAGTTCGGGTGTTTTTGCGCCGCACGCAGAGCTTGTTCAGCTTCGACTAAGTCATCGCCGACGGTGCAGATTTCCCCAATACCGCCGCTGATCGCGCGTTCCAACAGCGTCTCCACGCTGGCATCCCGGCACGATGTCAGGTGAGTATGGGCATCAACAATGCCAGTGATTTCGGGGGCAGGAAACGGTTGTGGGCGTGACTTCTTTTTCGACATAATGCCCCAGTGTAACGATTATCCGGCTATCTCCGGCCGGGCAGCCTGCACCAGCTCATCGTCAATAAAGACTTTCTTTCCGGCCCGATAGCCCAACGCAGACATACCCACACCAGTCAGCGCCATCGCAGTCAGTATCAATAACCACTGCCCGGTCGCCTGGTAAACGAAGCCGATCAGCAACGGCAGCAGGCCAGCCATCAAATAGCCATAAGGTTGCACAAAGCCAGACAAACGAGCCGTCACCTCTGGCGTACACGTGCGCTCTGCCAACAGTGCGAGGATCGTCGGAAAACACATTCCGCCCAAGCCCAGCACGATCGCCCACACCTCTGGGGAGAGGGCCCCAGCAAAAATGATTCCCACATAACCGCCGGTGGTGAGCACACCAAAGACCACGATCAATGGACGTAGATCACGAATTCGAGCAACTACGAACGGCATGCTCACACCCCCGATAACGTTGACGCAGCCCAGCACCGCCAATGCGACCGCGGCCCGACCCGGGGCAACCCCCTGGTCGATCAATATCTGTGGCAACCAGCCCATTTGCACATAAGCATTCGAAGATTGCAGCCCGAACAACACCATCATTGCCACCGCCGTCGGCGAGCGCCACAGCGAAGTCTTTTCCAAGGCTTGCTCTACGCTGTCTCGCCCCTCGCAGCTGCCCGCACTCTCCTGACTTCTTTGTGCCACGGGTTGGTGGTGCTGGGGCTTCACTGGTTTCGAAGGCTTTGATGGCTTCGATGGCTTGTCGATGCCGACCTTGGCGACAACAAAGACCCACACCACGAGTTGGATCGCTGCGAGCACTGCCCACGTTCCCAATGCGGGGCGCCATGCTTGAGCTCCGGAAAACCACAGTGCGCTCAACGGGGCGATCGCCCCAGAAAGCCCCAAAAACCCGGAATAGCACGACATCAACACCACGGAGCGGCGCGGAGCGTGCTGCTTAATCCAAGCTGGTAATAAGACATTCAACAGCGCGATACCGGCAACCACTAACGCGGTCAAGACGATGAACGTGGCCATCCCGCCAGGAAGATGTGCGCCGATCAGCGGTCGTAATGCCAACCCAATAAACATTGCGACCATGCCCGCCAACAATGTGGTTGACAATCCACACCGGCGGGCAATCGGCACTGCTGCCAAGCCCATGATGGCGAATGCGAACCCAGGCATTGCGGTCAACAATCCGGCCACCGATGCCGGGGCAGCAAACGCAGCCGTCACCTGCTCCAGGACGGCACCGAGCGAAGAAATACCCGCACGCAAATTAGCCGCAGCAGAGATCACAGCGGCGAAGGCCAAAGGTGCGACGATTAAAGGAGTTTTTCTCTGCTTAACACTCGTGGGATTCACCTTCTTCAACGGTAATGGCTGCAGCATTCATATTTGCTGCAGCCATGGTGAAAACTAATCTTCTGTGTCATTCACCGGCGCCCAGGATGGACCGGTCTCACCAAGTTCAGGGTCCAGTTTCGCAATCAGCGGTTTCGGCTTAGCCAAAGCAGTTCCTGGGGCAACGTCCACGCGTTTCCAGGTCGCTGCCTGAGCGTCATAATCGCCGGTAATCGCTGGGTACTTCTGCCCCTTGTCTGGCACGCCCACGCCGACGAGCTCGACGTCGTAGTCATCGACAACTTCCACGATCTCTGGCTGTGCTGCCCAGACATCATCGCGTCCCAACGTCTCATGAACCCGTTGCGCCAGGTGTGGCAGATAAGGCGTGAGCAGCACGTTGCAGTCAGAGACAACCTGCAGAGCTGTCCACAGAACCGTCGCCAAACGTTCGCGCTGGGATTCGTCTTTCGCCAGCTTCCATGGTTCGTTTTCTGCGATATAGGCATTCGCCTCGCCGACGACGTGCATAGCGTGGGTGATGCCAGCTTTGAACTTGGAGCGAGACAAGGCATCACCGACGACGTCGAATGCGTTGTTCGCCAAATCCAGGATGCGGCGATCGCTATCGGTCAGCTCGCCAGGTTCTGGCACTTCACCAAAGTTTTTGTGCGCCATCGACACCGTGCGGTTAACCAGATTGCCCCAGCCATTCGCCAGCTCATTGTTGATGCGGCGGACGAATTCGTCCCAGGTGAAATCTGCGTCGTTATTTTCTGGACCAGCCACCGCAATGAAATATCGCAGCGGGTCTGGGCCGAATTCCTCCAAGAAGTCCTTGACGTAGATGACCAAGCCCTTCGACGAGGAGAACTTGGAACCAGACATCGTTAAAAACTCCGAGGAAACGATTTCCGTCGGCAAGTTTATCTCGCCATAACGGTGTTCCCCGCCACCCTTGGCACCCTTGCCGGCATAGCCCAGCAGCTGCGCAGGCCAGATCTGCGAGTGGAAAGTGATGTTGTCTTTGCCCTGGAAATAATAAGACTTGGTTTCAGGGTCCAGCCAGAACTGCTTCCACGCATCAGGGTCACCGGTGCGCTGTGCCCATTCGAGCGAAGCAGACAAGTAACCGATCACGGCATCGAACCATACGTACAGCTTTTTCGCGTTATTGTTTTCCCAGCCCTCGATCGGTACGGGAACGCCCCAATCGATATCGCGGGTCATCGCACGCGGGCGCATATCGGCCAACAGGTTTTGCGAGAACTTCAATACATTCGGCCGCCAGCCTTCCCGAGTGGAAAGCCATTCACGCAAGGCGTCGGCAAGCGCCGGCAAGTCCAGCAAAAAGTGTTCGGTTTCGCGGAATACTGGGGTCTCGCCGTTGATTTTCGATACCGGATCGATCAGGTCGGCAGGATCCAATTGGTTGCCGCAGTTATCGCACTGGTCACCCCGAGCACCGTCGGCGTTACAAATCGGGCAGGTGCCCTCGATATAACGATCCGGCAGTGTACGGCCCGTCGATGGTGACACAGCCCCCATTGTGGTTTCTTTCACCATGTAGCCGTTGTTGTACAGGCCTTTGAACAATTCCTGCACCGTCGCGTAGTGGGTGCGAGTCACGGTGCGGGTAAACCAGTCATAAGACAAGCCCAACCCACGCAGATCTTCCACGATCTGCCGGTTGTAACGATCCGCCAAATCGCGGACAGAGACGCCTTCTTTATCCGCCTGCACCAACAGCGGCGTGCCGTGTTCATCGGTACCCGAGACCATCAGGACGTTGTTGCCACGCATTCGCTGAAAGCGAGCGAATACATCGGATGGAACGCCAAATCCTGCGACGTGTCCGATATGACGGGGGCCGTTGGCATACGGCCAGGCAACATTCACAAGCACATTTTCAGACATGTCCTCCAGCATAATTGAACCCCGGCACCACATGGTTACCGGGGTTCAATGAATTCACAGGATCGGCAGCAAAACCACAAGTGGCATCGCTACCGCTTCGTGGCTGGCAGTTTTCAATAATGGTCTTCGGTTGCCATTATCTTGCCGCTAGTTCTTTTTCCGCATCGATTCTGGTTTCCAGCTATCCAACCGCTCTGCGCGACGCTGCTTCAGTTCAGCCTTCTCGTGTGCTTCACGGGTCAGGCGGCGTTCACGCGCCAGCTTGCGGGCGAAGGCTTGCTGTTCTTTCTGCTCGACATAAATGACATCATTTTGCAGGTCTTTAACCAGGCTGAACATCAAGCCAATAATGATGACCAAAAATGGTGAGGCGGCAACAATGGTGACAGATTGCAATGAATCCAGTGCATCTTCACCACCACCGAGCAGCATGGTCAGGCCAACCGCAGCGGTCAAAACACCCCAGGTTGCAGAAAGCCATGGGGTGGCAACCATGCGCCCACGCTGCGACATCGATCCCATCACCGTCGAGGCAGAGTCAGCCGAGGTAATGAAGAACGTCGCCAGCAATACCATCGCGACGATGGAGGCAATTGCACCAAGCGGCAATTGGTCAAACATATTAAACAGCATGTTTTCGGTAGTCCCGTCGCCGTAGACTACGCCTTCATCCTTGCGTTCCAAATCGATTGCGGTACCGCCGAAGATGGCAAACCAGACCGTGGAAACACCGGATGGAATCAGCAACACGCCGACGCAGAATTCCCGAACGGAACGGCCACGAGAGATGCGGGCCAAGAACATACCGACGAATGGTGACCAAGAAACCCACCATGCCCAGTAGAAAATGGTCCACGCCGAGCTAAAGTCCGCGGCTGCTTCACCGTTTTCTGCGGTGCGTCCCGCCATCATCAAGAAGTTCTGCAGGTAGGAACCTAGCGAACCAGGGATCAAGTTCAACTGAACGACGGTCGGGCCGACGATAAATACGAAAATTGCCAAAACCGCGGCCATAATCAAGTTGGCATTCGACAGATACTGAATACCCTTGCCGACGCCCGACAGCGCCGAAAGAATAAAGGCCAAAGTCAATACCAACACGATGCCGACGACGACGGCCATTGAGGGATCGTCAATAATGCCTGATGCTGCCAGGCCTGCCTGAATCTGCAGTGCGCCCAGACCCAGCGAACATGCAGTACCGAACACGGTGGCAAAGATGGACAGAATATCGATGAAGCGACCGACTGCACCTGCAGCCGCCTTCTCGCCGATCAGCGGGACGAATGCAGAGGACAACAACTGTTTACGGCCCACGCGGAACGTGGAATAAGCAATGGCCAAGCCGACGATTGAATAAATGGCCCATGGGTGCAACGTCCAGTGGAACATCGCCTGTGACATCGCACCACCGACTGGGTCATTGTCAATACCCGGCACGCCATCGGTGTAGAAGAAGGTTGGTTCCGCGGCGCCGAAAAACATCAAACCAATGCCCATACCGGCGGCAAACATCATCGCAATCCACGAAATGGTATTAAATTCTGGTTCTTCATTGATCGAACCTAATTTAATTGCGCCGAACTTCGACGCAGCAATGGTGACAACGAATACCACGAAGACGGTGGTAAACAGCATAAACGCCCAGCCGAAGTTATCGATAATCCAGCCAAAAGCGGTGCTAGCAAAATCATTAAATGATTCAGTAAATGCCAGCCCCCAGATAACGGTAGCCAATACCAAAATTCCGGCTGGCAGCACGACGCCCCAGTCGATTGAGGTATCGCCGGTTTCAGAGGCAAGCTCCACCGAATCGTCGACTTTGCTGACAGCGACTTCATCTTCGTGTTCCAACATATAAGCTATCTGCTTAGTAGCAGATAGCTCGTTGAGATCTTCACGGACTAGGTTTGCGTCCGTACCAAGCTGCGGCTCATCCGAAACTTGATCTTTATCAGCGCCGGATGCGCCTTGTGATTCAGGTTTAGACATAACCTACAGAGTGGATGAAAACCTCCAGGCAATCAAGTTTGGAGAACCTGAAAAATTCCTGTCAAAGCAAGGTTTGTCCAGCTGGGCGTCTCGCATCGGCGAGGCAACAGGAAGTGCCAGGCATTATGTCTAAATTTCACCGCCACGTTATGAGAAAGCTGCATTTCACAACAGTCTATGAGATTAATCACCTCATAAGGGTATTTATCCAACCGCTGGATTTATCCACCGGTTATCCATCGGGCTATTTCCGTGCCCATTATTCACCGTCACGAGCACGCAAATAAGCGTCGTAAAGCTCCCGGTTCGACTGCAAAGTCCTCACCCCTACCTGTTTACAGGCGGCCTTCAGGCGCATGCCGCCGTCGACAAGCTGTTGAACACGTGCGAGAGCATCCTCGAGGCTAACTTCTGCTTGCTCCCCACCCTCAATCACCACAGTGATCTCGCCTTTTACCCCTTGTTCAGCCCAGTCAGCCAATTCTCCTAACGGAGCTCGCCGCACTTCTTCATAAAGTTTGGTCAACTCACGGCACACAGCTCCGCGGCGCTCCGGCCCTAAAATCTCCGCAGCCAGGTGCAGCGTATCCGCCAGCCGATGCGGAGATTCGAAGAAGCACACTGCCCTACGCTCGCTGCGGAAAGATTCCAACCAACTCCGACGAGCTCCGTCTTTCCGAGGGGCGAAGCTATCAAAGATAAATTTCCCGACCTGCAGCCCGCTCAGCGCCAACGCGGTGGGCACCGCCGATGGTCCGGGTATAGCCGTAACCGAAATTCCTGCGTCATGGGCGGCAGCGACGATATTATGCCCGGGATCTGAAACCACCGGCATACCTGCATCACTGACGACGAGCACGCTTGAATTACGAGCGGCGCGCAATAATTCTTCGACACGCCCTGCCTCATTGTGATCAAAATTCGAGATCACTTTCGCCCGCAACTCCACCCCCAGCGCGTTGGCCAAATTGCGCAGTCTCCGAGTATCTTCTGCCGCGATCACATGTGCCTGTTGCAATGCCATCACCAACCGCGGAGATGCGTCGCCAAGATTGCCCAGCGGGGTCGCCGCAACGATAATCCCTTGCGGCAATTGCTGTGCACTACTTTTTGGAAGCGCGCATTCTGCGGCGGTGTTTCCTGCTGTCGTGCTTCCTGCTGTTGTGTTTCCTGCGACTGCGTCTTCTGCAGTTGCATTTTCGGTGAGTTCTTGAGGTCGGCGTATCACTCTTCCAGAATGGCACAGCAGTTTCTGCTTGGCCTAAACTAATTCGAGTGACTGCCGTTGCTCAGCGCCCCACCCAAACATTCGCACATGCCCGTCGGCTGCGCCCGTTTCCGGAATCACAACGCACCCGCATTCCTTTAGACCGGCGCGATGGCTATTCGCTGCTGCTTATTGGTGTCTTGGCAGCGATCACGCGGTTCATCGGCTTGGCGCACCCGGTATCGTCCGGGACCCCGATTTTCGACGAAAAGCATTACGTCCCCCAGGCCTGGGACATTGTGCGCACTTGGGACCATCCGTTGATCGGCGGCATCGAATCAAACCCCGGTTATGGCTTAGTGGTTCATCCCCCACTGGCAAAGCAAATCATTGCCCTTGCCGAATTCGTTTTTGGTTATTCGCCGTGGGGTTGGCGAGCTATGACAGCAGCATTCGGTACTGCCGTTGTCATCATGACCATGTTATTAGCGCGCGAGCTCACCCAGTCATGGAAAATTGGAGCCTTCGCCGGGATTTTGGCAACGTTTGACGGTGTACTGTTGGTCAGTTCTCGGTTCGGGATGCTGGATATCTTCCAGGTGTTTTTCATCGTCGCAGCCACCTGGATGCTGGCCCGGGACCACCGCGAGATGCGCGCGCGTATGCATAACGCCTGGGAAGCGCTTGCCGACGGCAACGGGCCGGCGGCATGGCATTCCGCCTTCGGCCCGCGATTCGGGGTGCGCTGGTGGCGCTTCGGTGCTGGGCTCATGCTCGGCGGTGCACTGGCAATCAAGTGGTCTGGGCTGTATTACATCTTATTTTTCGGGCTTTTCTGCGTCTGCGGTGACCTAATAATCCGTCGCCGCTACGGTATCGCCCGGCCGTTTTCATCTCTATGGGTGCGCGATATTCCCTCAGCGCTCGCTTCACTGGTTGTTGTTCCAGTCGCGGTTTATATCTGGAGTTGGCGAGCATGGTTTGCCAGCGAAACCGCAGTTTACCGACATGCTGCAGTCGACGGCACCATCGATGAAGATTCCTGGCTGCATACGCTGCCAGATACCATCGCAAGCTGGTTCTACTACCACCATTCCGTACTCGAATTCCATGCGTCATTGACCAGCTCGGGAGGGCATTCTCACCCCTGGGATTCGAAACCATGGGCATGGCTGGCCGCTGCACGCCCAATTTTGTATTACTCAAACACAGAACTCGACTGTCCACTTGTGGGTACGCAAGGAGGCTGCCGGCAAATGCTGTTTTTGTTTGGCACTCCAGCAATTTGGTGGCTGATCGTGCCTGGAATCGTGTGGGCTCTCTGGTCATTCGTTATCCGTCGCGAACGCATCTTTGCCTGGCCTCTAGTCGGTTTCGCAGCCGGATTCCTGCCGTGGCTAGCCGCGTATGACCGGCAAATGTATTTTTTCTACGCCGCGGCTTTCATCCCGTTCATCCTGGTGATCTTCGCGATGATTCTGGGCCAAGCGGCTCACCACGGCAGATATATTCGCTGGCGTTGGTTGCTGCAACTAACTGGCCGCGAGCTCACTACCGGCAGTTTCGCTGTCATCATCTACCTCGCGACGGTAATCGGCATGTTTGTTTATTTCTCGCCGATCCTTTATGGTCTTCCGATTTCCAACGGCTGGTATCACTCGATGATGTGGTTGCCAAGCTGGACATAGTGGTGCTGTACGTAGCGGTAACGCACCCACAACCAGGTGGTTGCAATCGCGCTACAGATCAACATAAAGATGAGCAATATTTGCTGTGCGCTTGCGACTCCCAGAACCACATCGCGGACAGTGAAACCGGTTAAGAACATGCCCATCGCACCAACCACAGGCATCACGCCGGCCGCCCAGTAAGGACGCCACGCGGCCGCAATCAACCCCAAAGACACTCCAGCACGCAACGCCGCGCCTTCCATGAGCGCTGTGGCCAATTCTGGATCCGCCGCAGGATCCAACACCGCTTCGCCTTGCACGTCCAGTGACTGTGGGATCAGCCCACCGGAAGCCACCACCAACACCACGGCCCAGATTCCGAAACCGATACCGCAAAACAGCAGCACCAGGCGCGCGATAATCGTGTTCAATGCAGCTTTGCGAGCAGATCGCCGCCAGGTTGGCTCAACTCCAGCCAAAATATTTTCGGTGAGATGATGCGGCGGTGCAAGGTTGTCATCTGCTTCTTGGCGGCTGTGGTTCATGCTGCGCGTCAGCGCTAGTGCACGAGCCTGGAACCGTTGGCATTCTTCGCATCGCGATAGATGAGCATCGAGAATATCGTCGGAAATACCAGTAGGTTCGCCATCGATGCGAGCCGAAAGCGCCGTTTGGATCTCATCATGATTCGGCACGAGTCAACACCCCATCCACACTAGCCCGTCCGGCACCGAAAACAACGATCACCAGCAACAACGTGAAAAACATCAACATGGGCTCATAACTGGGTTGTTCACCCAAAAACTCGACCCCGCCGAGGAAATACTGCAGCACGGCTGAAGCGACAAACAATACCCCAGCAACAAACGTCGTCAAAAGCCCCACAACTAGGGCTGCACCGAGGAAAATCTCCAGCAACATTACAACCCATGCCAACACCGCGGGGGCGGGTACGGCCTGCGCAGAATAAGAACCAATGATTTCGTCCATGCCACGGAAAAAGAGCTTATCCAGCCCGCGAATAATGCAAATGATGCCAACGACGAGGCGTACGAACAGCAACATGGCATCACGAATAGCGGGCTTATGCATGTTCCTAGACTACCCCGCAACCTCGGTGGGAACCGAACACGCCATTAGTGTGGTCTAAATACAACAGAACTCTTACTACACACTGCAAAGCTAAGACACGATGAATAAGGAGAAAACCATGCCAGAAAAAGCGGCCGAGGAATACACGTTGCTGAGCAACGGCTATCTTGTCGACGACACAGGTACCGCCCGTCCGCCCTGGGCCTGCGCCAATACGCTGCTACGCGACTATTACGACACCGAATGGGGTCAACGTATCACGGGAGAGCAAGCCCATTTCGAGCGTCTGTGTTTGGAAAGCTTCCAAGCGGGATTGTCGTGGGAACTAGTTTTACGTCGCAGAAATGCACTGCGGAAAGCGTTTGCAAGCTTTATTCCCGATGCCGTAGCCGCGTACAAAGAAACTGATGTGGCACAAATTCTGGCCACCGAGGGCATGATCCGCAACGAGCGCAAGATTCGCGCTGTGATCAAAAATGCACGTGCTTGTATCGCTTTACGCGATGATCCAGACTATCCCGGCGGCTTGGAAGAATTGATCACGGCCTTCGCACCGATAGCTGCTACCGAGGACCACACGGAGCCGGAATCCTATGCGCATCTGTCCGAAATTCCCACGCAGTCAACGCATTCCCATGCACTCGCGAAAGAATTAAAAAAGAAAGGATTCAGCTTTGTCGGGCCAACGTCCATGCATGCTTTGTTTGAAGCCATCGGCCTCACGAATTACATCATCGCTCCTGGCCACCCGGTACAGCAATCTGGGGATGCTGCACACGAAAACGGCGTTGGCACAACCACAAAAACTGGAACAACCACAGAAACTGACACAACCATAAAAACTGGCACAGCCACAGAAGCATAAATGTGGTGACTTATGCTCGGCTGTGACTGTGGTTAAATGCTCTCCGGCTTAAACAACCCGGCGGCCACGTGGTCGAATAACACGGCCTTCTTCCAAGGAGCCATCACGCCCCACCGGTCGCAGTGTGGTTTCGCGACTGGCCTGTTGTGGCCTGTGCAGGGTACGAGTCGAATAATCGAACTGCTGGTTGTCAGCCTGCTGGTAGTCAATGGTGCGCAGCTCAGAAAAATCTGGGCTTTCATCGTCAATCTCCAAGACCCTAGCACCCGGGCGACGCAGATTTTGGTTGGCCGTTGGACGGCGATCATCGTCGTCCCGGTTGCGCACACCCATACGAGCGCGACGCAATTGTTGAATTCGGCGAGCCCGTAATTGCTGCTCTTGTTGCACCTGGCCACGCAAGGCAAGTAA
Source organism: Corynebacterium sp. (assembly GCF_030826625.1). Taxonomy (GTDB): domain Bacteria; phylum Actinomycetota; class Actinomycetes; order Mycobacteriales; family Mycobacteriaceae; genus Corynebacterium. The sequence continues at coordinate 11,317 of NZ_JAPJNQ010000023.1, read as the reverse complement.
ATAACATACCGTCAACAACACAGCGCCTGCTGGCAGTGCCCAGAACCAGCCGCCTGCTGGGATGGCAATCGCAAGCGTGATGATGACGGCTGCAGTCAGCATCAGCAAGGTCGTGCGACGGCGTTTGGTGCGCTGGGCTTGCAATTGACGTTCTGCCTCTGGATTCCAGCCACCGCGTGCCGAGCGTCGTGCAGCGAAAGCTAGTTCTTCTTCGGTGAGAGTCAGTTCAGCTTCCCGGTATGCACCTATGCCGAAACTACCTCGGGTGCTTACCCGCTCGCCTGTTTCAGCTGCGTCTGCTTCCTGATCAATCACGGTTGCGCCCGCATCAACATCCTCTGCAGATTCTGCAGTAGAAGTCTCCTCGTGCGCGGAGGTGTTCACCAGCTCTTCCGGCTCCGAAGCGCTCCGTGTAATAACGGCATCAGCATCCGTGACTCCCGGATACAGCAAGTCCACGGGCGAGGTATAGGTCTCATCATGGCCGTACATCTCCTCCGGTGCGAGATCAGTGACGAACACGCGGCGACGCGATCGCTGGTCCTCCTCAGCAACGTCAGCAATAGCAGTAGCAGGCGTTGCCTGCTGATCATCGACGGTTGCAGCTTCATCTCCATCGATATCTGCACGCACGGTTGTGGCTTCCCCAGCAGGGTCCTGGCCTGTTACCCCATCATCAGCAATGACTTCGCCATCGATGATCTCAGAATCTGCTACAGCACGATCGGAAGCGGCGGCAAGATCGTCCGAATCGTCGTAATCGGTAGAGTCCTCAGCTGTATCCTTGCCAGCAGCTTGATCTTGCTCACGCTTGTGCCACGGCTCATCGATAATCTCGTATTCTTCAGCGTCGACAAGCTCATAGTCAGAGGATTGGTCGGTGTCTGCTTCCGAGCTGACGCGCGCATTCGCCATCCGCGGGCGTGGCGGTACCTTCAACACGTCGTTGCCACCCGAAAAGACCACACGGGTGTCATTAAAGCCATCGCCAGAATGACGGATCGGCTTTTGCCCGCGGAAGATCAACGGCGCAAGCACAACGAGCCAGACGACGATGATCAAAACGATGATCAGGGTTGTTGACATGAGGAAATTGCCACCTTCCGAAGTAAGCAACTAGGCGCTAGTTATCGCTTTAGACTAATGGGAATTATGTGACTTGCCTGCCAGGCACGCCGCGTGTGCGACGAACTCAGAAAACTCACAGATTTTTGTGCTTCTCACTGTCACGAATTCAGCGCAGTCGACCCGATGCCCGCAGTCGTGCTACGGCCGATTCAGCAAAATCGTCGACCAGCACACTGACTTGATAGTGATCCCGCCACGCACCAGCAACGTGCAAAAACCCTCGCAATAAGCCCTCGCGACGGAAGCCATTAGCGAGCAAAACCTGGCCACTCGCGGGATTATCCGGCAAATAGCTCGCAGAAATGCGGTGTAAGCCGACTCGCGTGAATGCATGATCCATCCCAAGAGCCACCGCTGCGATCGCTACGCCTTGGCCCATAACCGGCGAGGCAACCCAGTATCCCACCCAACAGCTTGCGGTGCTGCCATGCTGAATTCCACCGAGGGTCAGTTGCCCGGCAAATTCTCCTTCGACTTCAATGGCAAACGGGATGATCTCACCCGCTTTAGCTTGGGCATTGAGCATATGGAGATGCTCGTTCCACGCGACTTTGGTGTGTGCGGCTTCCCATCCAGCCGTAGCAGTCGGCTCAACTGGGCTTAACCATGCTTCATCAACCAGCCGTTGCTCGCGCCAAGCTAGGCCATCACCACGCCGTAATGGACGCAACCGAACCCGTAGCCCAGTAGCAGTCGTAACTTCGGGTGTGTTTTCCGGCCATCCCGGATGGATGGGATGGGGTTTACCGACGGCAGGTTTGCGAAGACGCCGGGACGATAAACCAAAGGGATCAAGCATGAGGCGTTGCCGAATTATGCCCGCTGCGTCAAAAACATCACGTCAACGACGTCACCTGGACGAACCTCAGCGACATCCTCTGGGATACGAATCATGGCGTTCGCCTGAGATAGACCGGCAAGCAAATGCGCTGGCGCACCGGTTGCACCTCCCAAGCCCTCAACCAAATAATCACTGGTCTGCGCATCCCGCATCAGTCGCGCCCGAATGAACCCCTGGCGGCCCGGGCGCGAGACCAAATGATTAATAGAGCGGGCGCGCACCAGTCGTCGATACGCACTCCCCTTCCCCAGAGACAAGCGAATCAACGGTCGCACGAATACTTCGAAAATGACCAGTGACGACACCGGGTTTGACGGCAGCAGGAACACCGGAACTCGCTGTTCCCCGATCAGCCCAAACCCTTGTACCGAGCCCGGATGCATCGCTACCCGGCTCGTATCGATATCGCCAAGATCCTCCAACACTTCACGCATCATTTGTGCACCAGAACCACCAACGGCACCGGAGATAACGATTATTTCGCTGCGCATGATCTGTGACTGGAGCATTTCTTTCACCCGACGCGGCTCGCCTTCTGCGATCCCCACCCGGTTTACATCGGCACCAGCGTCTTTCGCTGCGGCCGCCAAAGAATAGGAATTCACGTCGAAGACCTGCCCCAAGCCGGGGTCACGGTCAACGTCGACAAGCTCTCGCCCGAAAGAGATGATGGACACCCGGGGACGAGGGTACGCCAACACTTTTTCGCGCCCCACTGCGGCCAACAAACCGATTTGTGCTGGCCCTAAGATCGCGCCGGAGGCGACAGCAACATCGCCAGGCTGAATGTCATCGCCAACCCGTCGCACGAAATCACCCGAGCGCACTGCGCGGTGTGGAGTCATGCGCTTGCGTCCGCGATCGGTCCATTCCAGTGGCAGAACTGCATCAGATAACGTCGGCAATGGTGCCCCGGTATGCACCCGCACCACCTGTTTTGGCTGCAGGCGCAGGGGTTGGCGCGAGCCTGCGGGAACTTCGCCAACGACAGGAAGCGATTTCTCTGCAGCTGGTGGGGTTGGCGGAAGTGGACTTTCACCACCGTGTGCTGCCGTATGATCGGCCGCCGGATCTGTCTGCGAAGCTCCTGCCGCCTCACCGTACTTATTCACCCGTGGTTGGCTAGGACGTAAAGCGCGCTCGCCTCCGATATCCACTGCTCGCACAGCATAACCATCGATTGCCGCCTGTGGAAAGCCCGGCAGCGGTTGGGTGGCTTGAACTTCCTCAGCACACATCAGCCCCAAGGCATCGGTGATCGCGATGCGCACCGGTTCCGGGGTCATGGCAGCATCGGTAATCAGCGCAAGCTGTTCTTCGACCGAACGCATCTATGATCTACCTTCCTGGGCTTAGCCTATTCCTTGCTCTGCTTCGTAAGCAGAAAGCAGTTTTTTCAGGGACCGATACAGCGCTGGCCCGTATTTCTCATCATGCAGGCCAAAATCAACATTCGCTGGAATAAAACCACCTGGGTTTCCAAGATCATGCCGAGTACCTTGGTGGACGACCACATGCACCGGATGGCCTTCTTGAATCAACAACTCGATTGCATCGGTTAGCTGTAACTCCCCACCTTTTCCTGGGGTGATGCGTGCCAGAGCAGAAAAAATTTCCCGATCAAGCAGGTAACGTCCGGCCGCCACTAGAGTTGATGGCGCCTGACCGGCATCGGGTTTTTCCACCATGCCCTTGACCTTGTGCACGCGCGCAGAAGGTAGTCCAGCAACTTCGCTAGCAGGAGCGACATCGAACACGCCGTAGTTAACGGTTTCTTCCGGTGCAACCTCAAAGGCACACAACACAGATCCACCGAGCTGCGCACGTACCCGCGCCATTTCTTCCATCACGCCCATCGGCAGCACGAGGTCATCGGGAAGCATGACGGCAAATGCGTCTTCGCTATCGCTCAAGAGTTCTTCGGCCAAACCGACTGCATGTCCCAGCCCCAAGGGCTTGTCCTGTTCCACTGCGACCGGTTGAATAAGCTGCCCAGCACGTTCCACTTTGCGCGCTTGGTCATCTTTACCGCGCGCATGCAGCGTCTGGGTAAGTTCCGGAAAGCTATCGAAATGTCGCATGATCTCTTGCTTGTTCGGAGCCGTAACTACCGCCAAGCGTTGCGCACCACACTCAGCGGCTTCTTCGGCGATGATCTCAATACCTGGCGTATCCACGACCGGTAGGAGTTCTTTCGGCACGGTCTTCGTCGTCGGCAAAAACCTGGTCCCCAAACCTGCTGCGGGAACAACGACTGTTTTAACAGTGCCTGTGACATCGCTGGCCGCAGCGTTTTTCGCGTGTGACGAGTCTTGTGTGAGTCCGGAAGAATCTTGAGACATGCCCAAAAGACTACCTGTTTGCAAGTTCCAATTGTCCACGGCTTTCCGTAACCATTAGCGATAATTATTGGTGACGTGTTGTCCCAGCAATCGTATGGCTCACACGAACTCTCCCTAACAAGAACTAATCTGGTTGCTATGAGTAGCTCTGCCCTCGCGAATGCAAAAGCCGACCTGCGGGCGTGTATCCACCAATCCCGCTTGCGCGCAGGTCAAGATCCCACTAGCTGGCGTTCGAAAAATACGCAGTTGTCGACGCACATCACCAATTATGTGCACGCACAACGCAGCAATAAGCAGTCATTGCGGATTGCAGCATATGTTCCGCTTGCCGACGAACCCGGCGCCGAGGTACTTCTCGAAGCTCTTGCCGAAATCACCGATGAGCTCTGGTTACCCATCTGTCGTCCGGGGTTTCAACTCAATTGGGCGCTTTACGACGGCCCAGACTCTTTGCATGTCCCCAACCCGCGACTACCGGTCGCCGAACCGATTGCCGATGGCATCCCCAGCAAACAATGCTTGCCCAACCTGGATCTCGTGGTGGTTCCAGCTCTTGCAATTGATCACAATGGTTTCCGTTTGGGCAAGGGCGCTGGTTTTTATGACCGCGCTCTCGCTGCAGCACGCAGACAGGTGACCGGTGCCAATCCTTCCGCGCCCACGACGATGCCAGAGCTGCTCGGCGTAGTGTTCGCAGCAGAGATCTTCTCGCAGGTACCACACGATCACCACGACTGCAGCATGGACAAGGTCGTTACGGAATACGGAATAAGGAACCTTAATCGCACGTCTGCAGTCTAATCACGCATGCAGAAATTAACGCGTAGCTCCTCGCGCCCCGTGCAGCAACACCAACGGGCTCATCCCCAGAAAACAAACGCTGCTACAGGGATATCCGGATACATCGAGCGATTGCGTACTCCTGGCCACCGTCGCACGGTGCTCCTTCGACGCGGGCTCGCCGGCGTCCTGGTGTGCGCCGCCGCCATATTAGCTGTACAAAGCCGTACGAGCGACCCTGAAGTGGTCGTGTTCTTACGCCCGGTGGCAGCAGGAAGCATGATCACCATTGATGATGTGGGATTGCGCGAACAACCCGCAGAATTCACTCCGGCGGGTGCTTTTGCTGCACCAGAAGATGTCATGGGAACGGTGGCAGTCTCAGCAGCTGAACCAGGCGAGGTGGTCACGCCATCGCGATTTATCAGCTCCGAGCTGACAGCTGCTCTAGTCCATAGCGACAACGCTGCTGAAGCAGCAGGCGATCACAGCAGCGAACAACTCGAAGCAGCACATATGGTGCCGATTTCTTTAGCTGATCCCGAGATCATTCCGCTTCTGAATCACGGCGATACCGTTAGCGTAATTTCCGAGGGCAATGACGACGAACCCCATACCCCCGATTCTGCTGACGTCGCTCCCGCCCCGGATTCCACCGTGATCGCGGAGGGTGCACGCGTAATCATGGCTCGGGAAGCCACTTCTGCAGGTAATCGGGCTACGGTGATGTTGGCTTTACCGAGCAGCGCCGCGCAACGTGTTGCTGTAGCTTCCTTGACTACTCCGCTGACCGTCGTGCTCACCGGCGAGCGAGCCACCGGAAAAAGTGAGACATAAACTAGATTTTATTTCTTGCGCTAAAGTGTGCATTCGTGTTGCAAGGTTTTAAAGATTTCATCATGCGTGGCAACGTCATTGAGCTGTCCACAGCAGTCATCATCGGCGCAGCTTTTACTGCCATCGTCACTGCAATTTCAGATCACATTATTAACCCACTGATCGCTTCCTTTGGTAGCGCAGACGTGTCAGGTTTGGGCTTTCACTTAAACCCAGATAACGATGCGACGTTCCTGGACTTCGGGGCTGTCATCACCGCCGTGATTAATTTCCTCATCGTCGCCGCGATCGTCTATTTCATCATCATTACCCCGATCAACAAGCTAGAACAAGCCCGCAAGCGCAGCTTGGGCATCAGCGCGGAGGGCGCAGACGAAGACAAAGAACCCCAACCGGCTACCGACGAATTGTTGGCAGAAATCCGCGATCTGCTCAAGGAACAGCGCCAAACCGTCTCCGAGCACCCGAAACCCACAGATTCGTCGTCAAGCTGAACAAAATTCTCACAGCTTTAGACCCCTGGAAAAGCTTCGTTCTAAGCTACATCATTGTTGACCAAAGCCAGCTCTAATAAACGCTGTGCGGCGGGCGTTGCTCCCGCCAAAAATCATCGTCGAAGCCAGTGTGGGGATCAGCAGGGTCTACCCGCTTGTTGGCCGAGAAAACTTGCCACGCTGACTGCTGCTTGTCCCAACGATCAGCTCCCCGATCGTAATTCGCAGAATCAGAGGCTCGAACCGCCCGACGACGCCTCCCTGCTCGCGGGGAGCGATGCGACGGCTGGTTATCACCACCGGCGGCTAATCCGTCATCATCCTGACCACTCAATGTTGCATCCTCACGTACGCGAAAGATTGCGAAAGCTTCGGCCTTCGCGCTCTATCACTAGACTCACTGACGGTTTTAAGAATCCAACGAATGCTTCTGCAACTGATCAATGAGATGGTGCACCAACGTGCCCAACGTGGCCATCCCATCGCGGATAGCTGCACGCGATGATGCCAAGTTCACGACCACCGTTGAACCCGAGATCCCACAAATACCACGCGATGTGCAAGCGTCGACGGCACCACAAGCTTGGCCAGATGAACGCAGTGCTTGCGCCACACCTGGAACACGCATATCCACCACACTGCTGGTTGCTTCGGGTGTGCAATCACGCGCACCAACGCCGGTACCACCAATCGAAACCACCAGATCAACCCCACCAATAACAGCGGTTTCAATTGCTTGACGAATCTGCGATTGGTCATTGCGCACCATCACGATGCCGTCGACAGTGAAATCATCTTCAGCGAGCAATTCAGTTACCAACCGCCCAGTATCTTCCCAGCTCTCTGGATCCCGGTCAGTAACGATGACTACCAGCGCACGTCGATAAGCAGGAAGATCACCCTCTTTTTCTGCAGCCAAAAAGAACTCTGCATCTGGATCATCCAAATCCAGAAGTGATGGCCGGGTGGTGCTGGTGGCACGCAAATCAGGCTTCTCTGACATCTAAACTCCAGGTGTTTATCGAGTGACTGTGAACGAAAACTACTTCTTAGTAACTTACTAGTTCGACAGCGTTAGCTCTACCTGTTTCGGATCTTGTGACCCTTCTGAGACCACTTCCAAAGTTATGGTCTCACCAAATTCATGCGAACGAGTCGCCGCGATCAGCGTGTCTGAGTCATCGACTTGCCGATCATTCAGGCGGGTAACAATATCACCCGCCCGCAAACCAGCCGCCTCCGCCGGAGTACCCGATTCGACAGAAACGATCAACGCACCATTGACGGGGTTACGGGCATCAACCTGTACGCCGAGCAACGGATGCCGAGCTTCACCGGTCTCGATCAGCTGTTGCGCAACACGCATCACGAAATTCGATGGGATAGCAAAGCCAAGTCCAATCGAACCAGCTTGATCGTTCGGCGCGCTCAATGAAGC
>NZ_JAPJNQ010000023.1:0-3444 GCF_030826625.1 Corynebacterium sp. | reverse complement strand
CATCCCCCCGAGGGTGCCGCGCATATCGACGAGCGGTCCACCGGAGTTGCCTGGGTTAATCGCGGCATCGGTTTGAATGCCATCGATCAATGAAGATTCGCCACCTTGCTGCGATGCACGAACAGGTCGATCGACTGCCGATACGATACCCGAAGTGACAGTCGAGCTCAGACCGAGCGGAGAACCGATGGCGACGATTTGCTGCCCAACACGGACATCATCGGAATTGCCAAAGCCGATCGTCGGCAAGTCCGAGACATCGCGAATCTTGATCACAGCGATATCGGTAGCTGGATCGGAAGCAACGAAATCAGCCGGGTGGCGGGTTCCATCGCTCGTAGTGACTTGAATTTGCCCGTTCTCACCGTTTGCGACGACGTGATGGTTTGTCAACACGTAACCATCCGAAGAAATAATTGAGCCTGAACCATCGGCTACCTGGCGTTGGTTAGCGACCCGAATGGACACGACGGTTGGGACCACTTTGTCAGCCACCTGTTCCACGGACCCTTCAGCGGGAGGCTGTTGATTATTCGATACCGGATGGTTCAAATTATCACTCACAGTGGTGGCAGGATGCTGCGAGCTATCGGCCCCGGAAGAAACCACAACTCCGGTAATAACCCCGGTGGTCACAGAGCCTGCGAGCATGAGCGCAAGTGCTGGAACCAGCCCGAGGCTACGCTTTTGTTTCTTCACTTGGACGGGTACTTCATGTACCGGAGCCGCGGAATGAGCAGCAGATTCGGACTGTCCAGCCTGCGATAGCCACTGTTCGTTGACGTCTTGCACGGAAGGCTGCTGGGCAGTCGGTCGCTCTCCAAAATCCTGAGTCGGTGGGTTCGATGCCGACGAGACATCCTGCCGGTGCGGTTCATTCCAAGACTGGTAAGGCGATTGATTTGGGGATGGCGGCTGGGAAGATGGCTGACCGTTGCCAGGCTGACCGTGGCGACCGTAGGATCCGTTCTCGTTCATAGATGACATTATGAAAGACCTGACTGTCTGCTTGCTGTGTAGCTGGTTTTGATACTCTGCTGGCTATTTAATAATTAGCTTTATGCATTATTTTTCTTTACCACTCTAGCAATCGCTTCCAAGGTGCGTGCCAGACTACTGCATACAAAAACCACTGCATACAAAAACCCCAGCGTCTGTCCTGAGCAATCAGGAAACAGGGCTGGGGATTTAAAATCTGCCTGTTAGCAGTCGTGCTAGCTAACTGAGCTGTGATGAATTCTTGTTATTTAGAATTCTTCAACGTCAACGAGACCGAGCTGTGCAGCCTTCACCAAACGACGTGGGATACGCACGGTCTGGCCGTCAATCTTGACTTCCTGGAGGGCGACATTGTCAGCCTTCCACTGTGAACGACGCATGCGGGTGTTCGCACGGGACTTCTTGAACTTAGGAACTGCCATGTTCTTCTACCCTCCTTTATGAGTTCTTCTTGCGACGGCGAGCCATAGCGCCAAAACGGTTCTGGAAACGCTCCACACGACCTGCGGTGTCCATGACACGCTGCGCACCGGTCCAGAATGGGTGGGACTCAGACGTAACATCCACAACGATCAGTGGGTACTCTTTGCCTTCATATTCAGTGGTGCGATCGGAAGTCGCGGTGGACTGGGTCAGAAACTGAGTGCCGGTACCGGCATCCTGGAAGACCACTGGGTGGTAATCCGGGTGAATATCTTTTTTCATCTCTCGATTCCCTAAGGTTTGTAACTGGGCCGGTTCTCCCACCATGAACGCCACTTAACTCTCAACAAGCAACAGCCCACGGGGAAGATCGCACCCAGGTTGGGTTCGATTACGGACAACTCCAGATATCTTACAGCCATGTGACTGATTTGGAAAATAACTCTTTACACTTGGTTTTTCCTGAAACAAGGTGTAACGTTTTTGATTGCTGTTGTCGAAATGTTCGCAAACGCCCCGTCAACTGGTCATACGCAGCGCCTAGGCCTTCAACCCTCACACCCTCACATTTCGAGGGCCTAGTTGGTACTGCAGCAATCAGTCACGATGTGGGCGGCTAGGAGAAAGATTACCCATGTCGGCTATTTGCCAGGTAACGGGACGCAAGCCAGAATTTGGCAAGCAAGTCTCGCACTCGCACCGCCGCACGTCGCGTCGTTGGAACCCCAACGTCCAGCGTCGGCGTTACTTCCTGCCTTCTGAAGGCCGGACCATCACGTTGACCGTGTCCACCAAAGGAATCAAGATCATCGACCGCGATGGCATTGAATCCGTTGTCGCGAAGATTCGCGCTCGGGGAGAGAAGGTATAACGATGGCCCGTAATGACATTCGCCCAATCACCAAGCTGAAATCTACTGCTGGCACTGGCTACACCTACGTGACCCGCAAGAACAAGCGCAACAACCCGGATCGCATCAGCTTGAAGAAGTACGATCCGATTGCCCGTAAGCACGTCGAATTCCGCGAGGAGCGATAGAAATGGCTAAACAGTCAAAGATCGCCAAGAATGAGCAGCGCAAGCAAATCGTTGCCCGCTATGCGGAGCGTCGCGCTGAACTCAAGGCAATCATTAAAGACCAGACCAAATCCGAAGAAGAGCGCCTGGATGCCCAGTTCGAGCTGAACCGGCAGCCACGCGACGCTTCGCCGGTGCGTGTTCGTAACCGCGACTCCCACGATGGTCGCCCACGCGGCTACCTGCGTAAGTTCGGTTTGTCCCGTGTCCGTATGCGTCAGATGGCCCACAATGGTGAGCTTCCTGGCGTTCGTAAGTCCAGCTGGTAAAGGGAGGACACCACCATGGCTTCGAAGCGTAATAACCAAAAGAAGTTCCGCATGGAACAGTCCCGTCGCCCAAAGAAGAACCCTTTGAAGGCACGTGGCATCACTCAGGTGGATTACAAGGATACTGAAACCTTGCGCCTGTTCATTTCGGATCGTCACAAGATCCGTTCCCGTCGCGTCACCGGCTTGACCCCGCAGCAGCAGCGTCAGGTTGCTACTGCGATCAAGAACGCACGCGAGATGGCACTCCTGCCGTTCACCACCCGCTAAGACGGGCCAGAACAAGGCAACAACAGCAGCCATCAAGTCTGAAGTCCCCGGTCCCCTCGTCACATATAGACGACAGGTACCGGGGTTTTTGCATGTCGACCCATAGAATTCGCCTAGAATCCACGTAGAATCCAAGAGAATCCACGCGGAGGTTTCTAAGGCCAACTTTTGTGTAACCTTGAAGGGCATTGCCTTGCACCATGTTTGAGCGCACAAGGGAGGTCATTAATGACGGGAACTGTCGGTCGCCCGCGTAAAAATCGACCGCGAAGGCGCGGAGCGAATGCTCGCGAAGAAATCTTAGATGCTTCTTCCGAGTTGTTCACCACGCAAGGTTTCGCAATGACTTCGACCCACCAGATCGCCGATGCGGTGGGCATCCGGCAGGCGTCACTCTACTATCACT
>NZ_JAPJNQ010000121.1 GCF_030826625.1 Corynebacterium sp. | reverse complement strand
GTCGATACGCTGGTGGAATACTCCTCGGAATTTGAATACCCGCTGTTCGTCAAAGCCGTCGCTGGTGGTGGTGGCCGCGGTATGCGCTTCGTGAAAAGCGAGAAAGAGCTGCGGACGAAAATCGCTGAAGCCTCTCGTGAAGCCGAGGCCGCGTTCGGCGATGCCAGCGTCTATCTCGAAACTGCGGTGATCAAACCGCAACACATCGAGGTACAGATTTTGGCGGACTCGCAGGGCAACGTCGTCCACCTCTATGAGCGCGATTGCTCGCTGCAGCGTCGCCACCAGAAGGTCGTCGAAATTGCTCCGGCGCAGTTTTTGGATCCACAGTTGCGGGAAAAGATTTGTGCCGACGCGGTGCGTTTCTGTGAGCACATCAACTACGAAGGCGCCGGTACGGTCGAGTTTCTTGTCGACGAAAATGGCAAGCATGTCTTCATCGAGATGAACCCGCGTGTGCAGGTCGAGCACACGGTTACTGAGGAAGTAACCTCTGTCGACATCGTGAAATCGCAGATGCACATTGCTGCTGGTGCGAGCCTGGAGCAGCTGGGGCTGCGCCAAGAAGATATCAAGTTGACTGGTGCTGCTCTGCAGTGCCGTATTACCACCGAGGATCCAGCCAACGGCTTCCGCCCAGACACCGGTACTGTTTCGTCTTATCGCTCGCCGGGTGGAGCTGGTGTGCGTCTGGATGGTGCGACCTCCGTGGGCGCAGAGATCACCCCGAATTTCGACTCGCTGCTGGTGAAGATGACCTGCCGGGGCGCGGACTTCCAGATTGCGGTGGCCCGTGCTCAGCGAGCCCTGAACGAGTTCACGGTCACAGGCGTGTCGACGAATATTGGCTTCCTGCGTGCCCTTCTGCGCGAACCAGAATTCGCGAACGAGCGCATCAACACCGGCTTCATCGCCGATCACCCACACCTGCTAGAAGCCCCTCCGGCCGATGATGAGCCGGGCCGCATCTTGGAATACATCGCGGATATGACCGTGAACAAGCCACACGGCGAACGTCCAACTGCGTTGCGTGCCTTCGATAAGCTGCCAAAACAATTGGCACCTGAAATCCCGAAGGGTTCGCGCGATCGCTTGCTGGAATTGGGGCCAGAAGGCTTCGCGAAGTCGATCCGTGAGCAAGACGCTTTGGCCGTCACCGACACGACTTTCCGCGACGCACACCAGTCGTTGCTTGCTACTCGCGTGCGTACCTCCACGCTGTTTGCTGCTGCGCAGCACGTGGCCCGCATGACGCCGGACTTGTACTCCGTAGAGGCCTGGGGTGGCGCCACCTACGACGTTTCCATGCGCTTTTTGCACGAAGACCCATGGCAGCGCCTGGATCTGTTGCGCAAAGAAATGCCGAACATCAACCTGCAGATGCTGCTGCGTGGACGCAACACCGTCGGTTATACGCCGTATCCGGACGCGGTCGCCAAGGCATTCGTCCAAGAAGCCTCGGATTCTGGTATCGACATCTTCCGCATCTTCGACGCTTTGAATGATGTTTCCCAGATGCGCCCAGCGATCGATGCGGTGCTGGAGACCAACAAGTCTGTCGCCGAGGTTGCCATGGCGTATTCCGGCGATATGACTTCGCCGAAAGAAAACATCTACACGCTGGATTATTACCTGCGCCTGGCTGAAGAAATCGTGGAATCCGGTGCGCACGTGCTGGCAATCAAAGATATGGCTGGTCTGTTGCGTCCGGCAGCTGCGACCAAGCTGATCACTGAGCTGCGTAAGAACTTCGATGTGCCGGTGCACGTGCACACCCACGACACCGCCGGTGGCCAGCTGGCGACGTATCTGGCAGCAGCCAATGCAGGTGCCGACGCGGTCGACGGTGCTTCGGCACCGCTGGCCGGCACTACCTCGCAGCCGTCGCTGTCCGCAATCGTCGCTGCCTTCGAAAACACCGAGCGCGACACTGGCCTGGACTTGCAGGCCGTGGGCGACCTGGAACCATACTGGGAAGCAGTGCGCCAAGTTTACGCGCCATTCGAGTCCGGTATCCCTGGTCCAACTGGCCGCGTGTACAAGCACGAAATTCCGGGTGGCCAGCTGTCCAACCTGCGTACGCAGGCCAGCGCTCTGGGGCTGGCCGATCGCTTCGAGCTTATCGAAGACACTTACGCAGCCGTCAACGAGATGCTAGGTCGCCCAACGAAGGTGACACCATCATCGAAGGTGGTTGGCGATTTGGCGTTGCACCTGGTGGGCGCCAACGTCTCGCCAGAAGACTTCGCGGCTGATCCGCAGAAGTACGACATCCCGGATTCCGTCATCGCGTTCTTGCGCGGTGAGCTGGGTACCCCACCGGCTGGTTGGCCTGAGCTGAAGGATAAGGCGCTGGCGGGCCGTTCCGAATCGAAACCGCAGTTGACTGAAGTACCGGAGGCAGAAGAAAAAGCGCTTGCCGACGACGACAAGTGGGTACGGCGCAATGGATTGGACCGACTTCTGTTCCCGAAGCAGGTGGAGGAATTCGCCGAATTCAAACGCCGCTACGGAGATACTTCAGCATTGGACGACCGCGTATTCTTCTACGGCTTGGTGGAAGGCGAGGAGACCGTCTTGCACTTCGCACCGGATGAGACCGGCTTTACCCCGCCATCAATGGTGGTTCGCTTGGATGCCGTGGGCGATCCAGACGAAAAGGGTATCTGCAATGTCGTGATGAACGTCAACGGCCAGATCCGCCCGATCAAGGTCCGCGATCAATCCGTGGAATCCTCGGTGGCTTCGGTGGAAAAAGCTGATAAGTCTAACCCTGGCCACGTGGCCGCACCGTTCGCTGGTGTGGTGAACCCAACCGCACAGGTTGGAGATAAGGTCTCTGCTGGTGACGAGGTGGCGATCATTGAGGCGATGAAGATGGAAGCCCAAATCTCTGCCACCGTCGACGGCACTATCGAGCGCGTCGCTATGGGGCAGGCGACGAGCGTTGAAGGTGGCGACTTGATCGTAGTGATCAAGGAAGACTAGCCCGCTGGTGCTAGCAGCTGCCTAGCGGGCCGCGAACCGGCTGCTTAGTCAGCATCCACCCCGAAGTACTCGGCGATATCGTCGAGTACTTCGTTTGCTCCATAAATGCCGACGGCGCTCATCCAAATGGTGTCGTCGACATCGTGGATCTCACCTTTCAGTTGGTTCCAGAGCGGATTGCGCTGGAATTCTTCTTGTGTCTTTGCGGCTTCGCCATCGTTGTCGCCATACGCGCTGGTAAAGATGTAGTCTGCATCCGCTTTGGCGATTTCTTCTGCGGAAATTTCGGTGCTGAACCCAGTGCCGGTGGAAGCGTCATTTCGTGCGAAGCCGAGATCGGCAAAGATCACCCCGATATAGCTGTCGTCTTTAT
>NZ_JAPJNQ010000120.1 GCF_030826625.1 Corynebacterium sp. | reverse complement strand
AGATTCTTGCCCTATTGCCTCTGGTTGCGCGGCAGTGATGATCAACACTAAAACTGCAACCATGATTTTTTATAAATAATCATCACAATATCTCCTTGCTATGGTGTTAATCACTCATACTACATGGAATTACCGAGTGTTTCTAGCGTTTTCTAAAAATTTGTCCCTGCTTACCGTTTACAAACCGAGCATTTCCGCAATTTTCGTTTACCCCTCTGCGTCCATTCCCTCTGTACTCACGTCTCTGACGGCCTACGCCCGCGGGTGCGACTGCGCCCAGACTTCCCGCATGTCATCCGCGCTAACGTGGGTATAAATTTGCGTCGTAGTCACTGAAGAATGACCTAGTAATTCCTGTACGGTTCGCACATCAGCTCCGCCAGAAAGCAAGTGCGTGGCGAATGAATGCCGCAGCGTGTGCGGGGAAATCTTGGTACTGATTCCCGCGCGCTGCGCAGCTTCTTGCAGTACTTTCCACGCGGATTGCCGTTTCAATTGTGCCCCACGCGTGTTCAGGAACAGAGCATGGCTGGTTCCCTTGGCCAGCAGGGGCCGGGCCCGCACCACGTACTCATTGCACGCGTCTACCGCGGCCTGGCCAATGGGAACAATGCGCTGTTTCGAGCCTTTACCGGTCACCCGGAGGATCCGGTCGCCATCAGCAGCATGTCGGAAATCATCGAGGCTTAAATCCAAAGCCTCCGAAATACGAGTGCCCGTGGAATACAACAATTCCAATAAAGCCCGATCCCGAATATTCACCGGGGTTGCTGCCTGCCCAGTCGGGATCGCTTCCAATAAACGCAGCACCTCATCGATGGAAAGAGCATCCGGTAAATTCTGCGCGGCACTCGGTGGCGCAATTCCCGCAGCCACATCTTCTGCCAATTCACCTTCGCTCAACGCAAATTTGTGCAACCCACGCACCACGATGAACGCCCGGCTAGTCGAAGCCACCCCCAGCGGTTTATAGCGAGCAAACCCGGTCTGCAGATCCCGCAAATAGCCTTCCAAATCGGCTGCCGTTACTTGATTTAAGTGCGTATACCCCAGCTTCTCCAACCACGTGAGGTAACGCTGGATATCGCGCCGGTAGCTCTGCAAGGTGTTTTCGGAATGTCCCTTTTCCACGGCCAGATGATCCAGCCAGTTCTCGGCAATAGTGCCCGCAGTCGCCGACATCATTCGTCTGCCTCCGTCCCGGTAACCTGGGTAAGAGCATCACCCGGCTTAACCTGCTCCGTTGCTTGTCGACGCCGTGCCAACGCAGTTGGACGCAATTCGAACGGAGCCTCCACGCTGCGCAACTGAGTCCCTGACTGCAGGTGCTGGTGTGCCAGCAAAATTCCCGTCACTGCAGAAGCATTCGAGATCTCGCCAGACCCCACCATGCCTGCAGCATCGGCAAGCTCTACCCATTCCAACTGCATATCGGCTTCTTCATCACCGGAGTTACCGATCTCAGCAGCCGCTGCAGGATCGTCATCTGCTTTTTGGATATCTCGCGCCAGGAAAATCCGGGTCGCTTCATCAGAAATTCCGGGGCTAGTGGCGATATCGCCCAGCACCGCCCAGTGCGCTGCCCGTGCCCCGGTTTCTTCTTGCAGCTCACGTTGCGCACACTCCAGTGCCGTCTCGCCCGCTAGATCCAATAACCCAGCCGGGATTTCCCACAAACGCTGACCAAAAGCATGGCGGTATTGGTGGATAAGCGCAATACGATTGTGCTCATCGAGTGCTACGATCGCCGCCGCACCGAAATGCTCCAGGATTTCCCGGGTTGCTGAACCACCTCCCGGCATCGCAACGGTATCGCGTCGAAACGCGATTATCGGCCCTTGCGCGAGCAGCTCCGAACCGAGAGTGGAAAACTCATGCCGTCCCCGGGACTGTACCGCCGGACCCCGCCGGCTATTCATTTTCGGATCGACCGACTTCTGTTTGCTCTGTTTCTCCGTCTTCACTACCAGCACTGGCGGAATCAGAACCAGAACCAGAATCCTGACCGGCATTTTCTGGCATGACAGCATCGGCGTTTTCGGCGTAACCGTAGGCGCCGCTTCCTTGCTCAAGCTGTTCTGCCACTGCCAGAACTGTCGCCAAGCGCCCCCAGGTTTGATCAATAGCATCGACGGTGCTGACTGTTGCGGCTGCGTCTTCGTCGTCACGCAACTGGGCGAGCACGCCCTTGGACTCGGCTGCTGCACCGTGGCCTGCAACCACGGTGGCACCGCCGGCTTCATCTAAAGCACGTGCGAACGCCGCTTGACTCTTCGCTGCAAATTCACCGCCATGAGCGGCCGTGCCGTCGCCAGTAACCAGAACGATTGCCTGCCCCGGCAAAATGGTTCCCGTCTCGTAATCCAGGTAGCCGGCTTCTGCCAAGGTTTCGAGCAACAAGCCGCGATCTTCGGTGGTGGAATTCGGCGTATCCGTGCCCTCGGCAAACGTCAGGGCGGCGCCCAAGGCTTGGCCGGCGTGAGTACCAGGATCGCGCTCAGATTCTGACAACTCGGTGCCCGCAGGAAGCGTGTTCGACACGATAGTTTTCAGCTCATCAGCACCATCTTGACTAAAAAATTTCTCCGAGAGTTCGATCAACCCAGAATCGATCGCACCTGCTCGGTTCAACGATGCCCGCAGTTTCTCTACCGCATCGTCATCAGCATCAGCGGTGGCCAACACCAACACTGGATCGTCCTCCAGCACGCCGTTGATGATGTCCTGCCCGCTGGCTGCGACGACCTGATCAGCAGCATTCGCCATGCGCTGCGCACGTTGCTGTTGTTGGGCGAGTGACTCATGTTCGGAAGCCGCAACGGTATCCCCCGAACCGATTGCTTCGCTACCGCCGGGAATATTAGGGCTGAGCAAGAACACTCCGAAGGCAGCGCCCAGTGCCAAACCAATTCCGGCTCCAGCGATCCCCACGCCAGGTCGTGATGTGCCAGCCATTAACTAAAACCAACCTTGCACTGTCGAGAAAATGTTGTCCCAGGTATCGACGATATTGTCCGCGAAGCTCCCGGTTCCAGCAAAACCGACGATCAAAACGATCGCTGCCAATGCCACCAGGATTCCCAACGCAGCCCATAACCAACCAGCTGCAACACCGCGGTTTGTTTGGTATAGGCCGATGACGGTGTTGGCATCAACCAGCTTTGATCCCACCTTCGTGCGCGTCAATAGCGCGGCAGGGCTGGCATGGTCTTCTTGTTGGAAAATATCGCTCAGATCCAGTGCACTTCCAACATTCACGATGGAACTTGCTCCGTGGTAATCCGCCAACAGCAGCGCAAGGTCAGTAGCGTTCTCAATCGCTGCAGGGAAGGTCATCGCACCCACACCCAAGTCTTGGATGCGTTCTAGTCCTGGCGCATGCCCATCAGGATCGGCCGGCAGCACAATCTGTGCGCCGCAGCGCAGCGTATCCGCCTCGACCGAGGTGGGGTTTCCGACGATAATTTCCGGGGTATAGCCA
>NZ_JAPJNQ010000022.1 GCF_030826625.1 Corynebacterium sp. | reverse complement strand
ATTACGTTCGACGGGAAAGAAGTCACGCAACTGTCGGAAAAGCAATGGCGACAGCTACGTGGCCGTCGCATCGGATTAATCCCACAGGATCCAAATAATTCGCTTAATCCACTCAAAACAATCGGTGCATCTGTTGAAGAAGGCTTAAACATCCATAACTTCGGTGATAAAGCCAGCCGTAAACAGCGTGCAATTGAGCTCTTGGAACGGGTAGGAATTGATGATCCACAGCGTCGTTACGAGCAGTACCCGCATGAACTCTCCGGCGGCATGAAACAACGCGTTTTGATTGCGGCGGCCGTGGCTCTGGAACCTGAATTGATTATCGCCGACGAGCCGACGTCTGCGCTGGACGTAACCGTGCAGAAGATCATCTTGGACCTCCTAGACAACATGTGCCATGAACTCAAGATGGGCATACTGCTTATCACTCATGATCTGGCGGTGGCTGGCGATCGCGCAAACAAGATCGTGGTGATGGAGAAAGGAATGGTGCGTGAATCTGGGGTTGCGGCAAGGGTATTAACCAAGCCGCAACACGAATACTCCAAACGACTACTCGCAGATGCACCCTCGTTGAGCTCACCGCACCTGGGCACTTCCCGTCGCGGACAAGAAACGCCACAGGCGCAGGAGCCATTGCTCGCCGTTACCGGTCTGACCCAACAATTTGGGGACTTCACGGCAGTGAACGACGTGAGCTTTAGCGTCGCGCCGGGTACCACGCACGCGCTCGTGGGGGAGTCTGGCTCCGGGAAAACCACGACCGGGCGGGCAATCTCTTTGTTTAGCCGTCCAACTGCTGGAAGCATCGCGTTGCACGGGGAAGAAATAACGACGGCCCGCGGTAAACGCCAGCGCGAACTTCGACGAGCGATCCAGATGGTGTACCAAAACCCGTTTGGTTCGCTGGATCCACGGTTGAGCATCGGTGATAGCATTGCCGAACCAGTGCGCAATTTCTTCGGTGCTTCGCGGCGTAGCGCTCGGGCGAAAGCCAGGGAAGTGCTGGACCAGGTGTCGCTAGATTCTTCGATGGCTACCCGCAAGCCCAGTGAGCTTTCCGGTGGTCAGCGCCAACGGGTGGCGATTGCGCGGGCGATCATCATCGAACCAGAACTCATTGTTCTAGACGAGGCCGTATCAGCACTGGACGTCACTGTACAGGCGCAGATCCTTCGTCTGCTCGATGATCTCCAGAAAGAACTCGGGCTTACTTATATTTTTATCTCGCATGATCTGGCGGTTGTGAATCAAATATCGGATTCCGTATCAGTGCTCTCGCGCGGCAAACAGGTGGAATACGGCGCCACGGAGAAAGTATTTACCCAGCCGAGCACGGATTACACCCGGACGCTTATCGACGCCATCCCAGGTTCGCGCTACCGTGCGGGAGATTTGAACTTGGGCTTGTAGAGCCGAAAGTGCCGAGAGTGCCGAAAACTAGCGAAAATCAAGGAGTGGAAAAGGAGAAACACTATGGCGGACATTATTAACAACCTGGCTGCGGCAACACCGGAAATCGAGGAGCTACGCAATGCTCGTCCCGATGCGTTGCACAATGCGCAAGCGAGCTTTTCGGCACTTCTGGAGCCGGAAGATCCCGGTAATTTTTCCTACGCAGAGCGTTATGCCGTTGCTGCGTTTACGGCAGCTTTGTTTGGGGAAGAAAAAGCCGCGGATTTTTATTCCGATTTGCTTGCTGACGAAGCCGACGACGAGCTGATTGCGGCAGTGCGTGCTGCCAGTGCCCGTGGGGCGTCGACCGGGCCGTACCACGATGGTGGATTTGCCTTGTTCGGTGGCACTGGTGACACGGGTGACACCGGCTCCGTTGCGGCGGGCGATGGTGACGCCGCTGATGCTGGTGACGCCGAGGGTGGCGAAGCAGCGCTTGGTGCCCGTTTGGCAGCAGCCTTTTCCTGGGCACACCTGGTGGCATTCCACCCAAAGGATGCGTCCCCGCAGGCGTTGGGGAACCTGGATGCCGCCGGTTGGAGCGCAACTGAGATTGTTAGCCTTTCGCAGTTGGTGGCATTCCTCGCGTTCCAGGTGCGCGTAGTACATGGGCTGCGAGTGGTGGCGGGGCAAAACCCGCAAACGCCTACAGTCGATCGTGCTCCAGGGACGAAGAACACGGGCTGGGAAACCACCTCGAATATCCTCGAGCATGACTCTGTTGCGCCTAGCCACTTTGTGAACCACCCATTGGGCTGGCTGCCGTGGATCGCCCCGCTGGAAAAAGAAGAACTTAACGATAAGCACATTGATGCGCTCATTAAGCCGGAGCGTGCCGGTATTGCGTATTTTCGGTTGCTTGCCCGTGACCCAGATGCGTTGAAAGCTCGCACGCTCACGGACCTGGATATTTTCTACAACCCCGAAGGTGGGCTGTCGCGTGCCGACCGGGAGCTCGCAGCAACCGTGGTTTCGCGCTACAACGGCTGCGAATATTGCGCCACTGTGCACCAAGCACGCTGCATCGACGAGGGCGGTGAACCAGCAGCTGTGCAACGGCTACTCGATGAGGGCATTGGAGCTGAGCTCGGTTCTGAGAAATGGGATCTGATCCGCCGAACGGCGGTTGCTCTGACGAGTACACCGTTTGCCTTCGACGCTGCACAGTGCGCGGAGCTTCGTGAGTTTGGTTTCGATGAACAGTCGATTCTGGATCTGATCTATTCCTCGGCGTTCTTCAACTGGGCCAATCGATTGATGCTGACGTTAGGACAGGCGGAAGTCCCGAAGCGGTACCGCTAGCTGGCGTGCGGATCGCCCAGCGGTTGTAGACGCGGTTGGTTATGGCGCAGCAAACCCCTCTCCAAGCTTCCCACCTTCATAGCTCAAATGAGAGAGGGGTTTTGCCACTCGCGTTAGAACAAATTTTCTACGTCTCGTACTGCAGTAATTGCGCTGTATATTACGGCGGTTAAGGATAGTAAGATATATCTATCCCTAGTGTGCTCCGGCGTATTTTTCGTCGTGGGTAACCCCCGTAGTACGTAGTTTGGAGAATCGCCGGTGCAGGTTAACGCTGATAAAGCTTCACGTCTGTTCGAATTCCTTTCCGCTTTGCAGAAGGCGAAAGAAAAGATCATCTTTTCTACGGCAGAGTATAAAAAAGACGGAGGAAAGGTATTAACCTTTGAACGTCTAATAGAATTAGCGCAGAGTACGGGGCAGGTTAAATTTGGCGAGCCAATTTGTAGCACTTTAGATTTGGAAGAAACGTATCTTAGCCTAAAAGACAGTGAAGATAGTCTTCTGGTGTCTTTTACAAAGCCAGCAGCCCTCGAGCGCCCCAGTGTACCGACACAGCTGGAAAACTTCGTTATTGGCAGCGTAGATGATGCGTTGCAGGAGCCAAAGATTGATACCGAAATGATAGGCTCAGAGCAGGATCGGGTGCAATTGGATGAGTGGATGGCGAGTTGGCGGACATGGGCCACCGCAGAAAATTATTCTCTAGCGTATAAAGATTTATTTGAAATCCAAACCAGCGCAAACCAGCACGCTGATGAGTTCGAATTGATTTTGGGCCTGGGTAACTTAGCCTGGAAAAGAGAAGGCGGGGTGAGAATCGACCGCCAT
This sequence comes from Corynebacterium sp., assembly GCF_030826625.1. Classification (GTDB taxonomy): domain Bacteria; phylum Actinomycetota; class Actinomycetes; order Mycobacteriales; family Mycobacteriaceae; genus Corynebacterium. The sequence goes on along the minus strand of NZ_JAPJNQ010000022.1, from coordinate 25,419 downwards.
CTGTTCACTTCTGGGCTGAACATTCGACGCGATAAAATTACCGGGGATATTGAAATTTCGCTCGGGGACGGCGAATTGAAGACGGAATTCGACGCGGTGCCCGCGGACTGTCTGCATGATGGCACCTTTCTAACCGACGTCAAGACTGAACTAGCGCGTTTCGATGGAGAAGCTTTGGACCCGGAAGCGTTTGCCAGCCTGGGGGTAGTGACAGCACATGGGCTCGATACTCAAGCTGTATATCACCCAGATTGGCGGCAACAAACTGTTTCAGAACGCCCCGTGATCTCATGGCAACCCACGATCATCTTAAGAAAGCGTCAACAAACTGGTTTTGCCTCTGTGTTTAAGAATATAGCTAACGCTATTGAAGCAGCGGGCGTAGTTCCTGCAGGGTTAGCTACCTTGATTGATCCAAATTCTCAAGCAGAGGTTCAGCCGGTAGAAGAGCCTGGGGCGACTTTCGAATCAAACAGTGAGATATTTACCCCATTGCCGTTGAATGCTAAACAGCTCCAGGTATTAAAACACGTAGACACGCATGCGCAGACCATTGTCCAGGGGCCTCCGGGGACAGGGAAAACGCATATGGCTGCTGCTCTGTTGTCGCATTTGCTAGCCCAAGGCAAGCGGGTTCTCGTGACAGCACAAGCAGCTCGGGCACTGTACGAATTACGCGACAAACTCCCGGAAGAGATCCGGGAACTAGCTGTGTCTGTGATTAACTCGGGACAATCGGATTTAGCTGAGCTAGAAGTAGCTGTTGACACGATAAGCCGACGGTCGAGCGACTACGATCATGCGGAGGCAACCCGTGATATACATGCTCTAGAATCTAGCCTTAACCAGCTGCAGGAACAAAGAACTGCCGAATTGAGAAAATGGACCTCTCTTATGGAATCTGAGAGGGACAACTTGGCGATCCCAGGCTATGACATGCAGATGTCCCATGCTGTGGAAAAATGGTTGGCAGACAAGTCCATGTATGAGTGGATTGACTCCTTGCAGGTTCCCGACCTTAATCAGCCGTTTCCATTGACACCCCAAGAGTTGGATGAATGGTTTTCACTGCTCGATTCTGAAGAGCTCTCTGGAACTGATGTAACGGAAAACGGTGACGAGATTGATTTTAGTATCTTGCCAACCGTGGAGGAGCTGGTTCGCTTAGTCGAAGCCGAACGGGAACTGGATTCGTTTGACGGAGAACTCGCAGCAGAAATTTCTTCTAGTGAACTAGCGGCGTGGTCGCAGCTTGCAGCAGCGAAGCAAACCGAGTTGTCTGGGCAAGCAGAAAGCGCTGTCGAGAAGTTGCAGGCGATGCACCGTGATTCTCTGCCTTGGGTGGATGAGTTGCTTTCTGATGCGCGGTCCAAGAACCTTTTCAAGTGGAAGAACGCCGTTGAAACCTTGACGAACGATTTTGCTGCTGCCAAAACTCGAGGGCAAAAACTAGACAATTTAAGGGCCATTGACATCAAAGGAGATGTTGACTCTTTTGTGCCGATTGCCCGGGCGCTGCAAAAATTCCTCCAAGCTGGTGGCGTCATCAAAACTAAAGTTGATGGTCTTCCGAAAGTTGGCTTGTTCACTAAGCCAATTATCAAAGATGCCTTTCCGTTCTTTGAACATGTCCGTATTAACGGTGTACCGCCGACTTCTTTAGCTGAGATCGATGCGTATCTTGACTACGTGGAGCTTGAATGGGCACTAGTGGCATTGCAGCGTTCCTGGAACTATTCGCAACCTGCAAGTAACCTGACGCCCCGAGAAAAAATTGGGTTTTGGCAACATGAACTTGAAATTTTTTCGACCTCTGTGGAACAAGTCGAAGAGATTGTTTCTCGAACAGCCGAATTTAATACTCTTGGCTTTGGCGTTGGCATAGCCGACCTTGATAGTTTTCCGGGGAAGCTACGGCAACTGAAAGCGCTATCTGATGCGCAGACTAAGGCCGCAGCATACGCCGAGCTAATCAGTCTTGGAGTGGAGACAACCCGTATTGCCAAATCGACGCTTGGATCGCTTGCCTGGCTCGATGGACTGCAATCAGCATTGGAAAGCCGTGACGTTGAACAGTACCGGACCGCGTTAGAGTCAGCTAGAGGGCAAGCTGCTTTATCAGGACCTATTCGTCGACGGAATGAACTTACCGCGAAGGCTAGCCGCTGGTCAGCACTTTTCGTACAGATGGTAGTGAACTCGGTTGATAGCACTGTCTGGCGTGCACGTGCTAGCGAGACCGACAAAGCTCGATTTTGGGCGCTGGCGGGAGAAAAAATTAAGCAACGTTCGCGTATAGACCTCGAGGAGCTATCGAGTGCGATTCGGATGATTGACCAGCGTATCTCCGCCACGATTTCGGAGCTTGCCGCAGCTCGAGCCTGGTCAAAAGCGGTTGGTAAAGACCGAATTGATCCGGCTACACAGTCAAACCTTGTTGCCTATAGCCAAGCGGTAAAGCGGTTGGGTAAAGGAACCGGAAAATATGCAGTGCAACACAAGAGGGACGTCCGCAAACATCTTGCCTCTTGTCGGTCTGCCGTGCCGGTATGGATTATGCCAATTTACAAAGTAGTGGAGCAATTTGATCTAACCGAAAATATGTTTGATGTGGTCATTGTGGATGAGGCTTCACAGTCTGGAATCGATGCTATTTTTCTCCAATATCTCGCCCCGCGAATGGTTGTCATTGGAGACGACAAGCAGGTCTCACCCACGAGTTTCCGTAATCAGGATGGGATTCGGAAGCTTGCTCAGCAATATCTTTCGGATTTTGACAAGATTGACTCTTGGGCGGATCCTGCGCGCTCACTCTTTGATGAAGCGAATATGCGATACGGTGGTCGCATTACACTGGAAGAGCACCGGCGGTGCGTACCCGAAATTATCGGGTTCTCTAACCGGTTTATCTATGAGCCTGAGAATATTTCATTGAAGCCTGTTCGTGAACCTGAAGCGGACCGCCTAGCTCCATTCAAAATTACCCGAACTCCGAATGCGTTCTGGGCTACTAACAAGTCGAAAAAGGTCAACCAAGCTGAAGCTGATACTCTCGTAGAACGCTTGGTTTCTGTGCTTGATGATCCGCAGTATGATGGCAAAACAATTGGCGTGATCTCTTTGCTTAGTGATTCAGGCCAGGCGGCATACATTCAAGCTCGACTCATAGAAAAAGTTTTGCCTGAAGTATGGCAAAAACGTGACCTTAAGGTGGGTAGCCCGGCCGAATTCCAGGGTGCTGAGCGCGACGTTATGTTCCTATCGATGGTGCAACCGGTCATCCAGGGTAAAAGGCCTCTTTGTTGGCCAAAAAAGAAACTTTGCAACGGTATAACGTGGCAGTTAGTCGTGCGAAAGATCAAGTGTGGTTATTCCACTCAATTGGTTTCGATGACTTAAACCCGAATGATATTCGTGCACAACTTTTGCAATATGCCTATGGCGTGGCAGAGAAAGCACCCGAGCTTGCCGTTAGTGCCAGTGTGCCGAATGATGTTCGCGTAGAACCGTTTGATTCCCTATTTGAACAGCGGGTTTACAACAGAATTGTGGAAAATGGTTACCAAGTTACCCCACAGTATCCAGAGCTTGGATATCGAATAGATCTCGTGGTGACAGGAGTTCAAGGACGTTTAGCCGTAGAATGTGACGGGGATTATTGGCATAGTGATCAGAATGCGTTGCGGGATCAGTACCGGCAACGCGAACTGGAGCGGCTGGGATGGACATTTGTGCGTATTTTCGAATCAGATTTCTATTTGGATTCTGATGCGCAGATGCAAAAAGTATGGAGTCAGCTAAATGAGCTGGGGATAACTCTCGCGAGTGCTGATGCCCCCTCGTTTGAAGCCTCCAAAAATGTAGAGATTCTCGAAGCAGTTTATGCGGATGGCGAACCAGATTCGCTGACAACCCTAGCTGTAGATGCATTCTCAGAAAATGACGGTGCGGCCGAAGACTCGTCTGTGGAAGGCGAGCGGCTGTACGCAGGCAGCCCGATTTTAAACAGCGAAGATATTTCTACCTATAAAGAAAACAAAATGTTCGCAACGCCCGATTTCGACAACCAGCTAGCAGCTACCGAGTTTGCATCGTCAATTGAAAAAACTGCGTTTGACGGCGAAGAGACGTTGTCAGCTGCGGATGTGAGGAAAGCGTCTGTTCCGTACGTTGAGTTTACGGGATCTACGGTATCGGTGCAGGATGCAAGTGATGGCGAACTAGCAGAAGGCTTTTTAAGAATACTGAGCCAAGAGGCACCGATGACAGGAAGCTATCTGTATTCACGATACGTTAAATGTGCAGGTGATGTTCGGGTGACGAAGTATGTGGAGCTTCGGGGGAAGAAAATCTTGAGCAGCCTTATAAGAACTGGCAAACTGAGGGTATCCCAGAAACCTGAAGGAGGAGATTTTGCAGAATACACGTTTTATCTGCCACATCAGAGTCCTATGAAACTGCGTACTCGGGGGCCACGAAAAATCGACGAGATTCCGTTCGATGAGCTTACCCGGTATGTGTTGAAAGGCAGGATTCGCGCTAAAACTGATGATCGGGAGAAAGTGATGCGTGAAGCACTCAAGCTACTTGACCTTAAAAGATTAACCTCAAAAACTGAAGAGACGCTCTTGCCACATTATGAACTTGTAATGCAGGGCAAAGCAGAGGCTCGGTGGTAGCGCGGTATACATTTGAGCTAGCCCGCCTAAACTGTGACTACACAGCGTGAATACAGTATTTTGTGCGGTGTTATTCATCTAGTTTAATTTCTTATATGGCTGAAATTATCGCACGCCTGATGCATTGGCGCCTGCACCTGGTCGTTTTGGTGCTCGCATGCCTGGCAGAGGTCATCGGCATCATCCAGATCGACATCGGCATCGGCACGGTAGTTCTGCTGCCGCTGCTGTACGCGTTTTTCTTCTCGCTGCTGTTCAACCCGAATATTGTTTCTGGTCTGGGCAACGTCGTCGGCAAGCAGGGCGCAGGAATTGCGCCGCGGTGGATTCTCATCTGCATGATGCCGTTCATGGCGAAATTCGCCATCGGCATTGGCCCGCAAATCGGCGACATCATAGCAGCCGGGCCAGCGTTGATCCTGCAAGAACTCGGCAACGTTGCCACACTGCTGATCGCCATGCCAGTGGCCGTGCTGTTGTTCAACATGGGGCGCGAAACTATCGGTGCGACGCACTCGATTGCACGAGAACCAAATATCGCGCTGGTTGCGGATAGATACGGTCTGAAATCCTCCGAAGGCATCGGCGTGATGGGCGTCTACGTCATGGGCACCGTCTTCGGAGGCGTGTACTTTTCACTGGTAGCCGGGTTATTCGCCTCCTGGGAGGTATTTGATATTCGCTCGCTGGCCATGGCCTGTGGCGTGGGCTCCGGCAGCATGATGGGTGCGTGCTCCACGGCGTTGGCAGAAACCGTGCCGGATGCCGCAAACGAGATCAGCGCCTTCGCGGCTACCAGTAACTTGCTCACTTACGGCACTGGATTGTTCGTCTCTGCGTTCATCGCGCTACCCCTAGCAGAACGCCTGTTCACGGTGCTGGCGAAAGTGCGACGACAGAAGGCGTCGGCAAGCAACTTCAGCGCATACACCGACGAAGAATGGGAATCCGGCCAAGAAGGCGACACCGAGCTGCCGATCCGCACAGTACTGGCTGCGCTGGTGTGGGTTTGCGTGCTGGCGTTGGTCGTGAACTGGGTAAATTCCGGAGCAAACCCGCTGGCTGCCGCGCCGGGCATGGTGATCCTCTACGTCTGCTGTATTGGCGGGCTGCTGATTACGAAGTACGTGCGCATCGGCGTGCCCAACGTGGCGTGGATTTCCGTGGTGGCGATCCTGGCTGCGCTGCCGTTTTTGCCATGGTCGGAAGCATTCATTGCCGCGACGGATCAGCTAAACATGCTGGCTCTGCTCACCCCGGCGTTGACGTATTCCGGGTTGGCGATCTCGCGCACGGAAGTCTCGATCTTCAAAAATTCCGGCGTGCAGATTGCCGTGATCGCCCTGCTGGTGTTTACCGGTACGTTCGTGGGATCCGCCGCGATTGCGAATGTGTTGTTGTAAGGAGCAAAGTTTATGGATGCAGCTAGCGCGGTTACTACGATCATGGGCGACTACGCCACGGTGGAGCAGTGGCAGACAGAGATTTACCTGGACCTGCACCGCAACCCCGAGCTGAGCATGCAGGAGGTGCGCACGCGCGGGGTGATCGCTCGTGAGCTGGAGGCGCTGGGCTATCGCGTCGACGAGATCGGTGGCGGGCTCGTCGGCACGCTGGACAATGGGCCCGGCGCGACGGTCATGCTGCGCGCAGATTTTGATGCGCTGCCGGTACGCGAAGAAACCGGGCTGGACTATGCCTCGACGGCGACAGCGGTGAACCTGGAGGGCAAGACCGTTTCCGTTATGCACGCCTGCGGGCACGATTGCCATGTGGCGTCGTTGCTGGCGATGGGGGCGTTGATGATGCGCCACCGTGAGCAGTGGTCCGGCCGGTTGCAATTGCTGTTTCAGCCGGGGGAAGAAACCGGCGAGGGCTCAAAGTCGATGGTTGCCGATGGCCTGGTGGAGCGCGTCGCCAAGCCTGATGTGGTGCTGGGCCAGCATGTGTTTTGTGGCCCGGTGCCGGCTGGGCACGTGGGCGTGGTGCCGGGGCCGTTCATGTCGACGGCAGTGAACGTGGACATCACGCTGCATGGGCGCGGCTCGCACGGTTCGATGCCGCACCTGAGCGTGGACCCGATTGTGCTGGCCGCCAACGTGGTGCAGCGGCTGCAGACGATCGTCGCGCGTGAGCTGAGCCCGCACGAATTTGGGGTGGTCACCGTCGGTGTCGTGGAGGCCGGCACGCGCCCGAACGTAATCCCGGAAACCGCGCGGCTGAAGCTGAACGTGCGAGCTTACGACGAAGCAGTGCGCGCACGGATCCTCGCAGCGATCGAACGGATCACTCGCGGGGAAGCCGCAGCTGCCGGCGCGCCGCGGGAGCCGGAGTTCCGCTACTACGAATCCTTCCCGGTCACAGACAATGACGACGTGGTAGCCGGCCGGTTGACCGAGTGCTTCGGACGTGACCTTGGCGCAGGAAACGTGCACCGCATCGAGCCGTTGACTGCCTCAGAGGATTTTTCCGTGCTTGCCGACGCTTTTGGCGCACCTTATTGCTTCTGGTTGCTGGGCGGTGCACCCGAAGGTGTGAGAATTCCGAACCACAGCCCGAAGTTTGCACCGGTTCTGCAGCCGACCCTAGAAACCGGAACCAGGGCGTTGGTCTCGGCAGCGTGTGAGTATTTGCGCTGATCAGACGATTGATTGGATTATTCGATTAAAAGTAATGTCGACTTTCAGGCGAAAAATCGACATTAAACATGTCTAATGTCGATTGCGTAAACATATCGGGGTCACGCTCGTCGCGGGGGCGCTGCCCGTCGCCGGGAGTCGCCCGCTGCGGGGTGGTGCCGGCTGCGGGGCGGGCGCATACAAACCGAAGCACGTAGCACTTGTTGGACAATGTTTGTTTAGGGTAAGCTAATCCGGTGCAAAAATCTCATAACCTCCGCAAAATATGGATTGCGGCCACAATAAGCATGTCTGTTACCGGCATACACCTTAGCGTTGTACAACCAGCTTTTGCCCAACCTGCGACGCAAGAAGTAGCACGTGGCACAACGCCGGATAGTGAAAAAGCGCCCGGCCAAGTACTACACGGTGAAGTGCCACACAGCGAAACCGCGTCAACGCCGCAAAAAGAGCAACAAAGCAAAAACCACCAAGTCACCGCGACGTTTGCTGCCGGGGAAGTCACCAGAGACATCCTCATCGACGAAAAACGTGGACGCGGCTGGGTAGCCGTCGACAAGCTAGGGGAGAGCCCCAGCGGAATAACGTGGTTCGACCTGGAAACTCAGAAACCATCTGAGACCGTGTACTGGGCTCCAAGCAAAGAAGCGCTAGTACAGATCTCTCTGAGCAATGACGGAAAATACATCTACGCTCTACACCAACGCGAGGGAAAACTCACCGTCTTTAATGCAGATGACGGAACCGTGGTACGCCAGATTTCTGGGACCCCGAAGTTCCCGAAGGGCATGGTGGAAGACACAGATACCGGTGCAATCTACATCTACGATTCGAAATCCCTGGTTCATGTAGACCCTACGAACGCAACCGTGAGTACGCCGATCCCTGTTAGCACGGAAAAATACCCGTCGATTAATGGCCTAGTCTATGATGCAACCCGCAAGATGCTGTGGATCAGCGCAGGCCGCGAAAACGTCATCACTGGATACAACACCGCAGCCAAACAATGGGTACAAGACCTGGCTATTCCCGTCGCGGAAACCAGTTTTCAGGGGGCCGCAGTAGGCGGGCGCCCATACGAGCTAGCTTATGACTCAGAACTCGGGCACCTGTACGTCGTCGTCAAGCCAACTTTGCAAGACGATTTCACAGAAAGCAAGATACTCACACTCGATGCAGCGACCGGCAAATTCCTCGGTATGCCGATCGAGGTCGGAACCAAGGTTAACTCGCTACACGTTAACCCGCGCACACACGAAATTTATGCGGCAGCAGCTGACGACAACCGTGTGTCAGTCGTGAGCCCAGAAACCTGGACTGTTGCCGAAAAGATCGATTTTACTGAGCTGGGCGTCACGAGCGGCTATGGTACAGGCGAAGCCAACCTCGCTGTCGTTACCGGAAACTCTACGGGCGATGTCGCGTACGTTTCACACCCCTATAAAGAACGTTCCCGAGTAAGCCAGCTGCACCGAACCGGGCCAACACCGGCGATTACCCCCTTGCAGCCCGCCGACGAGAACCAGAAACCACCAGTCGACGCCGACAGCACAGGCTGGAACGGCCCGGAACAACCCCAGGATGCAGCAGTCCACAAACCGGCTAGCGCCGTCGATGTAAAAGAGGCGAATTTGCGCTGGGGAATCAACGAATACCTCAAGGCATGGTCAGTAGAAGCCCTAGGCGAAGCAGTGACAGTGGATAACTATCTGCCAAGCTTCACTCACGCCCAAGGATGGTTCGATAAAACCACTAAACAAATGCACATGTCTTTTGGCAACGGTTTCCGCATCAAGCATTACCCCACGCTCGCCCCGCACGTAATTACGACGATGGGTAATCCCGAATTACAGGTCAATGAAGACGGCTCCGGTGCCTTGACTATGGACGTTGCCTGGTCAGTCTACGAAGATAAAAAGAGCGAGGGCTACAAACGCGTCACTGTCGCCACGTTTAGCTCTTCGACAATAGACATTGTCGGTGGAGAAATCGCCTTCGAAGCAACACCCGAATTCTATGGACGCGCCTATCAGGGAGAAGAGAAGCAATATCCGAACTCGTGGCCAAAAGAATTCATTGATTATCTTTCCCCGGACACCCGGGCATGGTGGTACACCACGGGCGCCAGCCTGGATGCGGATAAAGCACCCGCACCGATCAAGCTGACTGCCAAAATCCCAGTCGCTGATGCGCCAGTAGGCAGCGATCATGGGGATAATCAGGATTCCGCAACCCCAGACGCGAAACCTGGAAAGACCATGGCGGAAGAATATTCGCCCGCACCACACACCTCAGTCACAGTTGCACCTGGCGCAGCTGTCCAGGCAGAAGATGCCCTGACAAATACTGCGCAATTGCCGGCAGGCACCACCTATGCTTGGAAATCACCGCTTGATACCACCGGGCCGGGAATCCAAACCGCCACGATTGTGGTGACCTACCCAGATGGCTCGACAGACGAGGTCACAACCTTCATCGTCGTTGATGACCAACCAGCAACAGAGCAGCCGGATACCACGCTTGCCAAAATTTTGCGGGTCATTACCGGGCTCGGCGTAATCGCGGCAGTATTTGGCGGTATTATTCATTTGCTGAATAACGATCCAGGCTTTGCACAACTGAAGCACAACGTCACGGAGATGCTAAAAGGAATCGGGATTCGGCTATAGGTGGGTGCCACCCGTCGCAGGGGTGTTGCCCGCCGGCTCGCAGGGGTCGCGCCCGTCGACACAGCCCACGGCAGCCGATACGGTGAGAGCATGCTGTTTGATTCTCTACCGCGCCCGAGTGAGCGCATCGCGCCGGGCGTGGCGCACCTGCCGGGGTGGTTGGGCGTCGACAAGCAATCAGAGCTAGTGCGCGAGGTCCGCGAGATTGCCCGCAGATACGCGGATACTCCGATGGCGATGGTGCGCCCAACGCTGAAATCCGGCGGGCAGATGAGCGTGTACCAGTTGCATTTGGGCAGGTACTGGCATTATCCGAGTTACCGGTACGTAGACAAGATTGCTGGTACTACCGTGCCGCCGGTGCCGAAAAGCTTGGAGGCGCTGGCGCCGGTGGCGTTGCGTGCGGCAGCGGAGGTTGCTGATGAGTTGGCCCCGTGGGTAGAGACCTTCGTTCCGGAAATGGTGCTGGTCAACTATTATCCGCCGGGCTCTGGCATGGGGATGCACGTCGATGAGTTTGAGAAGTCCAGGGCGCCGGTTATTTCGCTATCGATTGGCGACGAGGCTTTGTTTCGCATGGGGCATACCGAATCGCGAACCCAGCCCTGGGACGATGTGACGCTGTGCTCCGGCGACCTGGTGGTTTTCGGTGGGCCGAAGCGGTTTGCCTATCACGGGGTGGTGCGCGTGAATGAGGCGACGCTTCCCGACGGCTGCGGGCTCGATGAAGGCCGGATTAATATCACGATCCGGCAGGTCTCTGCTGCGCCGAAGGGACGGGAGCGCTAAGCAGGCGATACCCGCAGTCTGTGTTGTTGGGGCAGGGGCGCTAAGAAGACGACAGCCCTAGGCTGGAGCCACCGTCACCAGGCGTGCCTAGCGGCCCGCGTGGTTGCTCAGGTTTCGGATCCTTGGGCTGTGGATTTTTAGGTTTGGTGACGGGAGGTGCGGGCTCGGTGCTTGGATGCTCGGGCTTGGTGACGGGGCCATTCTGGTGTGGGGCAGTCGGGGCAGTCTCGGCCGGGGTGTCGCTAGTGCTCGGCTGCGCTGGGGCAGCGGTGGTCTGGGCAATCCAATCACCTAGCCCATGCAGCGAAGCAAACAGCGAGTAGCGCCCACCACCCTGGCGAGCCTTAAACGAGGTCACCCCAGCAACCTCACCGTCGATGAACAACGGGCCACCGGAATCGCCGCGCCCTGCTTTTGCCTCACCCAAATACTGCACCACGAAGGCGTCATGAGCGCCCTCGTTTGTGCCCGGGCGGATCCCCCGCGTGGTGCGACCGACGGCAGCTTGGGCAAATTGCAGCGTCTCTTCCGTTCCAGCGCCCCAACCATAGACACTGCCGGTAGCGCCAAATTCTACCGCGTCACGACGAATATTCTGAATCATCTTTTCAGGAAATGCCGTGGTCACATGCACCAAAGCAACATCACCATGCGGTGCCCACACCGCATAATCCGAGGTGAACTTATTTTCTTCGCGATGTTGCTGCTCTCGGGTGGTGCCAACATAGATCGACCGCTGCAAATCGGGCACCTCGACGCAATGCTGAGCGGTCAGCACCCAGTGAGGGGCAACCACGGTGCCAGTACAACTAGCTACCTGCACTACTCCGGCAGCGGTATCGTCCTCAGGGGAGACGGGCATGCCATTCGTCAACGCGGAGGCTGTTCCCGCACCAAGAACACCGCTGGTACCCGCAATGCCCAGCAAGCTTGCTGCAGCAAGCATGGCTATTTTTCGCATACCGTTATCTTAGTACTAGCAACCAATATGTTTTGTAAGTGAATAAGATGCACAGTTGTTAGAATTTAGCTATCGCGTGATGTGCAATATTTTGACTAATTACGTCTCTGTGGGGGTGGGATGAATTCAAGCCGAAAAAGCGCGAATTTTCTGGGCGAAAATCCGCCGTTTTCTAAGAGCCGAGTAAATAAACACGGGAGTCTTTGGCGTGATGGTCAAGACTTTGAAGTCAAAGTGATTAATGAATACATTGCGTTTAATGCAGTGTATGTTGAAGAATTACTCTCGATTACAGAGCAAATTACGTCTGGGTTCATGAACATCAGTCCCGCAGGTGATGCCGTGGCCCCAGACTCGGGTTCGTACTTATTATCTGCACGAGTAAAGACTAAAGACACCTTGCTTGAAAAACTGCAAAGGTTGCAGACGACGCCGTTAATGAACATTCAAGATGTAGCTGGCATTAGGTTTGATTGCGATCTGTCGCTGACTGAGCAAACAGAAGTTGCAGAAGTTTTTAAGCGCGGATTCGAAAATAGTGGTGCGAATCGCGTAGATATCAGGGACTGTCGGGAAGAACCCCACTCGGGATATCGCGCTATTCACCTCCATATCCGAGGTAATGCTGGTAGAAGCGAGATGCAGATCCGGACGGCTTGGCAATCAAAATGGGCGAACTATTATGAAGAAGCCGCTGATATTTTCGGAAGAGAAATTCGTTACCTGCACGAAGGAGCAACGATGCCTCCAAAGGCACAAGGTGTTGTGATGCAGCTACTTGAAGCGTCGACGGAAATTGCTGAGTTTGAACAACGCGCAGACAGCGATTCACACTACAGCCGTGATCATGTTCGCAATTTTCGCAGACGAATCGATGATAAGCTTTCACGTATCCAAGCTGAGTTGCGGCAGCAGCGAATCTAAGACTGAAATGGAAGGCTAATGTTATGGCGGCATATCTAATTCAGTACCACCGTCGTTCAGGGGAACTAGACATCCATGAATTTGACTCGCTGCCAGAGGCAACACTGAGGCGCCTCGAATTGGATGAGGCCAATGATGACCCTGATCTCGAAGTCGTTGCCGTTGCCAGTGAGAGCGAAGAACATTTGCGGCAATCCCACTCTCGGTATTTTTCGAAGGCGTAACCCAACTGCAGCAGCGAATCCTTCAATTTCATTAGATGCTCTGGGGTAATCCATTGTGAAAACGTTTCTTATATCCCGACGCCGTGCGACTTCGCTGTTAACTGCTGCCGCAGCCCTAGCAGTTGTGGCTGGGACTCCTAGCCTTGTGCAACAGCACGGTGGCACCGCGCACGCCACGGCAGCGGAAGCCTCATTGCAATCCCCGCTGAACGCGAACACCACGCACCTCGCGCTGCCGTTCGAGATTCCGCAGCTACAATTACCTGCGCCGAGGCTGTCTAGTGATCACGACGAGGGGGCAGAACACAGCCCGCTGAGCTCGATCGGCGCCACCCCGAAACACCACGACGGCGCACCGGTGCCCAAGCCTTTCGACGCAACCTACCTCACCGGTTATATCTCCGATATCTCGTCCTACCAGTACGGCATTTACTACGAGGTGGTACGTGAGTTCAAAGACCTGCGCAGCAATCACCCGGATGTGATGCGTAAAAATCTCGATATCGTCGCTGATTACAACAACAACGCACAGCCAGAACGCGTCGACAAGGCCATTCGCGATGCCCTGGCAGATAAAGATGGCGTGCTTTTTACCACAGCCGAGGCGCTTGGCGACGAATTCGGCCAGCACTTCTTGGAAGCCCTGCATGAAAAGCGCCTGCCGAAAACCGAATTTTTGCTGGGCAACGGCTATGCCGCTCGCGCCGGTGGAATCGCTAGCTGGGGTCGCGCGGAAAAGCTGCTGTTCAATAACGACCGCCCATTCGTGCAAGCCCCGGAACGCATTCAGCGCCATGAGTCACCGGAACGTGAGCTCTACGACGGCTCGAGCAAATCCTTCCCGTCCGGGCACACTAACCAGGCGACGTGGATTACCATGCTGCTGGCAATGATGCTGCCGGAGGTGGGTACGCAGTTGCTGGCTCGCGGTTCTGAGGCTGGGGAATCGCGACTGGTGATGGGTGTGCACTTCCCACTGGACGTCATCGGCGGGCGGATGACCGGGCAGGCAGCTGCGGCGGATCGTTGGAATGATCCGAGAATGCGCGATGCGCTGCTGCAGGCGCGTGAGGAGATCGTCGCAGAAATGGAATGGCGTGCGGGCAAATCTTTTGCCGAGATGATTGCCGAAGACTCGCATGCGCTCAGTGATCAGCAAGCAGAAGCCGATTACACACGACGCATGACCTACGGCTTCGCACCAATTTTCGCGACCGACGAACCGGTGAACGTCCCCACAGCGGCACCAGCGTTACTGGAAACCCGCTTCCCAGAACTCAGCTACGAGCAGCGTGCTGACGTGCTGCGCCACACCGCCTTGCCGTCCGGCTACCCACTGGATGATCGCGACCCAGCCAAAGGGGACTGGCAGCGAATTAATCTAGCCCGCGCCTGGAATGCACAGGTAAGCATCGGCGCGGGCGGGGAAGTAGTGGTGAAATAAGTTAGTCGTCGAAGATGAGGTGGGTGTTCCAGTTTCGGCGCCACCAATGTTTAAGCTTTGTACCAATGCTGGTGTCGGCTGGAGTGCTTGTGCCCCGTTGGAGTTCATCGGTAGCTTCTGGAGGCACCGGCGCACCGGCGAGTTCATAGACATAGCGAGGAAGAATTTCGCCGGTGAACTTCGTGCCTTCTACTGCGACTTCAGCAATCGTTTGGCGTACTCGAGGATTGGTTTCTTGGGGCATCGCTACCTCCTGTATCGTCTTGCTCTTGATTATCGTCGTTCAATGTTTCTAAGGCAAGACCAGCAATTAGTGCTTTTTCGGTTTTTGTAATGAGCGAGCTTTGGTATAAGGCTTTCGTATTCTGCCAGGCGGCGCTACGAACTCGTTCATTGTCATTAGCGATATTTTCGATTGACCAGGTATAGCGCTTCCACCATTCTGAACGATTATCGCTGTTCGTTCGCTGTTGAATGGTGACAACTAGCCCTATAAGGCCTGCTAGTGCAACAACTAGCTGTGCTACTTGCAGAACTACTTCTGCCGTATCCATAAAAATCCCCCGAGTATTCTCACAAGCTGTAGCTCACAATAAAGCATAGCTCAGAGAAGACCGGGGGAGGGAGAGCACCAACCAGGAAGTGTTACTTATCCAGCCCCTTGCCCGATGGCGAAACGAGGATTTTCACGGCGGTTTCGTTGCGGTGGATGAGCGTGTCGAAACCTTCGTTGATCAGTTCGTCTAAACCAATGCGTGCGGTAACAAACGGCGTGAGGTCCACGCGTCCATCTTCGACCAATTTGATGGCAGCCGGGTGATTGTTCACGTAACCAATGGTGCCGCGCACGTCTAGTTCCTTCAGCACGATCTTGTTCAAATCGACCTCTGCAGGCTTGCCCCAAATCGAAACGATCTGCAGCACCCCGCGCGGCCGCAGTGCATCCATCAGCGTGGCCATCACCGCAGGAACCGAGGTGCATTCGAAAGCCACATCGGCACCAACACCGTCGGTCAGCTCGTGTACTTTCTTGACGACGTCGACTTCCTCCGGGTTCAGCGCATGATCAGCAACACCGGTTTCCAGGGCTTTTTCGCGCCGAGCCTTTGACAGCTCCGTGACAATCACCGTCACACCGAAGGCCTTCAGCACCGCAGCCGTGAGCAAACCAATCGGGCCCGCGCCACCGATCAGCGCAACCTGGCCCGCGGAATCTTCACCAACACCGGCGCGCTCCACCGCGTGATAACCCACGGTCAGCGGCTCAATGAGTGCCGCGTGATCCAGGGAGACCTTCTCGCTGATCTTGTGAATCCACCGACGCTTGACGACGACATTTTCCGCCAAGCCGCCGCCACGGCCACCCAGCCCGATGAAGTTCATGTTTTCCGACAGGTGGTAGGTCTTGGATTCTGGGCCGGTATTGACGTCTTCACTGATGATGTAGGGCTCGACAACGACGTGATCGCCCACGGCCAGGTCATCGATATCATCGGCTACTTCGGAGATCACACCGCAGAATTCGTGGCCCATGGTCACTGGTGGTTCTTCGCCACTGATGGGGTGTGGGTTGCCGTGTGAAGGGCAGAAGATTGGGCCATCGAGGTATTCGTGCAGGTCGGTGCCGCAGATGCCACACCAGGCGACATCAATGCGGGCGGTACCAGGTTGTAATTCTTG
Organism: Corynebacterium sp.; assembly: GCF_030826625.1. Lineage (GTDB taxonomy): Bacteria > Actinomycetota > Actinomycetes > Mycobacteriales > Mycobacteriaceae > Corynebacterium. The sequence goes on along the minus strand of NZ_JAPJNQ010000022.1, from coordinate 9,410 downwards.
TTGCTCGATATCTTCGATGCGGATATCTTTGCGGTCGTAAAAACGTGCTGCTTTCATGGTGCCTCCTCAGATCAGGGTTCGTGTATACGCAGCCTGCGACGGTCGCGTGGCCAGGCTGCAAATTGGACGAATAGCGACGAATGATGTGCTATAAAATTCCAAAACCTTATGGTCCCCATCATATAAGCAGTAGCGTGTGACCGGCGTATGTTTTTTATCACGAAGACTGCGCCGCAAAAACCAGAGACGTTGCTTGCTAGAGTTGCACTATGAGTACCCCCACAGAAATCGTCGCCAGGTTGCGCAGCGAAGTCAAAGATGGCTCGCTGGAATCGTTCTGCTTAGAACTGGGTATTGACTTGCTGGTTTTATTCGGAAGCGCACGTACTGATGCTCACAGTGCGGGGGATGTGGATCTTGCTTATTCAGTTGATTTTTCTCGCCCCAAAGAAGACAGGCCGAATCTTCTCGACGTAGCCACAGCGTTTTATGTCCGATACGGGGTCGATGCTGGGGGCACCATGGACTTTATGAATTTGGATTTGGCTGATGTTGTTGCTCGTTATGAAGCCCTGCAGAAATGTGAGTTATTGGTGGATCCGTCTAATTCTAAGTACGGCAATCTGCAAATGATGGCAGCACGGGAATATATCAATACCGCTTATCGGCGGGAATACGCACTGCGGAGCTTAGCTTCATGATCCAGCAAATAATTGACCTTTCTACCGACATTAACCAGCATATTGCTACGACGACGTTGGACGACGACTTTGGATATTGTGGATTCAAATAGTCGGCGCGGTTTTGAAACGCTAATCCGTGCTGGAAAATAATGCTAGCCACCGGCTAGCAGTCGTTTTTCTTGCGTACGCGGTCGCCAATATGCGGCTTCCACTGCAGTGAGTTCTTTGAAATGAGACGAAGTTTCTTCCTCCAGCGCGCGTATATAGTCCGGAACCTGGGCCCGCGGCAACCGCAAACCCATGGTCAGATGCGGAGTCCACAGCGGACCATGGCCATCTGGATTTGCCGCACTGATTGTGCTGGCCGCCTTTTCGAGTTCAGCGTTGGTCTGCAGCAACCACGCCACGGTTTGTTTGGACTTGGTGCCGAAAATAACGGTGCCTGCCCGTCGAAAAGCAGCGGGGATCACCGGAGGCAACAGCTGCGCGGCAAGCTCCACGACGCGCGGATCCATCGCCGTGGAAAATGTCACCGTGATGTGCGGGCGCTGGTTTTGCACGGGAAACCCGCGTTGTGCCAGAGCAGCAAAAATCTCGCGTATCTGCTGTTCCTGCTTTTCGGGCAAGTAGAGCAAAATATTATCGGGGGAATTTTTACTCATACCCACCACTAATAGCAGTTTTCGCATGACGCGGCGCGGGGGCACTAGTGCATGCAAGCAGCGCGGGGGCACTAGCGCATGCAAGCAGCACGGACGAGCTATTGCATGACGCGGGTCTGGCTGATGCCAGATTGTAAGCGCTTGTGATAGCTATCCATCGCACGCCGCAGCCACAAGCCCACGACTAACGCTGGGATGGCAAACAACAACAGCATTCCCAAATCGCGGAAGATATCGCCCTGGTAAACACCGGCGATTGCGCTGCGGAAAGCATCAATGGCATATGTCGCCGGCAGCCACGGGCTGACTGACTGGAACCATTCTGGCAATAGCGGTAGGGGATAGGCGCCGCCGGAACCGGAAACCTGAATGATCAGCAGCAACACCGCCAATGCCTTGCCTGCGCTATCCAGGGCAATCACCAGCGCATGCACGATCATCATGAATACCAGCGAGGCAATGCACGCGGCCAGCCACAACAGCAGCGGGTGTTCCGGCTGAATCTGCACGAAGAAGATCAAGCCGCCAACCGTGAGACTGGCTTGGGAAATCGCGATCAGGGCGAAGGTGGCAAGCCGTCCCAGATAAATCTGGTTGCGGCTGAAATCGCCATCATCGGTGAGGTACTTGTGCTCGGCATTACTGCGCATCAGCACGCACGTCAGCAGCGCACCGACCCACAGCGCTAACGCCAGGTAGAACGGCGTCATGCCGACGCCAAAGGAAGCAACCTGGAAAACCGGCTTGCGATCCACCGCTACCGGCGCGGAAATCCGTGAGGCTAACAGTTCTGGGTCAGAGCCGATGATCTCGGCCAACTGGTTCAGATCGCCGCCTTCGCGTACGTCTTCGATTTGGCGTTGCACATCAGAGAAGCGTTGCGCCTGGTTGTACAAGGTATCGGCAAGGCGGTCTGCACCATCGCGGGCGCGTTGCAAGCTCGAACCAGGGGAACCGGCTGTGGCGGAGATCGTGCCGCGCACATCAGCGATCTCCGCGCGGACGGTGTCGATATCGCGCACCACCGCATTGACGCTGCCGCGTAACGATTCCAGCTGCGGTCGCAGGTTGTTGCGGTAGGCAGTACGCGCATTATCCACGGCTTGGCGTGCCGCGGCGATGGCGTCTTGGGTTTGCTGGCGCGATTGCTGCGCATTGCTGGTGCCGGATTCGATGCGATCGGCGGTCGTCGTCAAGGAATCATGCAGGGCATTCGACTGTGCAACCGCGGCATCCAATTGTGCGCGAACCTGCTGGTAGCCAGCGGCGACGGGGCCGGGTAGGTTGAGGTTTCCGACCTCGCGGTCAAGAGCATCGCGTACACCACTAAACGCAGCCGTCTGCTGCGCCACCCGATCAGCGGCAGTGCGGTAAGTTTGCGCGGTCTGTGCGGTAGCAGCCTGCGCATTATTCAGCAGTTCGTCGAACTGATCCGACAGCGCCGCATAGGCCTGCGAGGTAGCGCCCAAGGAATTTTCCAGCGCACCGGTGGAATCATTCAGCGTCGCAGCCAGGGAATCGATGGGGGCAGCACCGGAACCGCTGCCAGTACCCTCGCCGGGACGCGAAGCAGTCTGGCTACCAGCCGCACCCAGAATATTGTCGGCGGATTGCGCCAGCGGGATGGTGGAATCCACCAAGTTCGCCAAACTGCGCACGGTACCTGCAGCAGAGCGCAAACGCGTGCCGACGTTTTCCACCCGGTTGGCGACGTTATCCAAGGCAGCCTGGGTTTCGTCCTCATCCAAGTAGTTGTCCAACGATTCCACCACGCCCAAGCCGACGGTCGTGACCACTTTGGTGAAAGATTCGTCGATACGCTCAATCACGCCACCAGCGCTGCGCTCGGTAATCGTCGTCGACAAGGCATTTTTCTTCTCATTCGTATACAGATCCAGCTTGGCTGGCTCAGTGCCTTCGACATAGAAAGTCAGCAGCTCGCGACTGAAATTTTCCGGCAATACGATACCGGCGTAGTATTCACCAGACTTCGTGCCTTCCACGGCATCGTCAGAGGTGGTGAGAACCCAGTCGACCTGCTCGTTGCGGGACAGCTGCGACAAGACTTCGTCGCCAAGATTCAGCCGCAGTGAGGCCAGATCAGACTCGTGGCCTTCGTCGTTGCTGGCGACAGCGATTTTCAGGCGGTCGGTATTGCTAAACGGATCCCAGCTGGCCAAGATATTAAAGCCAGTGAACAGCAGGGGGATGATGACCAGGCCGAACACAATAACACCCGTCATCACATTGCCACGGATCGCGCGCAGATCATTGCGGAAAATCGTCAGGATGTTGTTCATGACTTGCTACCTTGCTTGGCCAATTGTTGTTTCAGCTCGTCGTCGCTGAGCCCCGCGAGATCATTGTCGCGGGCGACGGATTGCTTGATGTATTCCAGAGTGCAAATAATCACCACGGCAATGAGAACCACCAGGCAGGCAAGCCCAAAGAACACGGCTTTTTCGTCTGGGTTGAAACGCGAAACGATACCCAAAATCAGCACCAACAACGCGCCGACACCGATAGTGATGCCCATCAACTGCGAATAATTGCGTCGTGTTGAACGCCACCGAGAATTCAAACTTTCTTGGTAGCCCTCACGATCGCGCAGCACATTGGCGAGGTCAGTCAAGCGGTATGGGCTGCCGGTCAGGTGGACTTTCTCGTTGATGACCAATTCGCCCTTGGCCAGCTGGTCATTGACCAAGATATTGACGTGTGACAGGCTGCGGCGTGCCAGCATGCCGACGAAGAAAGCGACGATCGCCATCCCGGTAATCGCCAGCAGGTTGATCCAGTAGTGGTTGCCGTAAAACCCGCCGACGGTCTCACGAATCGCGCTGATGCCATAGGTAAACGGCAGAAATGGAGATACCGCGCGGAAGAAATCTGGTGTCATCTCGATGGGGTAGAGGCCAGAAGCACCCGGGATCTGCACAAAGGCGTACACCACCGCAATGATTCGTCCAATGTGGCCGAAGGCAGAGACCAAGCCGTAGATGATCGCCAGATAGCACAGGCTCAAAATGATGGCGGTGAGCACATAGCCGATCTTCGACACGTGCTCGACGCCGATCACCAGGTTGCCGATGGACACGATCAGCGCCTGCACGCTGGCAAAAACGCCCATCAGCCAATAGCGTGCCCGGTAAGCCTGGCGGACGGTGAGGTGCTCGCGGCCGCGGGTATCGACCTCCGTGCGGAAGATGATCATCAGCATGAATGCGCCGATCCACAACGTGAGGTTAATAAACAGCGAGGACATGCCGGAACCGTAGTGCGAGACCGGGAAGACCGCGTGTGATTTCAGCTCTACCGGGGAAGCTAAAAATGATGAGACATCGTCGGCGTTGAGCGCATTAACCGATCGCAGCGCAGGGTTGTCCTGCGCCAGGTTAGCCAGGGTGAGGATGTCAGTGCGTGCTGTGCGCAGACCGGATTCGATTCCGTCGAGATCAGCACTGAAATCACTGACGACGTCTTTGGCACGGACCAACTGCGTATCGACGCCGTTGATGAGGCCATCGGCTTCCCCGAGCAAAGTCTTTTGCGCGCCGAGGGTGGCAGACAGATTTGCTGCTGTCGCAGAGACCTGTGAAATCGCCGCGTTGAGCTGGGGGACGGTGTTGTTGATGGAATCGCGCAGCCCCGCGGAATCCTCGCGCACAACGTTAGTGGCGCGATCCAGGGCGGCAGCGGTGTCGTTGAGAGAATTCAGGGTGCTTTTCGCACTATCCTGCAGCGCTGAGAGCTCGCCTAGCACCGCGCGGTTTTGCGAGTTACGGTTTTGCAGCTCGTCGACGGTCTGCTGGATCTGCCCCGCGATCTGTGGCGGCAGCGCTGGCAGATTCGTGAGATCACCCAAGCGGCTGATGGCTTGGTCTGCCTGGTCGACGATGCCGCTTGCACCATCGGTGGCTGCACCGACGCGGTTAAGCGCGCCCGTCAACTGGCCAGAAACGGAGTTGACGGTGGCGTGAGCCGAAGCAGCGCCGTCGGCAAGCGCGGTGGTGCCCTGCACATAGGCCGCGGTGGCCTCGTCTGCGAAGGTGGTGAGCTGGCGTTGCACCTCGCTGGTGATGGATTCGACCTGGCCCAGTGCGGTCTGCGCGCTGTCGATGGTGCGCTCGACGGCGATTAGAGCCTGACGCGCCTCGCCGAGCGCAGGACGGGCATTATCCAGCCGCGCCTGCACGGTGGCCAACTGCTCGCGGGAATCGGCGACGGTATCGGCAGTGCGGGTGAATGAATCAGAGGCCTGGTTTGCGGTCTCGCCGATGCGGAAATCGAGGTCGTGGCCAGATTTTCGCAGTTCTGTTGCCGCGGATTTCGCTACCTGCTCGTTAAACGCTGAGCTGATAGTCGTATCGATCGTGGAAGCACCCTGGTCGGTGATCTTCGGCGCGATGGCGTTGAGCTTTTCGTTGACCGCATATTCCAACGTCGGCTGAGAATAGGTGCCCTGGAACAAGCTGAGGAAATCTTGCGAGAAGGTCTTCGGCACCGTGATCGAAGCAAACACGTCACCGTTGTGCACAGCATGATTCGCTTCACCGCGATCGACAAATTGCCAGCCTAGCTTGTCATTTTCCTTCAGTTGGCTGACTAACTCCGCGCCGATGTCGAGATCGCCGGTGAGATCAGAGCTAGCGCCTTCGTCTTCATTGACGACAGCGACTTTGATGTTTTGGGTATTTTCGTATGGGTCCCAAAACGCTGCGATATTCACCCAGGAATAAAGAGCCGGAGTGATCGCCAAGCCAATGAGGATGACCCAGACTTTCCGAGTTTTCCACAACCGGGCTAAGTCTTCGACAAAGACCTTCCAACTAGTACTCACCCCAGAAACGCTAGCACCGCGAAGGAAGATTCGTACAGCTCAGAAACGCGATCTGGGCCTTTTCGCGGTAAGTGATAGCGCTGCGAGGAATTTGTTTCAGAACCTGGCAGTAACGCGGTAGCTTGACGACGAATCGGTGGCGCTTAGCGACGGCGCTTGGTGCCGCGGAATTTCGCCAATTGATCGGATTGGTCACCGCCGTAGCGATCGCGCAGTCGGCGGGATCGAGTCGGTGCGGCGCTAGCGTTCGCTGCCTGTGATTCGGCGGCAGGAGGCGCCGACTGGTCTGCTTGTACTGATTGCGCTGAGCGGGATGCTTCTGTTTCGGCAGCCTCGGCTTGTTCTGCTTGCTCTGCTTGTTCTTCCTCCCGCTCGCGACGGCGTTCGCGCAGCTCCGCATAAATGAAATAGCCCAAGCCAGCAGGGGCCATAATGCCGAAAGCGATCCACTGGAACCCATAAGAAAGGTGCGAACCACGGTCTAGCTTTGGCACCGGGATCGGGTTGAGCGCCTCGGGCTGATCGTCGGAAGTCACGTTCACGATCGCGTCGGCAAGCTCTAGACCAGTGAGTTGCTCCATCTGCTCTGGGCTGACCGAACGCACCTGGGTATAGCCGGCATCGTCGATCGGTGGGGCCTCATGCGGCTTTTCGCCAAAGCGCAGCATGGCCTCGGTGGTGATGTGCTTGCCAGCAGGGGGAGTGATCTCCGGGACGGAGCCGTCGCGAAGCGCCGTTTCAAAACCGCGGTTGACCAGTATCGTCGTGCCTGAATCCAGCTGGAAGGGTACCAGTGAGTGATAAACCTGCGAGCCTTCCAGCGGGCGCAAGCGCAGTAGAGTTTCGTGTTCAGGCAGGTAATGGCCGGTGAGGGTGACCCGACGCCATTCCTCGTCGATGGTGATGCCACCAGTGGCGTCGACAAGCTCAGAAAATGGAACCGGGGCTTGCTCATAGGCCTGTGCGATGCGCTCATTGCGGGCGACGATCTCATCGTCTTTATTCAGCTGCCACGGAGCCAGCACCGTGAAAGCTAAGACCGAAAAGGCGATCAATGATAGCGCCAAAATGATCCAACTTGGCTTCGCAAAAACCTTCCACCATGAGGTTGCTTTCGACGCGGTAGAAACGTTCGGCTGCGACTGGGCAGACTGCTGGCTAGGGGCACTCACCCTGCCCATGATAGACCCGCGGGCAAGCTAGTTCAGTTGGCTAGCTCAGCTGGCTGCGAATGTGTTCGAGCAGGCCAGGCAAACTGGCTGCAATTTCTTTGCGCACGCGGGTAAAACCGTCGGCACCGCCATAATAAGGGTCGGCCACCGAAGGTTCTGCGGGTGCGGCGGGATCGAAACTACGCATGAGTGCAACGCGGGACGGGTCCAGCCCCCGGGCGATCAATTTCGAGCGGTGCCCGGTATCCATGGCGATGAATAGGTCAGTGTCTGCCGCCTGTGGGCCGAACTGTTGTGCGACGTGCTGGGTGCCGTCGAGGCCAATCTTGCGAAGCTCGGCGACGGTGCGTTCATCGGCGCCTTCACCGACATGCCAGCCGTCCATCCCGCAGGAAGCAACCTCAACGCGAGAGGCAAGACCTGCATCTTTGATGGCTTCAGCCGCCATGACCTCTGCCATCGGCGAGCGGCAGATATTGCCGGTGCAGACAAAGTTGATGGAAAACGTAGTGCTCATGGTGGCGTATTCTATCGGTTTTGCACCCGCGCCGTTTTCTATCACCCGCGCCGTTTTCTTGTACCTCGTCGCATGTGCACGCTGCGTGCCATAATTGGGAAAGCACTGAAAAGGGTTAAGGCTGAAACGCTAGCGCACTGTAATACACGCATACACGACGCGAAGGAGTAGCACATGAGCACCGGGACCACAGTCGGCGATATTTGCCAGGTGATGGATCGTGCCTACCCGCCGCATCTGGCCGAAGATTGGGACAGCGTTGGGCTGATCTGCGGGCGCCGCGAAGCTGCGGTCAATCACGTTGCCTTCGCCTTGGACTGCACTGACGAGGTGGCGCAAGCCGCGATCTCCGCCGGTGTGGATATGCTGATCGTGCACCACCCACTGCTGCTGCGCGGGGTGGATTCGGTGGCCGCGGATACCCCGAAAGGTCGGATCTTGCACCGCTTGATCGAAGCAGGGATCGCGCTGTTCGCAGCGCACACTAATGCCGATTCTGCACGCCCTGGAGTTAACGACAAACTCGCTGAGCTCGTCGGCATCACGCCAGGACGTCCGTTGGCGCCGAAGCCGGGGCCAGGCCGGCATTTGTGGGGCGTGCATGTGCCAGCAGAACACGTCGACAAGCTCAAACAAGGCCTATTCGCCGCGGGTGCTGGGCGCATCGGTAATTACTCCGAGTGCGTCTACGAGATGGCGGGCACCGGGCAGTTCAAACCGGAACCGGGGGCGGATCCCACTGATGGCGAGGTAGGCAAGACCTATCGTGCCGACGAGCTACGCATTCAGTTTGTGGCGAATCCAAGCGATAAGCAGGCGCTTGTCGACGCATTGTTGGCTCACCACCCCTACGAAGAGCCCGCGTTTGATATCACCGAGCTTGCCGACGCCACCCCGATTGATCAAGCCTATGGCCTGGGACGCTTAGGGCAGCTGCCGCAGCCGATGAGCCTGGCGGAATTTACCCAGCAAGTTGCCGATGGCTTGCCCGCGACTTCGTGGGGTGTGCGCGCTGCCGGTGATCCGGACAAGCAAGTGCAGACGGTAGCTGTGGCCTCTGGGGCCGGCGATGGTTTCATGGCCACCGCTGCAAAGCTAGGCGCGGATGTGTTTGTCACCTCAGATTTGCGGCACCACCCTGTCGACGAGCACTTGCGCACAAGCGATATGGCAATTATTGATACAGCACATTGGGCCTCTGAATTCCCGTGGACTGCACAGGCAGAAGAGATTGTGCGTCGGGAAGCAGGGGTGGAAACTTCGATTCTTGACGTACGTACCGATCCGTGGACGGTAGCGGCGCACAAGCGCGGTGAATAGAAGCGGATATTGTCAAAAGATTGACCAACAAAGAAATACAAGGATTGGCGGAGAGCAACGATGATGAAATTAGCCCCGAAACAACAACAGCAATTGCTGGAACTCGCCGATTTGGAACGCGCACGAGCGAGTGCAGCTAGTGCCGGAACGCAATCCAACCAGCCTGCAGTGACGCCAGAGCGCGCAGAAGCCGAGAAAGCCGCAACGAAACTGAAA
>NZ_JAPJNQ010000119.1 GCF_030826625.1 Corynebacterium sp. | reverse complement strand
CATCCCGGAATCTAGAAGTTCAGCGAAACCATCCAGGTTTTCGCTAGTACGCAGATTCCGCTGGTCGACGATCACCTCTGTTAACCCCTCACCCCGCTCCCCGGAACAATAGCCAATCACGCGCGCCACTGATGCATGATCGGCATCCGAAATATTCAGCGCATCAATTCTGCCACCCGCACACCGCTGCAACAGCGTAGCTGCATCCTCAGCACCCAGCGGTGGGATCTGGTGATATTCAGTGGCACCGGGAATCTCTCCACGCACGCTTGCGGCCAAATAAGGTTCATCGATCTGCAGTGTGGTCCCGACAGAAAAACGCCGGGCAATGTCTGCTCGGAAGTTTTCCACCCCGACGGCCAAAGCATCGGCAAGATCGAATAACGCGGAGCGGTCACTGAGCACCCGGTGACCGTCGGCAAGCTCAATCTGGCTGGCCAGGCTCACCGGCCCCATGACGTGGACGGTGATTTCTGCGCCGGGCTGCTGCCAGGTTTCTTCGAGCACGTCGGCGTCGCGTTCGCGCAGATCACGCAAAAACCATGACCAGCGTTGCGGGCGCGCAGAAAGCTGCCAACGCCGCGCTCCCCGATCGACACTCAACGATTCCAGCAGCGCGGCCGTGTAACCGACCGCATCCGAGCCCAAACCTCTCTGCGGCAGGGACGGCAGGTGTAACCGGTCACCAAATTCGCTGATGACCATATCGCCAGCCGCGGCCATCGAAGTCCCAGCCACCGGACCTAATGCCAGGTGGCCAGTTTGCGAAGCTTCAGTGGAACGTGCAATGTCCATGACAGTTTAAGCGCCCGTGGCACAGATCGTTCCCGAGCCGAGCACGATATCGCCCAAGCCGTCATCAGTCGGCAAATACAACACCGCGGCCTGGCCACGAGCAACACCGGATAGAGGCTCTTTCAGCTCCAGCTGCATAGAATCCGCATCGCGGTCAATGACTGCACGGCATGCGACCACCGAGCCATGAGCGCGTACCTGCACCAAACAATCCAATTCGCCGTCCATGGCCGGGTGCAGGTATTTCAAACGATCCGCGCCGATGGTCTGTATGCGCAGATCCTCGCGCGAGCCGACGGTCACCGTCCCGGTAGCAGCATCAATATCGGTGACATAACGAGGCCGACCATCCGCCGCTGGAGTCTTGATATCCAACCCTTTGCGCTGGCCGATGGTGTAGTTCCACGCACCATCGTGCTCTTTCAGCTGCTCACCGGAGTTCTTGTCGACGATCATGCCCGGGCGCAGGCCAATCGATCGCCCCAAAAATGCCTGGGTATTACCGTCCGGGATGAAGCAAATGTCATAAGAATCTGGCTTGGAGGCCGTGGAAAAGCCGTGCCGGGCGGCTTCTTCCCTGATCTGTGGCTTCGGTGTATCGCCGACCGGGAACATGCAATGCGCGAGCTCATCGGCGCTGATCACGCCCAGCACATAGGATTGGTCCTTGTTCTGGTCCGGCGAGCGCCGCATATAGCCGTCATCATCGATGGTGGCGTAATGGCCCGTCGCCACTGCATCAAAGCCCAAGGCCATTCCTTTTTCTAACAGCGCACGGAATTTGATTTTTTCATTGCAGCGCAGACACGGGTTTGGAGTTTCGCCGATCGCGTAGGATTCTACAAAATCATCGATGACGTGCTCTTTGAAACGCTCGGAAAAATCCCACACATAATAAGGAATGCCCAGCTTGTCGCAAATGCGACGAGCATCTGCGGCATCTTCCAACGAACAACAACCGCGGGCTTTTTCCCTTGTCTGTTGTGCATCCTGATGCAGCGCCAAATGCACGCCGACGACATCATGGCCGGCTTCCACCGCACGCGCGGCTGCCACCGAAGAATCGACACCACCAGACATTGCTACCAATACTCGCATGCCCTTTAGTTTAAGCCTGTTGTCAAAGCCAGCCACCGTCAAAGCCAGCCACCCTGCGTTTGACTGCCTGTCGCAGCGAGCCTGACAGCCTGTCGCAGCGAGCCGCAAGAAGCCTTAGGAAATCTCCGACGATAGATAAATAGCTACAGACCACCTCAGTAAAATACTGAGCTATGGGACGTAAACGGGCGAAAACTCAGGTGGAAAATTCCGCATCAATCGTCGGGAGCTATGCGATCAGCACTGGTTATGCCGAAATCAAGCCCGATTCTTTTCGCGATAACGGATTTTGGCTCTACATCAACGGCGTCCCTAGCTCGCACATCGTGATCGGCGAGCCAGAGCACCTCGAATTTGCTTATATGCGTTGGTTTGCCGCCGGCATCGAGAATTTCCTCAACACCGACAGCTGGAATAGCTCGCAGCTTCGGGTGACTCATCTTGGAGGCGCGGCTTGTTCTATGGCGCGCTACCTCGCTTGGCGATGGCCGAAATCGCGCCATACCGTCGTCGAGTTAGATGCCCGCTTGGGCGAATACGTCCGCGAATGGTTTGATATCCCGCGCTCCCCAACCGTCAAAATCCGCGCCGGGGATGCAGCGCAGGTCACCGCAACCTTCGCCCCAGCCAGTCGCGATATCGTAATTCGCGACGTCTTTTCTGGCGATAGCACCCCCAAGGGCCTCACCAACGACGAATTCTATCGCTCCGTGCACCACGCCTTGGTGCCAGGCGGATTGTTCATCGTCAATTGCGGAGTACAAGGCGGGGTTGGTTCGGCGCAACAAGAAATTGCAGACCTGCAGCAGGTTTTCGCCAACGTTGCGCTGATCAGCGACTCTGGAACCTTGCAGGCGCGTAGCGGCGGGAATATCGTGGTTCTCGCTACAGATTCTGCACTCCCACTGGCAGGAACGCCGAGCTTCGACCAGCTTCGTGCCACACTGCTCAAGGGAGCAATTCCGGCACGTTACCTCGATGCAACACAGACAAAGCAATGGTCAAGCTAGTACTCCGCGCCTCGAGCCGCGTAGCTGCGCTGCCTAAAGAATCGCGTCTATTTAACGTTCTGTGCCTGTCTAAAACTTCTTAAAGATCCGAGACCTTGCGTGCGGTAGCAATTATTTCAGGCAACTGGCGGCAGACTTCATCGATGTCTTGCTCAGTGGTGGTGTATCCCACGCTAAAACGCAAAGCCCCGTGGGCGCGGGCATCGTCGACGCCCATAGCCTCGAGCACATGACTAAAGCGGTTGACCCCCGCCGCGCATGCCGACCCCGTCGATACGGCGATGCCTGCGCGATCCATTAACATAATCAGGCTGTCACCGTCGGTACCAAGAAACGAAACGTGCAGGTGCGTCGGCAAGGCGGACTCGGGGGTGTTCACGACAACATCATCGATGTGTGTGATGATAAACGAACGCAGCCGATCACGTAGTTGCGCGGTCCGCGCAGCCTCGCGTTCTTGTTCTTGCACTGCTTCCCGCAACGCAGCGGCGAGCCCAGCGGCACCTGCCACGTTGACTGTTCCCGGGCGAATCCCGCGTTCTTGCCCACCACCGAAATACACCGGCTTAGGCGCCGGGGTGCGCTTTGCCAGCAGTAATCCGGTTCCGCGCGGCCCGCCGAATTTATGCGCGCTGGCGGCAAG
>NZ_JAPJNQ010000021.1 GCF_030826625.1 Corynebacterium sp. | reverse complement strand
GTGTAGCTGAAGTCTCGGCTTCAAAAACATCAGGAGCCACAAGATTGCACCAGGAGTGCCGCCTGCGCATGTTGCAGCATGAAGAGCCAAGCGCGGCGGAGGCCGGGTGGTTGTTTTAGTTGCCACCCGGCATCATGGCATGGCTGGTACTGGAATCGGGGTGGGGCTGGGAAGGAACTACCCCAATTTTAATGACAACCCGAAAGCTTCTGCGCTGAGTTAGAGCAGTGTGTAGCCGCCGTCGTTAAGGAATTGCGCAATCGGTTGAGCAACCTGATGGATAGCATCTTCTTTCAAACCACCCGAGACGATACCCACAGGGAAGACGTTGCCGTTGTGGGTGGCAAAAACCGGTCCGCCGGAGTCGCCGGGCAGAGAAATCGCGTTGTAAATCAACTGCCCGTCAGCGCCGAGACCATAGTATGGCCCGCACGAAAGACCAGTTCGCGCGCCCATTCGGCACAGCCGTGGCTTGTGCTCTTCTGTCCAGTTGGTGTTCTGCACCGTAGCGGTGGTCATCTGCTGGTTTTTCCAAAACAGCTGCACCCGGGCATCAACCATCGCGGGATTATCGATTTTGATCAGCCCTTTGTCGTAGCGCCCGATGTCGCCGTGGTTTTGAAACTCTGAATAGGTCATTGTTCCCACCACGTGCTGCCTGCCCTCAGGATCTTCCATGCTGAAGACATCGCCTTCCCGGCCACAATGCCCGGCGGTCAGGATGAACTGCTCGCCATTCTTTTCGACGATCCATCCCACCGAACAATACGATCCCAGCCGGGTATTCGTGATGCGCGCACCTGGGGTGATCTTTCCGGGATTCTCGAGGAATTGAAAAGCTTCACCTTCGGCGTAGATCTTTTGCCCGCCGACCTCATGCCAATCGATGTTTTGCTCACGGCTGAAGATCGGAACCTTAGTGATCTTTTCGACAACCTTCGGTTGCTGTTCGGGCTGAGCAGGGTCTTGCACCGGCGGCATTTGCGGCAGTTTTGGCAGTGGCTGTGGAGCCGGATCTTTCGGCGCAGGTGCCGGCTGTGGTTGTGGTGCAGGCTTCGGCGCGGGAGCAGGACGGAAGGATTGCCACGGGGCATTGCTGGATCCAAAGCTAGATTGTGCAGCAGCGATACTCTCACCACCGAGGTGGAGAGTTCCGCTGAGCACCCCGGCGGCCAGGCAGGCCGTGAGCAGCAGGCGTCCGGCCCGCTTCTGACTGCGAGCAGGTGCCGCAGTTGGTGTGTGCGTGTGCATTAGCGGCGCCCTCCGAAGAGGTTCTGGAAGAAGCGTTCCGCGTTGGTCAGGAATTCATTGACAACGGGGACGTTATGACGCAATCCCTGCAGCGCGGCACCGATGCCTGCGAACACCAAACCGATTCCGCCGATAGCAGCGATTGCGGTGAACCAATTATTGGTCGACTTTTGGGTTGGCGGGATGCTTGGTGCCGGCTCTGGTTTGGTTTCTGGTTTCGTCTCTGGCTGTGTTTCCGGAGTGTTGCTTGGTGGAGTCATCTCCGGAGCCTGGCCTGGGGTTTCGCCTGGTGCGCCTGGGTTGGTTGGTGCTTCTGGAACACCTGGAGCACCTGGAGTTCCCGGAGCCGCTGGAGCTACCGGCCCGTTGGTGACGACGAGATCCTGGGAGGTATCGAGCTCACGGTTGGTTTGCGACAACGCATGCGCGGCCAGCGTGCCGATCACATACTGCTCATTGGGGTCCAAAACGTTGCCCGGAATGTTGATTGTCTTCACGAAGCTGCCGTTGTTCAGCTCATTCATTCGTACCCATTCGGCGGCAACTGGACGGCCCACCGGTGCGGACTTGCCGACGTTCCACTGCGATTTCTTATACACCGCAACGTAGACACCCTGCGAGGCGCCTTCGCCGACGAACCCCGCACCGCGGACAGTAATGTCACCACCCGTGGCAGCATTTACCGTCGTTGTAGAAACATCCAGCGTCGGAGTGGCAACTGCCCCGTCTTTGACCTTGAGCAAAACGCCGTAGTCATATTCGTGGTTGCCGTGCTTGTCGACGCTTACCACGAAGTATTTTTTCTTCGGGTTCAGCGTATTAGCGGGGATTTCCAGGTTCTGCGAGAACTTACCATTGGTGACCTTAGCCGTCGTAGAAGCCAGAGCTTTCTTCGCGGTGTCGGAGTTGAAGATTCCGTTTTCAGGAATATCGGCGTCTTCCAGGACATAGAGATTCATCTCTTTGCCGTTCAAGTAGCCGGTGCCGTTGACGGTGATCGTGTTTGCTTTCCGGCTATCCAGCGGTGTTTCTGGGAACAGGGTCAGGTCAGGGTCGATGCCTTGTTCTGGTGTTTCCGACAGGAAGATTCCGGAATATGCAGACCACTCGGTTTCGCCGTTTTCGGTGATGACCTTGATCTGACCGCGGTAGCGCTGACCTTTCTTCAGTCCGGTGAACTCAGCGTACCCATTAGCCATTTCGCTTGGGGTGATGAAGTCATCGCTTTCCTGGTTGCCTTTGTCGTCGACAGGCACCAGGCGAGCTTCAACTTTCGTGATGTCCTCGTAGCCAGCTAGCGAGTAGAACAAACCGGCCTTGGAATAGTCCTTCGCCGATGCCGGGCTGATGCGCGGAGCATCAGGGGTTTTCAGTGCCTTATTTTCTGGTGTTTGCTTCCCAGGCTTTGCTGGGGTCGACGGTGCAGGCTTTGCTGGGGTCGACGGTGCAGGCTTTGCTGGCTTGGAAGGTTTTTGATCCTGGGACGGCGCAGGCGCAGGAGCTGGTTCCGACGGTGCTGGCTGCGATGGTTGCGGCGTAGGCTTAGCTGGTGCTGGAACGTCTGGTTTAGCTGGACCTTCAGGCTTCGCTGCTGGTGGCTGCGGTGCATCGGGATCGACGACGGTGACGGTCTCGCTGAATTTTTCTTCGGTCCATTCTGGCGTACCGAATTCATCGCGGTTCAGGTTGGCTTTCACGCCTACGCGGTACGTACCCGGTTGACGGCCAACAAAATCAGCGGTGGAAATTTGTGGACCACGGTCGAGATGGTTGACATAAGTGTTCTGTCCGTCGTTTTCTCGGTACAACGTGATGCGAATGCTTGAGCCGCGTTTGTCATTTTCTGCAAGCTTCCACCGCGCGGTTACTGTGTCATTCTTGGCGCTTGCTTGGACTTCTGCGAGTGATTGGGAAGCGAGTTTGACTGGTTTTGCGAGGTCCAATCGACGATCAATAGGCAGCATCTTTCCGCCAGCAAGGGTGCCTATTTGATAGGAATCGCCTTGCACGAGGCTGATTTCACCTGGATTAATCTGAATCTTCTTGGTGAAGGTGCCATTGACAATCTCTTCGGGCTTGATGTGCACCGAGACGCCCTTTTTCTCGATGTCGCGCGGTAATTCTCCTGGGGTCCACTTAGAAGCAGCCCAAAATACGAGGTAGACACCTTCTTGTGCAGCCGGACCGGTGTATCCTTTACCGGATACCGTGAATTCACCGCCTTTGGCGAGGTCGATTGTGTCGGTATCGACTGTGAATTGCGGATTGGGATCTTCACTGACGACAAGCGGTTCACTGGTTTCGGAAGGTCGCGAATTTCCAGTCGCACTTTGTGCCTCTACCGTCGCGGTGTAAGAAACCCCAGCTTTTAGATTTGGGAATTCAGCGAAGTTATCGGGATACGTGCTCGTGCCCGTAACTTTTTGTTCGAGAGGGCCAGAACCATCATTAGGCTGCATTTTCACAACGTAGGTGTGAATCCGGGTGCTGCCTGTAGAGCGGCGGTCCCATTCGACGCGTGCCGTCTGGCCTTTCTTGAGCTGTAGGTATGGCTTGTGTGGTGCTTCAGGAGCCTGTGGCTTGTCAGTGGTGGTCAGGATCCGTGATTGGCTGAACTGGGAATTTTCGACACCCCGCACCGCAAACACGCGGACCACATAATCACCAGGTGCTACATTTGCGAACTGATAATGTGTTGCGTTGCCAGCAACGAATTGATCCACAACGGGCTTGCTAGTGACAGGTTTTCCGTTCTGCACTTTCAAAAGTTGCACTTGGTGATAGCTCGTCTGAAACTCTGCTGGCGCAAGTTCCCATTGTGCTGTGATGAGCTGCCCTTCGGCGAGCACGCCGGTTAGCTTCGGACCTTCTGCGCGAGAAGTATCTTGATCCTCGGTCGAGGCTTGTGGCTCCTGAGCAGCCGGAGGAGGGGTGAAGTCCTGTGCATGTGCGGGAGTGAGTGTGCCGAATCCAAGCGACAGAGAGGTCAAACCTGCCACCGTTACCTGCATCCAGAGGCGCCGATTATTTTTCACAGTCAGAGCAATCCTTTCAAGGAAGTGGGAATAGAGTAAATACTCTATTGAAAATCAGTTAAAGGTTAGCCTTAGGTTGTGAACTTAAGCCAGGCCAACCTTGGTCATATTCAGCACTGCGTTTAAAAGTTGATGCGTACTATGCGAAAAATCGGCGCCAAGAACTAACGGTTCGCAGGCTCCCAACCCAAAGCGGGGGCCACATGCTCGGCGAAATTCTGCAAAAGCCGCAGGTTGAGATCCACACCCAGCTGGTTCGGGATCGTTAGCATCAAAGTATCCGCCTCCATCACGGCGGCGTCGTCTTTGAGCTGCTCGATCAATTGCTCCGGCTCGCCGGCATAAGTGCGGCCAAACGTGGACTCATAACCATCAATAATGCCGATTTGATCATTCCCGCCACTCATGCCAAATAATGCACGATCCCGGTCGCTGACAATCGGGAACACACTGCGGCTCACCGACGTCCGCGGCGTCCAATCATGCCCAGCCTGCCGCCACGCCTCGTGGAAAGCCTGCAACTGCGCCGCCTGCAAATCACCAAAAGCTTCACCAGTGGCCTCCGTCAGCAACGTGGAACTCATCAGGTTCACACCCTGCTCAGCGGCCCACTCGGCAGTTTTCTTCGTTCCAGCACCCCACCAGATATTGCGCTGCAAACCAGGCGAATGTGGCATCACTGGTAGCGGAGTACCTGGCTGGTAAATCGGTGGATACGGATCCTGTGCAGACTTGACGACGGCCTCACCACGTACGCCCTGCATAAACTTCGCGAATTTCTCCCGGGCAAGATCTGCCCCGCGCGGATCGTCGGAACCGGTGTAGCCGAAAGCCTCCCAACCGCGGTGCGCAGGCTCCGGTGATCCCCGTGAAACCCCCAACGCGACCCGGCCGTCGGCAAGCAAATCCAGTGCGGCGGCCTCTTCTGCCAAGTAGAAAGGGTTTTCGTAGCGCATATCGATCACGCCGGTACCGACCTCAATGTGCTTTGTTCGCGCGGCAATCGCAGAAAGCAACGGCATCGGCGCCGCCCCCTGTGGGGCAAAATGGTGCACGCGGAAATACGCGCCATTCACGCCAATCTTGTCTGCCTCCACGGCAAGCTCCAGCCCCTGCTTGAGGGTCTGCTGGGCGTTAGGCCCACGCTGGCCGGGGAACTTGTAATGTCCGAAGCTAAGGAATCCGAATTTCTTCATATCAACCAGTGTAGTTGATGTGTCAACAAGGTTCGAGGTGGGACAAGGACGGCTGCATTAGTTTGTAGTTCAGCGTGCGGATTTCTCAGAGAGAAATATCCCCATCCCTATTTGATAGCAGCATGAGCCTTTCTAGACGCGAGCAACACCATACCAACCAAAAGCACAACAACGGGCATGCTTATCCAACCGATTAAAGAATCACTAGCCACTAGGCACGCCGCGCCTCCTACGAACAAAGGAATGCTACTGATTTTCAAATAGTTTGCCGCGGCCTTATGTCCTTTGAGCCAAGCTTCATCACTAGCCAACATCTCTGGGGTCCTAATGCCAACCAGACTATTCTTACGAAGTGTCCCCTGACCTGCCTTTATTCCTATCACCAGAACACCAGCCCCAGCAAGGAGCCATGTTACGGTCATAATGATTGAGAATACGGTCATTTCACTCCTTTCTCTTCGTTATTTGTTTTGTTTCTTCCCGAAAGTCCAGCAATTTCAATCCATCGGTCCTCTAACCTTCGCAGCATTCATCACAGCGCACCTAATTCCTCAAAGTAGCGTCGCGCGCCGGGGGGCAGGTCTAGCACTGGGCTATCTTCGACGCTGTCTAGCGTGATCTTGGTAGATCTGCGCATCCTGTGTTCTCCTTGGAGTTAACTGTCATAAAGCTGTTGTGAGACGTAACACTATCACCGGGGTTACACATTCTATATGCTTAGACTCAGATCACAATAGAAACTTTTCTTGCACATCGAAGGAGTTCCCGTGTCCGAAACCCATGCCCTGACCACTTACGACGCCATCCTGGACGCCATCACCACCGACAGCGACAGCGATGGCACCGCCGAGATCCACAACCCCGCCACCGGCGAGCTGGTCGGCACCTACCAGGTCCACGACGACAACGACCTCAACGATGCTGTGGCTGCCGCCCGTGCTGCGCAACCAGCCTGGGAAGCGAAAGGCGATCACGCTCGCTGCGAACTGCTGAACAAATTCGCCGATGCCATTGAAGAAGCCGCAGAACCACTGGCCAAGTTGCTCTCACAAGAACAAGGCAAACCACTCAACGGACCCAACGCCCGCTTCGAGGTCGGCGCGTGTGCCGCGTGGTTGCGCGCAACCGCCTCATTTGAATCACCGGATTACACCGCCGTTGATGATGACATTACCGCTACCGTGCACTACCGCGCGCTGGGTGTTGTCGGTGCGATTGGTCCATGGAACTGGCCGATGATGATCACCATCTGGCAAATCGCCCCAGCACTACGCATGGGAAACACCGTCGTCGTCAAGCCTTCTGGCTACACCCCACTATCGGTCAGTGCGCTGGTTGCCATCGCGAATACTGTGTTGCCGCAGGATGTGCTGCACATCGTTACCGGTGATGGTGGGGTTGGTGCAGCACTGACCACGCACCCGGACGTCGACAAGATCATGTTTACTGGTTCGACGGAAACCGGAAAGAAAATCATCGAGGCTTCTGCCAACAACATCACCCGCCTGACCCTGGAGCTTGGCGGTAACGATGCCGCCGTAGTACTTGACGACGTCGACCCGGAAGCGATTGCCGAAGACTTGTTCTGGGGTGCGTTTATCAACACTGGGCAGACCTGTGCTGCAGCTAAGCGTATCTATATTCCGGATGCGATCTATGATGAGGTGGCCGAAGCGCTGGTAGCTGTGGCCAAGCGCATGCCGATGGGCAATGGTCTGGATGAGAATAATGTGTTAGGCCCGTTGCAGAATAAAGCGCAGTTCGACATTGTCGATGGTTTGGTCAAAGCCGCCAAAGATGGTGGCGGGCGCGTGCTTGTTGGTGGTGACCCGGATTATGATGCGCCGGGGTTTTTCTATCCGGTAACGATTGTGGCTGATATTGATCCGGATAACCCATTGGTTGCCCAAGAACAGTTCGGCCCGGCGGTACCGCTGATTCGCTATTCCGAGTTGGATCAGGCGATCGAGTGGGCCAATAGCTTGGATGTGGGGTTGGGTGCGTCGGTGTGGTCGGCGGATGCGCAGAAAGCCCGCGAGGTGGCTGCGCGTTTGCAGGCTGGCACGGTGTGGATTAATAAGCATGGTGCGGTGGATCCGCGGGTGCCGTTCGGTGGTATTAAATCCTCCGGTTACGGCGTGGAGTTTGGTACTGAGGGGTTGAAGGGGCTGGCCTACCCGCAAGCGATTAACACTTAGCGGGGAGTGTTTGGCGCTGTTGCGATCCAGCGGGTTCCCGAGCCGCGTTGTGGACCAGTTGGATCGATTTGTGCTCGACCCAATGTGCGCAGATGGCGCAGCACGTTGGTGATTTCACCACGCGATATGCCGAAACGTTCTGCTAATTCCGCTGCAGCAACGGAGTTGCCGTCCTGGAGCTGCGCCTCAATGCGCTCTTGGACGCTGGCAGCCGCGGTGGGCAGATCCTTGCCGGACAATTGTGCCACCTGCGCGGATAATACCCATTCATCTGCATTGTTTATGCGCTGAACAACGCCGTAGTCTTCGAGTGCATTTAATAGTTCACGAGCTTCGAGCTGAGATGTTTGGGTGCTATGCGCAGTTTGCTTGAGGGTTATCAGCGGTGCGTGCCAGAGCTTCCACAGCACGAGCATTGTGTTTAGATTATGGATGATTTCATCGCCGAATCTCGCTGTGAGTTCGTGAATTGCTTGAATGAATGCAACGTCAGGGTTTCCAGCGGCAGAAATGATTTCGACAAATTCGTCGGTAGCGATTACTTCTGGGACTTCACGTCCAGTGTTCAGCATCGCCAACCACATACGATCAAAACCGCGAGATGATTCTTCGGCTAGCCCAATCGCACGCATGCTCGCCATTAACCGTCCGTTTCGGGGGACGGATTGTGTTGTGAGGAGACGGTTTTCGTCGACACCAGGGACCAATGGACCGGGTGACCACACTTTCAAGATGCGTGGCGACTGGTCGATGACGACCGGCTTCTCCGTGCGCCAGTCGCGATGGATGATGGCATTGGTGATGGCTTCGTCGATAGCTTGCGCAGGAAAACGAGGGATTGCCGACTCTTGCCCGCTGTCGAATTGCACCCGGACCATTTCTTGGTCAGCTCGTTCTAGAATGAGCCGACGCAACGCTGGCAGTGCCTCAAGCAATGGAGCAGAAAACTCTGTGGCTTTTGGGTCCGCTCCGGGTAATGCTCGTCATAGGTGGCGAATCGTGACTTGTGTTGTGGCTGCAGGCGTAAGCAGAATTTCACCTGCACGTTTTAGGCTGTCATCGTCGCTGAGTAGCCCGACCTCGCGCAAGAGTGCCTGGGCGCCGGTTGGAGTGGCAGCGTCGATGCCGCGGCGTCGGCGGTGTGAGCGTAACAGTCGCCGCAATTCAGTGAGGACTTCATGAGACAAATCTTCTACCGGATAGGAAGAAATACGATTGGAATAGTCATCATCCTCTCGGATACGACGGATCAGGCGGCGTTCTTCTTCCGACATCGCACGGCAATTAGTGCCATCACGTTTTGTGGGCGTGACATCCATAGCGTCGAATATAGGCAAAATCCCAGGAAGTTGTTTTCTGCGCGGTTTTTCTTCTTTAAAACAACTAGCAAACAACTTGGAAACAACTTGTGCGGTTTTAGGGCAGCGAAATTGGTTATTTTCCCAGCTCAGAATAGTTGTTGCTAGTTGTTTAGAGTTGTTGTTAGTTGTTTCAATAAATAACAACAACTGCAATTCCGGACCTCTTAGTTCCGCGGAGTCTTAGTTCCGTGACCTCTTAGTTCCTAGGCCCACGCGGACCGTAATCGAATTCCGCGGTCATCGGTCCGAAGGCCTGCAGGCCAGCGGGGGCATCTTCTGGGTCCAGGTGGATTTCCAGGAACGCGCCCTTGTCGCTGTTATTAATAGCGGCGAAGGCGTCGGCAAGCTCGTCTTCAGTGCGTGCGGTATAAGAAACCATCTCGGTTCCGGGGACAAAAACCTCCGGTAACTTGTGATAAGCCCAATCGGCGATGTCGTTGTACTCGCGGTCCATGCCCAAGATGTAGCGCTCGATGGTGTAGCCGCGGTTGTTCAACAACACGATGATGGGTTTTTGCTTCTCCCGCAGAATCGTCGACAATTCCTGGGCGGTCAACTGGAAAGACCCATCCCCGATGAACAACAGGTGGCGAGTATCCGCATCGGCCATTTGGCTGCCCAGCAAAGCTGGCAGGGTATAACCAATCGAGCCCCAAATAGCACTGTTGATGTAGCGAACATTCTCCGGCATGCGCTGCGGTCCCAAACCAATATTGGAGGTTCCGGCCTCCGCAATAACCGTGTCACCAGGACGAATGAACTCGCGCACCTGTGGCCACAAGCGTGCCTGCGTCAGCTCGGCACCGGCGCGGACCTCAAAAGGCTCCGGCAGTACTGCCTCCGGGTTCACGCTGCTGGGCTGATCGTCCGAGTTCGCCGCGCCAGCCCCGTCGGCAGCCGGCAGCCGCTCCACCAAGCCAGCCAGCACCTCTGTGGTGTCCAGGCCCACGATGTGCTCGCCATAAATATTGACGTGCTGGTCACCGAAATCCACGATGTTTTCTTCGTGCAACTCATGCGAGAAACTACCCGAGTTCACCTCAATGAATCGCGGGGTGCAGGTGAGCAAGAAATCCGAGCCCTCCACGCGCTCGCGCACACCCGGCCACGAGGCCTTGCCGTTATAGGTGCCCAAAAACAGTGGGTGCTGCTCGCTCAACAGTGCCTTGCCGGAAGCCATTTGTGCATACGGCAGCTGGATCTTGTCGACGAGCTGGGCAAACAAATCCAAGAATCCGTGGCGCTGCGCGTCCTGGTCGACGAGCAGCACCGGGTTTTCCGCGGCCGCGAATTCCTGCACCAATCGCTCCAGTACGGCCTCGAGCTGCACCGGATCCGATGGTTCGAGCGAGGTATCCAGTGGTTCGTCTGGCACGTTGATGCTCAGGTGCGAGATATCAGAAGGCAGTTGCAAGTGCACTGGGCGTTTTTCCCGCAGGCAGGTCCGCAGAGCGCGGTCAATCTCGTCGACTGCGTTCATTGGGGTAATGCGCTCAGCCAGCGCGGTGAATGGCCGCAACGAGTCGAGCATGTTGCCGAAGTTGCCGTCGGCAAGCGTGTGATGCAGCAACCAGCGCTTTTCGGTGGCAAACAGTGGGGGAGCGCCGGCGATGGAGACCAGCGGGATGTGTTCGCAGGCAGCCCCGGCCAGGCCATTGAGTGCGGAGAGCTCGCCAACACCGTAGGTGGTCAAAAGGCACGAGACCCCGCGGGCGCGCGAGTAGCCGTCGGCAGCATACGCGGCGTTGAGCTCATTGGTGCTGCCCACAAAGCGGATGCCGTCGGCAGCTTCGATTTGTTCCAGCCAGTTCAAGTTGAAATCACCCGGCACACCAATCACTTCAGTGATGCCGATTTCTTGCAAGCGACGAACCAGAAAATCTCCGATGGTCATTCGCATGTCTAATTAACCTTTCTAGGAAAAACAAAATGGTTGCCGGCGGGATCAGCCGGGAATAACCCAGAATCTGCGCTGTCCTGTGGTCTCGCGTGGTCGCAGGCCCTAAACCTATTAGACTATAAAACCATGAAAGAAGCGCGCGAAAACACAGAAAATCTTAGTGCTGAAAATGCCAGCAACACCGGCCCAGCCCACCGCTATACCCCGCAGCTCGCCAATGATATCGAGTCGCGGTGGCAGCAGTACTGGGACGAGACGGGCACGTTCAATGCGCCAAACCCCACTGGTGATTTAGCTCCGGCAGACGGCGCCGCTCTTCCCGAAGACAAACTCTTCGTGCAAGACATGTTCCCGTACCCGTCGGGCGCGGGCCTACACGTGGGTCACCCGCTGGGGTATATCGCCACGGATGTGTTCGCCCGGTTTAACCGTTTGCTGGGCAAAAACGTGCTGCACACCTTGGGCTATGACGCTTTTGGTTTGCCGGCTGAGCAGTATGCGATCCAAACCGGAACCCACCCGCGCACGACGACGGTGGCGAATATCGCGAATATGCGTCGCCAGTTGGGTTCGCTGGGGCTGGGTCATGACAAGCGCCGTTCGGTGGCCACCATTGATCCAGAATTTTATCGCTGGACGCAGTGGATTTTCTTGCAGATCTACCAGTCGTGGTTCGATGAGCAGCAGCAAAAAGCGCGCCCGATTGACGAGTTGTACCCGCTGCTGGAATCTGGCGAGCTGGCCACCAAGGACGGCCGCGAGTATGCGTCGTTAAGCGAGGAAGAAAAAGACCGGGCCGTGGATGAATTCCGCCTGGTGTATCTGAGCGATTCCACGGTGAACTGGTGCCCGGGCTTGGGCACGGTGTTGGCGAATGAAGAGGTCACCGCCGATGGCCGTTCTGAGCGCGGCAACTTCCCGGTGTTCCGCAAAAACTTAAAGCAGTGGATGATGCGCATTACCGCGTATTCTGATCGCCTCTTGGATGACCTCGAACTGCTGGATTGGCCGGAGAAGGTGAAATCCATGCAGCGCAACTGGATCGGCCGTTCCCGCGGTGCGGAGGTCGATTTCCGCTGCGAGGGCCACGACATCACGGTGTTTACCACGCGCCCGGACACGCTTTTTGGCGCGGAATATGTTGTGTTGGCCCCGGAGCACCCGCTTGTCGACGCTTTGCTCTCGCCGGTTCCATACGACGATGACGTCGACGCACGCTGGACTTATGGTCATGAGGACCCGAAGGAAGCGATCGAGGCCTACCGTAGTGACATCGCCGCGAAGTCGGATTTGGAGCGCCAAGAGAATAAGGAAAAGACTGGCGTTTTCTTAGGTAGCTACGCCACCAACCCGGTCAACGGCAAGAAGTTGCCGGTCTTTACCGCAGATTACGTATTGACCGGCTACGGTACGGGCGCGATCATGGCTGTGCCCGCCCACGACGAGCGTGATTACGAATACGCGCAGGTCTTTGGCCTGCCGATCACCGAGGTCGTCGCCGGTGGTGATGTCTCCGCGGCAGCGCACACCGGTGAAGGCACCTACGTGAATTCTGCGAACGACGACGGGTTGGATCTGACCGGCAAGTCCAAGGCAGAGGCCATCGCTGCCACGATCGACTGGTTGGCTGCTCGCGAGCGGGGCGTCGAAAAGATCCAATACAAGCTGCGCGACTGGCTGTTTGCCCGCCAGCGTTATTGGGGCGAGCCATTCCCGATCGTCTACGACGAGGCCGGCCGGCCACACGCGATCCCAGAGGATCAGCTGCCGGTGGAGTTGCCGGAGGTTGATGACTACCAGCCGGTGTCCTTCGATCCGGATGACCACGACACCGAGCCGCAGCCGCCGCTGGCGAAAGCGCGCGAGTGGATCGAAGTAGAGATGGACTTGGGCGAAGGCACCAAGACCTACTACCGCGATGCCAACGTCATGCCGCAGTGGGCAGGTTCGTCCTGGTACCAGATGCGCTATATCGATCCGACCAACAGCGACGCTTTCTGCGATATCGACAACGAGCGCTACTGGACTGGTCCACGCCCGCAGGTCCATGGCCCGAACGATCCGGGCGGAGTGGACCTGTACGTCGGCGGCGTGGAGCACGCCGTGCTGCACCTTTTGTATGCGCGTTTCTGGCACAAAGTGTTGTTTGACCTGGGACATGTGAGCTCGAAAGAGCCGTACCGTCGCCTGTACAACCAGGGCTATATCCAGGCCTATGCCTATACCGATTCCCGCGGCGTGTACGTGCCTGCCGAAGAAGTCGAAGAGCGCGACGGCGAGTTCTTCTACCACGGCGAGAAGGTGAACCGCGAATACGGCAAGATGGGTAAATCGCTGAAGAACGCGGTCGCGCCCGACGATATTGCCGAAAACTTTGGCGCCGATACCCTGCGGGTTTATGAGATGTCGATGGGGCCACTGGCAGATTCACGGCCGTGGGCTACCAAGGACGTCGTCGGTGCGCAGCGTTTCTTGCAGCGCCTGTGGCGTCTGGTGGTCAACGAGAACACCGGCGAGGTGGCCGTCGTGGATGCGGAGCTGGAAAAGAAGGACCTGCAGCAGCTACACCGCACCATCGCTGGCGTGCGCGACGACTACGAGAATCTGCGGGTCAACACCGTCGTCGCCAAGCTCATCGAGTACGTGAACTACTTGACGAAGAATTACCCGGACGGTGCTCCGCGTGCTGCCGTGGAGCCGATCGCTGTGATGGTCGCTCCGGTGGCGCCGCACATCGCCGAAGAGCTGTGGTCGCGCCTGGGCCACGAGGGCACGATCACCTTCGTGCCATTCCCAAGCTTCGATGAGAAGTATCTTGTCGACGACGAAATCGAGCTGCCGGTGCAGGTCAACGGCAAGGTGAAATCGCGCGTGTTGGTCGCTGCCGACGTCTCCCAGGATGATGCCGTGGCCGCCGCGCTTGCCGACGAGAAGGTGCTCGCGGCGATCGGTGAGAAGTCCGTGGTGAAGAAGATCGTGGTGCCTGGCCGCATGATCAACCTGGTGGTGAAGTAACCGGTATTGTGACCCGGCAAACAGGCTAGACTAGGTGCATGAAACCTCATGCACGGAAACTCGCCCGCACGCTTGGCCTCAGCGCCGTCATTGCTTTAGGCGTGGCGGGCTGTTCTAATCCAGAAAACCGTCCCGATCCGCAGCCAGCTGACAATGCTGCCAACAGCGCTGCGGATAGCACTGCCGATGCCGCTGCCACGGAGACGGATTCTGCAGCGTCGGATAAGTCCAGCGATTCGGCGTCGACAAGCGAATCCGAGTCTGGCTCGGCTACAGCGTCGGAATCGGCAAGCGAATCGACTAGCAAATCCGCAGGCAAGTCCACCGACAAGTCCAGCGAGAAATCTTCCGGCACATCCACCGGTAAATCCAGCAAGTCGAGCGGTAAATCCAGCTCCAGTAAATCGAGCTCCAGCAAGGAACCAACCCCGGCGGCTGACCTCGGCTACGGTGAGACTATCGAACCGACCATCACAGATGGTTTCTACCGCATTGCGCTGCCGGATGGTTCTTTGTGTGAACTCCCGGAAACGGTCGCGCCGGGCGAGGATGGGCTGCGGTGTTTGCTGAACATCGATAAGCCGCTCAAGGATGTCAATGGGGACATGACGCGCGGCATCGTATTCCGTAACGGAATGTTTACTCCAGATGAACAACTCTCCACCACCGAGGCGGCTGAGGCGTTCATGGAGCGGAACGATTCTGCCGAAGAATTGAAGGGTGCACAGGCAACCGCGTTCGCTGGCTATTCCGTGGTGGCAGAATCTGCCGATGAGATCGCGTTTGTGGGTGCTACTGAGGACGGCTTCGGCACCTTCTTTATCGCAGGTCAGGCTGTGTCTCCGTTCTGGAATCCAACTCCGGCCTGGATTGAGGCACCAACAATAGCGGAGTACTTGCAGCGCATCATTGCTGCCGACGAAAAAGCGGGGCGTCGTTAAGCCCGTTAGGTTGCTCACAATCCAAAAAGTTTGCTTGTTTGTAACCTTGTGTGAACCTCGTATTTCCGCACGCCCGATACATTGCTTGTTGTAAGGCCCCGAGTTGGCCTGAAACAAACCAATCAGTGGCAGTACGCACCTCTAGTTTTCTTAAGTTTTCTGGGGTGCGGGCTGCAAGTGCGAAGCAAGGTGTCAGGAAACAGATGATGTCACACACTTCCTCAGGGCAAACGTTCCCGGATCAGACCGCATCCGATGACCGCACCCTTGGCGACGCTCAACTACGGCTGGAACAGGGTGTGCAGGAAAAGCAAAAGGCTCCGCGTAATCCACTGAAGCGCCTCGGTATTGACACTGATAAGCAGTGGGTGAACTGGGTTGCTGTCGCCGTCAGCGTGTGGTTGCTTATCACCGCCGTTGGCGTGATCGGTGACGGCTTTAAGGCTGCCACCGGCGATCACGCAGAAGAGCTGTTCGCTTTTGCACAGAACCCACTGATCGCTCTCATGGTCGGTATCCTGGCCACTGCGTTGATTCAGTCTTCGTCGACGACCACCTCGATTGTGGTCGGCATGATGGCCGGTGGTTTGCCAGTCCAAATCGCCATCCCAATGTTGATGGGCGCGAACGTCGGCACCACGCTGACCTCGACGTTGGTCTCATTGGGCATGGTGCGCGACAAAGACTCCTTCCGTCGTGGTTTCGCCGCAGCGTCCGTGCATGACATGTTTAACCTGCTGGCGGTGCTGATCTTCCTGCCGCTGGAGCTGATGTTCGGCCTGTTGGAAAAGGTCACCGGCTTCTTGGTTTCCGGCGTGAACGCCGAATCCGAACAAGCTGGTTTCTTGGCCACCGGCATGGAAGGCCTGGGCACGTTCATTGGCTTTATCACCGAGCCGGGCAAAGACCTGCTGGTTGCATCGACGAGCTGGTTGCCAGAGACCATCGCTGGCATCGCGCAGATTTTGATTGGTATTGCGCTGATCCTCGGCGTCGTCAACTTCATCGGTGCGCTGCTGAAGGTCGTTATGGTTGGTAAGGCCAAAGACATTCTGCACAAGTCCTTGGGCCGTGGTCCGATCTCCGGCATTGGTGCTGGCATGGTTATCACCATGCTGGTGCAGTCTTCTTCGACGACAACCGCGCTGGTGGTTCCCCTGGCTGGTTCTAACACCTTGTCAATCCGTCAGGTCTACCCATTCACCATCGGTGCGAATATCGGCACTACGATCACCGCACTGATTGCCGCATTCGCATTCACTGGCTTGGAAGGCCAGGCCGCTCTGCAAGGCGCGCTGATTCACCTGATGTTCAACGTTTTCGCTGCTCTGGTGATCTACGGCATCCCAGGTGTGCGCGAGGTGCCGCTGTTTTTGGCGCAGGGCATTGCGAATATCGGCGCACGTAACAAGCTGTATATCGCAGCGTGGGTGCTGGGCATGTTCCTGGTGCTGCCGGGCGTTTTGATCCTGCTCACCACTGTATTCTAGGAATCACCACTCATCCCGGTGTAGAACATGCTCGCCGGTGATATGAGATAAGGAAGTAATAACGATGATGGATCCGCACCACGACACAGGGGCTGACAATCTACGTGGCAAGTCCGTAGAAGAACAGCTGGAAAAGATTCTGCGTGAGGCCGAAGCATCGTTAAGCGAGCTGCGCAGTGAGCTGGCGGAGCAGCGCCGTCGCAAAGAGCTAAGCCTAGAGATTGAACGTTTGCCGGAGCATTTGGAAAACACCACCGTCCAGTGGTCCGTTGTGCGGGATTTCTTCTCCGAGTTGATCGGGGAACTGCGTGAGACCCGGGAAGACAAGCTTGGGACTAGCGAAGCTGGGGAGACTGACAGGGGAGCTGCTTCTGGTCAACACCAGGATGGCGGCCACGAAAATAACAGCACCCATCTGCACAGCACCGATCAACACGGCTTCGAGCACGATGACCACGATGACGCAGAGAACAATAGCCACGAGAACCCACGCGAAGCGCACGGCTCACAGCGCTAGCACTAAAACCCTGAAGCGCTAGCACTAAAACCCTGACGAGCCACCCGCGCCAGAAAACCCAGAACTAAACGACGTATTCGTGCTCCCGCTGTTCGAGCTACTGGATTGCGCTTCGACGGTGGAAGCATGCCAGCTGCTCAGCGCCCAATAAGGCACGAAGTTGTTCCATCCATAACCCGGCCGGTAATCGGACGAAGTCAATCCCGGGGCTTGTGGTGCATCCGCCTTCGATTCGTCAATATCGCTAAATTCTCGCTTACGCAGCTGCGTTAACGCCGCCTGTTAGTCACGCAGCACGACAATGAAATTGTCCAAGAAATCCTCAACGCTAGGTTCCTGGGCTAGAGCTTCGGTTCGCTGCTGGATTGCAGCCAATTCCTGGTAAAGACCGGAATCAACATTCCGCACCTTCATTTTCGCCTCGACGACGTCGTCACGCAATGACTGTGCCTCGCTGCGCCGGGTGAGTTCATCACCATTTTCCAAAGCAAAGATCGTGTCGATGTTGTCTTCGGCATGGTGCATCTTCTTTGCGGTCGAGGCCGCGTCACTGAGTTGGCCCGCGTACTGCAGGAATGTCTTGTCGTCGCTTCGCGGGCTGAGTTCGCTGAACTTGGAGACGTCGTCATGCATGTGCAGAAAGCGGTCCCGCACCTTGCGCCACTGGTCACGCAACTGCTGATCCGCAAAAGCGGAGGTCAGTGAATGTGCGCGGATATCTATGGCGTCCAAACGCTGGGCGAGTGTGCCGAATTCAACGGAAATATAGTCGAAGTCTTCCCGCGCTTGGGCGATTTTCTTTGCACGGCTACGCCGATACCCTCCGGTTGTTGCTGCAACACCACCACCGAGGGCTGCGGCGCCGAGACCTCCCATAACGATGGCGGAGGTGCGGTCGGATTCTGCGCTATCGAAGCGCGCTTGCTCGAGGGCAGCGAGGTCAGTTGCTACGGAGGCGCCGTGGAACAGGCCGCCGGGGATATTGCCGTCTTTGACACCGGGTTTGATCGCATCCAGTGATTCGCTCAGGTGGCTGCTGTCGCGCAGTTCGAGTAACTCTGCGACGTCATCACCAGCGAAAATGAAAGCTTGTCGGGGATTAAGCCCCACGCCAACAAACAATGTTCCGTCGGCAAAATTATCGTCGCCGATGAGCTCCGGGTGGTGATCGCGCAGGTAGTTTTCCACGGTGTCGTTGACGTTGTCGTCGTTATCTGCGAAAACAATATAGTGCAGCTGCTTGACGACGCCCGGTACTTCGAGGCGTGCGGCATCACGTTCGAGGATCCGTTCGTCGTCAGCAGTGAGCACGCCGTCGGGGTTGTGAATGCGCAGGGCGAGATTGCTGTGTGTCGGCGCGTCGATCTGGTAGTGCGCACGTTCTGGGGAATCATAGGTGGTGGCGATGCCCAGTGCTGCACCACCGCCAAGCACCCCGGCGCTAAGAATCGAAGCAGCGACAATCTTTCCGACGGTTGGCTTCATGTGCTTGATGCTACACCGTGGGGTGCGGGGCTTGGAGCGTTCGCAGGCAGATGCCTAGCGATGCTGCTTGCGGTTTTGCACCAGCACTGTCGTGCTGAGTGCTGTCATTCCTAAACAGTTGAGCCAGAATTCTTTGCCTAAAAACTTTGCCTTCACATGCGCGAAGATTGCACAGGCGAAATAAGCCACGACGCCGGTGGATGTGGCAGTTGTCAGTTGCGGGCTGTTTTGCGCGGTGCCGCGCACAAGCCCGAGAGCGGCCAACGACTTGATGACGATCAGTGACCACCACCAATTTTGCGGAAAGTTCACTCCATGCAGGCAATCTCGAATGAATTTGGGAGGTTTGATTGACATTGCTGCATCCCCAGCGAGAACCGCTGCCAGAAAATAATTTCCGCGCTTTACCTGTGTGTCCATAAACTAACTTTATCCTATATTGTTATCAAGGATACATTTTGTCAGGCCGGCCCCGGAGACCTCGGGCGTGCCGCAGTATGCGCCCTGTTTGTGGGTTTCGCTTGCACTGCGGCCGTAAAAATAGTCTGCAGTGAGTAGATAAAATGTACGTTGTTATCATGGTTTTCCTCGCCGCATATTCAAGGCTCTATGGTTGATGTTCCTGAAGCAAAGTAAAAACCCAAAGAAAAACGCTAAAAGCGCTTGCAGTGAAGCGGTACCTGGGAAGTGGCCTGAACTTAGTCCCTGAAAACCGGAATGGTTAATTTTAGACGGTTGGGGGTTGAAGGGTTTGTTGAACCCATCGGCGGGCAATGCGCCATGAAACCATGGCTTTGGGGCTACTGCCTGACTCGCGGCCTACATCGACATGGTTTCTGTCGGGATTCGATCTTCTACTAATCGGATAACTCGGTCCTTCGCATGTTGATCAATTTTGTGGGTATGCTCGAAACATTTTCCCATCTACTTAAACGGAACAAAAGCCTGGGCACTTCATACGCTTACGCCAAACCGAACCAAAATAATAACTGTCAAGAATTACCCATTCGGCTCCCATATGACCACATGACTATATGGGGAATCATCTCATTGTGTCGCAAGTGAAACAACCGTCTGCCCCTAATGGAAAGCACAGCAACCCCTTTCTATGAAATACAACACTAAAAGTGTTGACTTGTAACATTTCTTTAACTAAGATCGTTAATGCACCACCACTCACCACAAAGCTTGAAGCAACGCACGCTAGGTTACTTCAACGCTTTAAACCCATAAAGATTCACCATATGTTGAAAAATGCTCGTAGCCGCCTCGCTACCATGGCTCTCATAGTCACACTGCCCCTTGCAGCTGCCCCGGTAGCGGCCGCAGAAACTCCTGCCCCTGTCGCTGTCGAGTCTGCGGGAACCATCGAGGAACAAGCACTCGCTCAGTACTTTGCTGAGGTTGATAATGCCCAGACTGAAAAGGAAGCACATGATGCCCTCGTGAATTTCCTTGGTGAAGACGCAGCCAATCAGGCAATCAAAGAGAATTCGGCCACCGGTCAGTCCGTGTCCACTCGCGGGGCTGGAACATTCCTCACATGCGTCAAAGGAAAAGCCTCTGATGACATCAAGAGCGTCTTCGACATTAACGTAGTTGCTGCCGCGATTGGCCAGAAAGACTATGCCAAGGCTGCAAAGGAAGCAGTGAAGTATCTCGCTAAGCAAGGCATCAGGAGAAATGTTGCTGCTCTAGTTGGCATGTTCGCGTACTGGGGTTGGCAGTGCCGAGGTAGCTGGTAAATCCTTAGTATTGCAAGCAGAATAAGAAGGGTGTAGGCATGGCAACTTTAGGAAAATTCCTGGTCAAATGGATTATCATGATCCTGATTATCGGAGTGTACGTTGTATTCCGGGATATCATAGGATGGGATGAGGATCTAAACTGGTCGCGATTTGCAGAATTCTCTGCACTGGGAACCCTTGGCCTTTTCCTTTTGGCTGTCTACTCAAACAAGAAGGCAGGCTGATGTGATCCCACTGCAGAATTGCGCGCGTTGCCATTTCTAACCTTGAATGCTTCATCAAACCCCCGCTGGGTTCGAATTGCCAACCCAGCGGGGGCTTCATGACGGACTAGGCTTATGTAAAAGATATCTACACCTTAGATCCCTATTCCATCGTGAATGTCACTGCTTATTCCCGGCATCTCCATACCCGGGGGCAGGAAGTGATCCAGGGTCACGCCATCCGCATCGGATCATGCAGCTTTGACCTGTTCCTCCAGGCCGCGCGGAAAAGATGCTGGAATAGTCCGGCATCCAGACCCTCATCACCTCAGCGCCTAGCGGAGGGGTAACAGGGAACGGCCACCATCCCGATAGTGAGCCCCGCATAGCTCTACATACATCTGCACCCTTCTACTTAACAGCACGGCGAACGACCCATCGCGGAAGGTTTCCTTACGATCACCGTTATCAAAGCCCACCACTGGCAAGGTTGCCCACACGTCTGATCCGACGGATGCGCTGCAGCATATCTACCCTCTGAAGTGCTCCGAGTTTTGTTTCTAGGCATTTACCTTGATTTCTATTATTGTTTGGAGCGAGTTCTGCTTCCAAAACTCGGTTTCCACTTCGACAGAGATGCGGTATCCCACGCTTTGATGCAAACTAGTCTCGTTCCACCATGACACCCACTCGAATGCCGCGATTTCTACCTCGACAACATCACCCCACCTGAGAATATGGATCAGCTCACCTCTTGTGAGGGGCCGTTCACGTTTTCAGAAAAGCATTGTCATATCAGTCCCCAACAATTCCGGTAGAAGCGGCAATGCCGTGCTGGACACCTCGCTCGTTGTAGACAACGCTGACATACTGCGACCCGTGGTTACAATGGTGAACCAACCCTGAAGTTCCCTTGGCACTGACAATCGCCTGGTTGAGAGCATGCAGCGGCAGTGCTTGAAGTGCGCATGGAATCTGATAACGCCCACCCAACGATGGGTCGAGAAAACACATCGGTGACAAACGCGGTGTACACAAAGCTTTTCTTCGTGCGCACGTAGGTAATGTCAGCGACCCATAACTTATTCGGTGCTGCGGCACTGAATTCGCGTTGGACTAAGTCCGGGCGCAGATCAGGCACGTGAGCTTTTCGGGTTGTGATAGGTGACCGGCCTTTACCTTTGCCAGAAACGCCAGCCACGCGCATCAACCTGGCAGTCTGCTCACGACCGATAGCGATTCTTTTACGGCGAAGTGCGTGCCACATTTTCCGCACACCATAAACACCATAATTATCAGCGTGAACCTGGCGAAGGTGTTCGAGCAAACCAGCATCACGAAGTCTGCGGGCACTCATGCCACAAGCTTTAGATTGGCGATAACCACGCGAGGTAATAAACCCGCCTTTACGGTTATTCTTCAACGTCGTATACATGAACTCGATTGTGAAACGGTTTCGGTATTCATCGATGAATCGGATCATCTCTTAACGTTGTGGTTCGAGTCATGAGGCGAAAAAAGCTGAGGCAGCCTTCAGTAGCTCGTTAGTGTCGCGTAGCTGGTGGTTTTCACGACGTAGTCTGGCGTTTTCAGCAATCACGTCTTCTTCGGCACGAGTAACATCGCCATCCCGGTGATCCTGCCAAAGTCTATTGACGAGCCGTGTGCCATGAAACCCCCAGCTTTGGAACTACTGCCTGGCACGCGGGGTGCATCGACATGTTTTCTGCCACGATGCGATCTTCCACGAGACGGACCACGCGATCCTTTGCATCCTGATCAAATTTCCTTGGCATGGTCGAAGGTTTTCCCAGCTGCTTAAACGGAATAAAACCTAAACCTTTCATGATGATCTTTCAGTGTCTTCGACTCCAATAGTAATATTTTCAAAAAATTAAAAATATAAAATCATTGTATAGAAACTGCCTCCGAAACCTAAAGGAGTCCGAAGGACCTGACCCCTGTTTGGTGGACACCTGATACCCAGCCCATTTAGGCTGGGAAGAAAGGTAATCTACCACCATGTCCAGGTATTCCGAAGAGTTTAAACGTGATGCCGTAGCCCTGTACGAAAACAATGAGGACCTCTCGCTGAAGTCAGCATCAGCAGAGCTCGGCATCAACCAGGCATCGCTATATTCCTGGGTTAAAAAGTACGGCACCGGTAAACGGTCCCGCACGAAAGCGCTACACGATAAAGCCCAAGCGGCGAATGATTCCGAACGCATCCGCCAGCTGGAAAAGGAAAACGCTAAGCTGCGCGAAGAACGTGACATTCTGCGCAAGGCTGCTAAATATTTTGCCGAAGAGACACGCTGGTTATCCGCTTCCAGTTTGTCTATACCACCGAAACTTCCAGCCCAAGTACCGTCCTAGTCCTTAGGAGAACCGGGTTCTACAATCAGCGCGAGTCCCGAAGCAAGGTCGGCCAGCAACTGCTTCGCCGAGTCCACAGGAGCATTGAGGTAGTCGATCGTCAGCCCGTTGACCAGTGCGGTGACAAGACGAGCACCTTGCTCAGGCGACAGCCCTCGAGCCAACTTTCCGAAACGTTGCGCTGCTTCGAGCCCTTCAGACACGCGCGCCCGAAACTTCGTGACCTCGGCGTCGTATAAGCCAGCCAGCCATTCGCGCGTCGAGGCAGCAGCTCCCACAATGACCCACACAGCGGAATCCTCGCGCTGGACAGGGCCAATTGGCAAAAGTTCAGCCAGGCGACCGTGTAAGACCGTGTGAAAATCCGTCGCATCGGTTTGAGTAAGGGCCCGCGACTCCTGGCGTTGCAACGACCTGACAAAAGCTTTCGCGATGATGTCGTCCCGTTTACCCATCTGGTACTGGACAGTCCCAGGTGCGACGCGAGCCTCAGTGGCGACATTGCGCACGCTCAGGGCATCGAGGCCCTGACTGACCATTACCCGAATGGCAGCATCAGCGATCACTGCGGCGGTGCCCGTGATAGGTGTGCTGCGATCAACAGACATGGAGCTCCAATCTTCCCTAGCTCAGATGCGATGAGCCATTCATGAGTGCAG
This sequence comes from Corynebacterium sp., assembly GCF_030826625.1. Taxonomy (GTDB): domain Bacteria; phylum Actinomycetota; class Actinomycetes; order Mycobacteriales; family Mycobacteriaceae; genus Corynebacterium. Next base: position 5,852 of record NZ_JAPJNQ010000021.1, on the reverse strand, counting down.
TTGCACTCGTATTTTACATCTCATACAATCGTATCAACTGCGCGATTAATACGAACGTATGACGCGGGATTGAGGCCTTTTGTGAAGCTGAGGCCCCGATGAACACCCGACTACCGGAGAATTCCATGTCAGACTTCCTCCCCCTTGCCGGCCTTGCACTCGTAGATAGTTTGAGTGCAGGAACTCTTGTCATTCCTATTGCTCTGATTGTTATCTGGCGACGAGTGCGTTTAGGCCTGTTGGGCACCTATCTCGCTACGATCGCCACGGCCTACTGCGCCCTTGGTATTGCGCTTCTATTAGGGTTCGATACGGCAGTATCGAGGCTTTCTGGCGTAAGCGAGACTGATTGGTTCCGGTGGGTGACGCTTGTTCTAGGCGCGGGGCTTTTCATCTTCGGTGTGTTCTCGCCAAACCCCAAAAAGCCCGCGGCCACGCAGACCGCCGGCGCCGAAGTACCGAAGAGTCGGGCCTCTCGCCTTGCACGGGGCGCGTCACTGAGCGCGACTAGCATGGTGGGGCTTGCGCTAGGTGCTGCTGTTGTCGAGGCTGCGACGATGTTGCCCTACCTAGGCGCAATGGGAATTATCCAGTCTATGTCTTTCGGGTTTAGCGGCAAGGCCGCGCTTATTGCGGGGTACTGCATCATCATGGTCCTACCGGCAACTCTTATGGCTGTCATTGCAGGCGCAGCGGGGCCGGCTATTTTTCATCGTTTGGAGCGCGCCATCCGCCGGCTGGAGTACGAAGCGAAAGTGACGTTGCTGTGGATCGCGGCAATTGTGGGAGGCTACATGGCGGCATCGAGTGCAGTAAGGCTCGGATTGATCGGTTGAGTGCCAGGTTGAACCTTGAGCGATGGCATCGATTGAAGAGCCCCCTTCCTACAGAGCTAACCCCGGCCCGTCATAACGGCGGCCGAGGGCTAAGTCTTCTTTATCCCCTAGCCTATACCTACCAAGGCGGCAACAGTAAGGATGCACCGAAGGTAGCGGCCATCGCCGGAATGACGGGGTCTACTCCCGCAGCCATGGCAGTGATGACCAGGGCACTAGATACGCCCAACATTTTGTTGAGTCCGGAACCGATGGTTTCCGCTAGACCGGAGCTGCCCAGCATGGCGCCGAAGATCATGCCGCAACCAAATAAGGAGAGTCGGATAGCTAACAGTCAACCACCAAACGGCTGCCAGTTGTTGATGAAAAGCTACACCACGGAAACAAAACGCCTCGCTGCCGCATCTACTACTACGACCGGGCTTTGTGCCTCCGCCTTCCACACAGGCGCCGTGCACGTCACCCGCAAGTACCCAACACGCACCCAGCAACGAGTACCAGGACTTTAGTTAGATGCCCTCCCCCGACAGCACGCCTCAGAGAGACTCCCACGCAGGTTCTCAGAAAGACGCCCTCCAAGCCCCCATCAACGGCCGCCTCGCGCTGATCTTCATCGGTGCCATCGTCCTGGTCGGCATCCTCGTCGCAGCGATTTGGTACGTTGCCAACAACAAGGACTACGGTCGCGGAATCAACCCACAGCCCGCCGCAGCCTCCGCGCACCAGCGCCCAGCCAGCACTTCGACTACGCCGCCAGCCACGGAGCCAGCCAACGCCCCCGCGAAGGCATCCAACTCCCCACAAAGCGAGCTCAACCAATACTCCACGTCCGAAAGCGAGGCCACAGGCAGCACCGCCATGGAATCCACTGAGAGCACGGCCATCGCGCAGCCAACCGACGCTCCCAAAACCCAGCGGCAAGCCAACGATGCCGCCATGACCGCCCTCAAATTCAATCTCTCCGAAAAGGGCCTGCGCGAGAACCTACAGCTCCAGGGGTACGCCGACGATCAAATCACCACGGCCATCGAAAAGATCGATCCCGACTGGAACCAGCAGGCCCTCAACTGCGCGCGCAACCTCAACGAAACAGGCTCTCCCCTGCCCGAGGAAGAGCTGCTCAAGATGCTAAAGACTAACTCCGGCTTCACCGAGGAGCAGGCTCAGTACGCCATCGACCACCTGTAGCCGATCACTAACCTCTTCGCCCCACCACCCTCAATCCTGAGATTTAACCCAGAAAAGGGGTAGCTCCCTTTAAGCGTATAGGTAGTTTTCCAAAGGTTATTTAAGCTATACGAAATGCTAACAGGGTTCTTTAACTCTGCAGCTGGCTACATGCCTACAACCACCGACGCTTAAGGATCAAGAGATGACCGCTCCACAGCCGGCCCCACAAGCCAACCCCTACGGAAACCCGAATAATTGGCCTGCACCCCAACCGCCCCAGAAAAAGAAGATGGGCAAGGGCAAAATTGCCCTCATCGTGGTCGGCGTGTTGGTTGTTCTCGTCATGATCGCCGCAGCCATGGGTGGCAGTGAAGAAGACAACTCTGCTTCCTCGACTTCCAGCAGTTCAAGCTCTGATTCTCCCGCACCTGAGGTAACGTCCCCTGAGAACGAGCAGGTCGCCGAGGAAATGGATCCCGCTCCAGCCGAAGAACCGAACCCTGCGCCTGCCGAGGAAGAAAAGCCAGAAGAAGATTCCAACGATTCCGGAAATGTAACCCGCGAGCAGCGAAACGCACTACGGTCCGCAAACAATTACCTCGACACGATGGCGTTCTCCGACGAGGGCCTCCGCAAGCAACTGGACTTCGAAGGCTTCCCGCCGGACGCGATCGACTACGCCATGCAGAACATCGAGGTCGATTGGAACGAGCAGGCAGTCAAGATGGCTCGCCAGTACGACGAGTCCGGCCTAGCGATGTCTGACAGCGGCCTCTACGATCAGCTGATCTTCGAGGGCTTCACCCCAGAGCAGGCCCAGTACGGCGTGGACAACATGTAGCCCCCTGCCCCTGCTAACCCCTACCTACCCAGCAACCTAACGAACCAACCGCTTCACGGCCTGAGATACCTCCGCCAGCTTCTCCTCGGCCTCTTCTCCCCCAGCCTCCGCGGCGTGCCGCACGCAGTGGTTCATGTGGTCATCCAACAACCCCAGTGCCACGCCCTTCAGCGCAGACTGCAGCGCAGTGACCTGCGTGAGGATGTCGATGCAATACTGCTCCTCATCCACCATCCGCTGCAGCCCGCGCACCTGCCCTTCGATCCGTTTTAGCCGCGCCAGGTAGCGCTCCTTGTCGCTCAAGTAACCGTGCATTATTTGAATCCTTTCAACCGCAGACTGTTGCTCACCACAAACACACTAGATAGCGCCATCGCCGCCCCAGCCAGCATCGGGTTCAACAACCCGAATGCGGCCAGCGGGATCGCCGCCACATTGTAGGCAAACGCCCAGAACAGGTTCATCTTGATCGTCCGCAGCGTCTTGCGTGCCAGCCGCAGCGCATCCGCCACAGCCAGCAGATCGTCTCGCATCACCGTAATGTCCGCCGCCTCAATCGCCGCGTCCGTACCCGAGCCCATCGCGATGCCCAGGTCCGCGCTCGCCAGCGCCGCCGCGTCGTTCACGCCGTCGCCAACCATCGCCACATTCTCCAGCGAGCGGATGTGCGCCACCTTGTCCTCCGGCATCACCCCGGCGATCACCTCGTCGATGCCGACCTCACGCGCCACGGCGTCCGCCACCTGCTGATTATCGCCGGTCAGCAGCACGGTCTTCAACCCCATGTCGTGCATCTTCCGTACCGCTTCGGCACTGGTGGTCCGCACTGTATCGGCCACGCTGATGGTGCCGATCGCTCGCCCATCCGCGCTCACCTTGACTGTGGTTGCCTTATTTGTGGACGCCCCCTCGTCCCCACGGCCAATCCGTATCACCTGGCCCTCTACGGTAGCCTCCACACCGTGTCCAGGCAGATTCTTAAAGCCGGTGACCTCCGGCAGGTCACCAAACTCATCCCGGCCGGCCTCTGCAATGGCCCGGCCAATGGGGTGCTCCGAGTACGCCTCCACCGCCGCAGCAGCGCGCAGAACCTCCTCGCGATTGCCGTCTGCTGGCTGCACATCGACTACCCGCATTGTGCCTGTCGTCACCGTGCCGGTCTTATCCATCACAACGGTGGTGATGGCATGCGCGCCCTCCAAAACCTCGGGTCCGCGAATCAGAATGCCCTGCTCGGCCCCACGGCCCGTACCAACCAGCAAGGCTGTGGGCGTCGCTAAACCAAGGGCGCAGGGGCACGCGATAATCAGCACCGCGACCGCATTGCTAAAGCCCGCGAACAGCAGTGTAAGCAGCGCAATCGCGATGACGACCGGAACGAAAATGCCGGAGACCTTATCGGCCAGGCGCTGCACGTCGGCCTTACCCGACTGGGCCTCGTCGATCAGCTTCGCCATCTGGGCCAACTTCGTCTGCGAGCCCACGTGGGTCGCCTCCACGACCAGGCGGCCAGAGGTGTTGATGGTGGCACCCGTGACCTCATCGCCGGGGCCAACATCAACGGGCACGGACTCGCCGGTGAGCATGGACTGATCAATGGCGGACCTGCCGTCCAGGATGCGGCCATCCGTGGCGATCTTCTCGCCCGGACGGGCCAGGAAGCGGTCACCGATCTGCAGCTGCTCAATGGGTAGCAATGTTTCCCCGCCTTCCCGCAGCACGGTGACTTGCTTGGCGCCCATGTCCGTCAGCGCGCGGATGGCATCCCCGGCGCGCTGCTTGGAGCGCTTCTCAAAGTACCGTCCCGCCAATACGAACGTCACCACGCCCGCGGCCACCTCAAAGTAGATATCCCCCATCGGGTCGCCCGCGTGGTTCAGGATGGACCAGCCGTGGCGCATACCGGGATCGCCCGCGTGGCCAAAGAACAGCGCATACAGCGACCACAGATAGGCCGCCGAGGTGCCGACGGTGATGAGGGTATCCATCGTCGCCGCGCCGTGCTTCAGGTTCACCCACGTGGCCTTGTGGAAAGGCCAGCCCGCCCACAGGATCACCGGGGTGGCCAGGGCGAAGCTGACCCACTGCCAGTAGTCGAACTGCAGCGGCGGGATCATCGCCAGCAGGATCACCGGGGTGGCCAACGCGATGGCAACCACCAGGCGGCGCTTCAGACCGCGCAGCTCCTTGGCGGCCGGGTCGTCGCCGGCAGGCTTCTCCGGCTTAGGCACGCTACCGCCGTAGCCGAGCTTCTCCACGATGGCGATATAAGAATCCGCGTCGGCGACCGCCCCCTCCCCCGTTTCGATGTGTGCCTTCTCGGTGGCGTAGTTAACGGTGGCGGTCACGCCCTCCTGCTTGTTCAGCTTCTTCTCGATGCGGTTAGCGCAGGAGGCGCAGGTCATGCCCGTGATATCAAGATCTATTACAGCCATGCCCCCAGTATACCCTTAGGGGGTATCAGTATCCACGTTCGATGTACTCCTCGATACGCGCAGCCTCAGCGCCCACCGTGGTGGTGTCACCGTGGCCGGGGTAGACCTTCAAGTCGTGCGGCAGGATGAACACCGTGGACTGCAGGGACTCGATAATCGTCGGGAAGCTGGAATACTTCCGCCCCGTCGCACCCGGGCCACCGTTGAACAGCGTGTCGCCGGACAGCAGCGCATGCTGCCCTGGAACCTCCACCACGATGCAGCCCGGCGAGTGACCCGGCGTGTGGTACAGGCGCACACCCCAGTCCGCCCAGAACGGATCCTCCACGTCGATCGGGGTAAACGGCGCGTCGCCGTTGGATTCCTCCCACAGCATCCGGTCGTCCTCGTGCAGGTAGACCTTCACTCCCCACTTCTCTGCCAGCTCCGGCGCCAGCTCGCAGTGGTCGTTGTGCGCGTGGGTCAGCAGGATCGCCTCCACGGTGCGATCCCCCACGTGGTCGATTACCGCCTGCGCGTCGTGCGCCGGATCCACCACGATGCACTTGTCATCGTTGATCAGCAGGTAGA
>NZ_JAPJNQ010000118.1 GCF_030826625.1 Corynebacterium sp. | reverse complement strand
GTTCACGCGAGTATAGAAGCCCAGCGAGGCCATAATGGCGGCCTTCGACGCGGCATCGTGGCCATCGACGTCGGCGGTTGGGTCTGCCTCCGCATACCCCAGATCGGTAGCGATCTGCAGGGCTTCGTCGTAGCCCATTCCTTCGGTGATCATCTTGTCCAACATAAAGTTGGTGGTACCGTTGACGATTCCCGAGATCCGCCGGATCTGGTCGCCCGCCAGTGAGCGGCGCAACATGCCGACGACTGGGATCGCTGCGGCAACTGCGGCTTCGAAGTACAAATCCACCCCGGAATCTTCTGCAGCTTGCGCGAGTTCATCAGCATGGGCGGCAACGAGCGCCTTATTCGCGGTGACCACGGATTTTCCTGCCCGCAAAGCAGCCAAGACGAGCTCACGCGGGTAATCGATGCCACCGATGAGTTCAACAACCACATCGACGTCGTCACGGTTAATCAGCGCGTGCGCATCACCGGTGATCATCTCTGGCTCTACACCACGACGTGGCTTCGAGGTGTCATCGACGGCAACGCCACGCAATTCTAGTGGGCCACCCACGCGCTCGCGGAAGTCTGCAGCATTTTCTTCCAGCAAGCGAATGACCTCAGTACCGACGGTACCCATGCCTAATACGGCAATTCCGACAGGCTTGCCAGCATTGTCTTCGGTACGGGCAGGAGATTCAGCGACCATAGTTTTCGCAATCCTTCGTTCTTCGTCTTTGTTAGTCGTGTTCGTCGAAATTTTTCTGGCGTACACCGTATCATTGCAGTCGATTTTCGCGGTGCATCTGCACGCAATCGTACCGGCTTTAAGTGCAAATTTAGCTTGCTAGCCGAAATTTATTCAGTATCAAATTCTTGATATCAATTTCTTGATTCATCGCATAGTCATTCAGCGTTCGCTTATTCGGCGCTCGGTTCGCCTGCTTCAAGGCTCAAAAGATCCTCGATCGTTTCCCGCCGCAGCATCAACTCTGCCTTGCCATCACGCACGCTCACCACCGCAGGCCGCGTGAAGGCGTTGTACCGCGAAGACATCGGATAACAATAAGCCCCGGTGACTGCAAGGGCCATGAGGTCTCCCCCGCGCACATCTGCAGGACAAGCAAAATCAGCGATCAAAATGTCCCCAGATTCGCAGTGCGCGCCGACCAGTCGGGTAGGTTTCTGGTGCCCATCCGTGAATCTGGAAACCACTCGGGCGTCATATTCTGCACCGTAAAGTGCAGGACGAATATTATCTGACATTCCCCCATCGACTGCGAGATAACGACGGTAGCGATCGTCGTCGATTTGCACATTTTTGTCGGATCCAACTTCATAAACCGTCACGGCAGCCGGCCCCACGAGCGCACGCCCTGGTTCAACGACCACTTTTGGCGGAGCGATACCTAAAAACGCAGCCTTGCTGTTTACCGCGGCCAACAAGTCTGCCGCGATTCCGGCGATATTCAGCTCCGAGTCGTCGGCAAGATACGGCACGCCATAACCGCCGCCGAGGTCCAAAACCGGAAGCTGTAATCCCAATTCTTGGTGCACTCGTGCAAACAATTCCAGCAAGCGGTTGGCCGCGAGCGTAAATCCATCTGCATCGAAAACCTGCGAACCGACGTGGCAATGAATGCCTTGGAGATCGAGCGACGACGCATTGTGCGCAGCAACGACCGCTCGCCAGGCATCGCCTGCGGCAAGAGAAAACCCAAATTTTTGGTCTTCATGGCTGGTCGCGATGAATTCGTGCGTATGCGCATCCACCCCGGGGGTCACGCGCACCAGCACCGGCTGCGTGGCGCCCAGTTCTGCAGCAATCTCGTTCAGTTCCACCAATTCACCTGGTGAATCCAACACAACGTGACCGACCTGGGCCGAAACACACTTGCGCAAGAACTCGCGGTTTTTGGTGTTGCCATGCACCGTGATTCGCTCAGCCGGAAATCCGGCGCGTAAAGCAATCAGTAATTCGTTCAACGAAGCAACGTCGAGCGAAAGGCCTTCTTCTTCAACCCAACGCACGATACGCGTCGAAAGCATAGCCTTCGAGGCATAGTGCACATTTTCTGCGCCTTGAAACGCACGTGCCATATCGCGGCAGCGGGAACGAAAATCGTCCTCATCAAAAACCATCACTGGGCTGCCGTACCGTTCGACAATGTCCGGTAATCCCACACCTGCGATGGTCACCGTGCCTTCCTGTTCACGGCGTGCATTGCGTGGCCAGACATGGCTGGGCAATTGGTTGAAATCAGACAGGTGCATGTTCATCGATCTACATCCGTTCCGGGGCGTTGACGCCGACCATGGTCAAACTATTGCGCAAGACCTGCCGGGTCGCCCGAGCGAGTGCCAACCGTGCGCTGTGAATCGGCTCGGCTTGCTCGCCAGCTTTCGGCAAGATCTGGCACTGGTCATAAAAGCGGTGGAAGGTCGCAGCGAGCTCTTCGACGTACCGGGTAATCCGGTGCGGCTCCCGTAGCTGCGCTGCGGTGGCGACGATCTCTGGGAACTCGCCCAGAGTGCGAATGAGATCACCTTCCTTGTCGTGAACCAGCAGTCCCAAGTCTGGGCCTTCGACGCTCACGTTGAGTTCGCTTGCTTTGCGCTCAATCGAGCACAACCGGGCATGGCCGTACTGGACGTAATAGACCGGGTTATCAGCTGATTGTGCGGTCCACAGCTCCAGGTCAATGTCGACGGAGGTATCGACGCTAGAACGCACCAGGGAATACCGCGCACCGTCGATACCGATGGCTTCAACGAGATCTTCCAAGGTGATGACGGTTCCAGCACGCTTCGACATGCGCACAGGCTTTCCGTCACGCAGCAGGTTGACCATCTGTCCGATCAGTACCTCAACGTTTTCTGGGTCATAGCCCAGGGCTTGAGCGGCAGCGCGAAGGCGACCAATGTAGCCGTGGTGGTCGGCACCAAGCATGTAGATAGCGAGATTGTGGCCGCGCTCAAATTTATCGGCAACATAGGCGATATCACCGGCGATATAAGCGTGATCACCATCAGACTTGATTACGACACGATCTTTGTCGTCGCCGAATTTCTCTGCACGCAACCACCAGGCGCCATCGGCTTCGTAAAGATTGTCATTGTCTCGCAAGGTATCAATAGCGCGCTCTACGGCGCCGGAATCATACAGCGAATTTTCGTGGAAGTAGACATCGAATTCCACGCCGAATTCTTTGAGCGAGGCTTTAATCTGCTCGAACATCATCTCTACGCCAAGCGCACGGAATTTCTCTTGTACCTCCGCAGGTTCGCCATCGAGCGCACCCGGATCTTTATCGAGTACCGCGGCTGCGATCTCGTGGATATAAGCACCGCCGTAGCCATCTTCCGGGGTAGGTTCGCCTTGAGCGTCAGCGACTAACGAACGGGCGAAGCGGTTGATCTGCCCGCCGTGATCATTGAAATAGTATTCGCGGGTGACTTCTGCCCCACTGGCTTCGAGTACGCGTCCCAGCGAATCACCGACGGCAGCCCAGCGCGTGCCACCCAGGTGGATAGGACCAGTCGGGTTCGCAGACACGAACTCTAAGTTGATACGTTGTCCACGCAAAC
>NZ_JAPJNQ010000020.1 GCF_030826625.1 Corynebacterium sp. | reverse complement strand
TAGCAGCATTGCGTGTCGGTTAAAACCTACTGCGCCAGGGGTTTTTCGTCTGCACGAGGAAGTTTTCTATATCCACCGGCTGCGCCCGCAGCGTCGGATCGAAATCTAAATAGGCCTTCGTCTCACGGGCGACGAGCCCGGATAACAGCAGCAGGCCAATCAGGTTTGGTATTGCCATCAGACCGTTCGCGATATCCGCGAAGGTCCACGCCAAGCCAATCTCGGTGGTTGCGCCGACATAGATTACGCAGGTAAACACCATGCGGTAGGGAACAGAAGCCCAGGCGCCGAAGGCCCGCTCGGCGCTGCGCTCTCCGTAATAGGACCAACCCAGGATCGTCGAAAACGCGAAGAACACCACCGACAGCGAGACGATCGTGCCACCCCAATCGGAGCCGATGCCTGCGCTAAATGCGTCGGCAGTCATGTTGGCTGCATTGCTCTCGCCGGCTTCCCACACCCCGGTGGTCACGATGACTAGTCCGGTCATGGTGACCACGATGATGGTGTCGATGAAGGTTTGGGTCATAGAAACCAAGCCCTGGCGCACCGGGTGCGTGGTCTTGGCAGCCGCGGCAGCAATCGCCGCAGAACCCATGCCGGATTCGTTAGAGAAGATACCGCGGGCGACACCCATCTGCATTGCCAGGATTATTCCCGCCCCGAGGAACCCGCCGGTGGCAGAGGTACCAGTGAACGCGTCGTTAAAGATCATGGCGAAAGCCGCCGGAATTTCGCTGGCGTGCATGACCAGCACAATGATCCCGCCGGTCAGGTAAATAATGATCATCAATGGAACAAAAGCCGAAGTGACCTTGCCGATAGAGCCGATGCCCCCAAGCAGAACCGCACCGATAAGCACGAACATGATGACACCGGTAACCGTGGGACTCACATCAAAGGTGTTTTCCAAACCAGCGGCGACGGCATTGCCCTGGGTGAGGTTTCCAATACCGAACGAAGCAATGATCGCTGCGATGGTGAAGAACCAGGCCAAGAATTTACCGAACCCGCCGGGGATTCCCTGGGAGAGGTAGCGCTGCGGGCCGCCCGAGACTTTGCCCTTTGCATCGGCCACACGGAAACGCACACCTAAAAACGCCTCTGAATACTTCGAGGCCATACCCAGCAACCCGGTGATCCACATCCAGAACAGAGCACCCGGCCCACCAATGGAGATCGCCGTGGCCACACCGACGATATTTCCCACGCCGACGGTGGCGGCGAGGGCAGTGGTTAGCGCCTGGTATTGCGTGATGTCGCCTGCGCCAGCCGCGTCATTACGGTCAATGAAGCCGTGGCGCAGCGCCACCCCGAGTTTACGAAATTGCACGCCACGCAGCCGGATCGTGAGCCACAAGCCAGTGAATAACAGCAGGGGAATGAGGAACCACTGGCTCCAAATGAACTTGTCGATGCTATCCAGAACGTTCTGGAGTGAATCCGCGAATGAATTGTCTGCCATAAGCTACAGAGAATACGCACAGCACCCTATTTATTTCTCTGCTGGGTTGCTAGGCTTTGGGTTGAAGCTATTATCTCAAGTAGAAAGCCTAGCCTAATCATGATTGACCCAACAGTGCCCGCCGGTCCTGCCTCCGGTGGGCGTTCTTCTGTGCAATCTGAATCATCTGCTTCTCACCTGCCGTCCGGATCAGGACCTAACCAGAACGCCGCACTACACGAAAATGCTGCGCTACAGCTGCAAGGTTTGAGCAAGTCTTACAGCGGCAAGGTCGTCGTGCGGGATATTAATCTTCGGGTTCCGCGCGGTAGCTTTTACGGCCTCGTCGGCCCGAATGGTTCGGGTAAGACGACCACCGTGCTGATGGCTACAGGTCTGCTGCGCCCCGATGCCGGTACCGCGCTGGTGTGTGGGCACAACGTGTGGGGTAGTACGGCGGAGGCCAATTCTGCGAAAGCTGCTTACGGGATGCTTGCCGACGGTTTGCCCGTCTTTGATCGCCTATCCGGACAGGAATACTTGCATTACCTGGGCCTTCTACGCGGAATCGACGAGCCCACGGTGGCGCAGCGTTCCCGTGAGTTGCTGGATGCGTTGGACCTGGCTGATTCTTCCAGCAAGTTGATCGTCGATTATTCCGCAGGCATGACCAAAAAGATTCTGCTGGCCGGGGCACTGTTGCACCGTCCGGATATTCTGATTCTCGACGAGCCTTTTGAGGCCGTCGACCCGGTTTCTGCGACCACCATCCGCGAGATCTTGCAAGCCTATGTTGCCAGCTCCGGCACGGTGATTATGTCTTCGCATGTGATGGAAACGGTGGAAGCGTTGTGTGATCACGTCGCGGTGATCGGCAAGAACCAGGTGCTTGCCGACGGCACGTTGGATGAGGTGCGCGCTGGTTCCAGTTTGAGCGAGCGTTTTGTGGAACTGGTCGGTGGGCGCCATTTGGCGGAAGGCTCACTGGAGTGGCTAGCTGGCGCGGGACAGGGCAGCTCTAGTGTCGACGCTGTCGATAGCAATAACGCTGCCGATAGCAATAAGGAGGCGCAGCAGTGACCCGCACAGCACCAATCACCCACACAGCAGCGCAACCGTCGCTACGAGTATTTACCAGCTTGCACTGGAAATTGTGGAAGCGGCATTTCAGTACGAATACTTCGCAAATTTTCATCGCCATAATAGTCGCGTTTTATTCATTGATGGGGCTGGTTGGTCTCGGCGCATTTACGCTGCTGGGGGCCGCCGATGGGAATTTCATGCCCATGGTCTATAGCCTCGCTGCTGGCACTGTGGGCTACTGGCTGGCAGCGTTATTCATGCCGGCCGGAGAGAACCAAGTTGATCCCGCACGAATGGCGGTGCTGCCGCTGACGGAAACAGTGATGTTGCGGGGCACGGCGGTGACCTCGCTGTTGACGGTGCGGGGCGTGCTGGCGATTTTTAACTCATTGGTGATGATCGTGCTTGGTGCCGTTGGTTTGGTGCAGCACGGCAGCGGATGGGGCATCGCGGTGTGGATACCGGCTGTGCTGGTTTCACTGGTGATTACGGTTGCTGGTGGGGAAGCCTTGGCAAAGTTGCTGGGAAGCGTAGGAAACCGCAAGAACAGTGAGAAAATTGCGATGGTTAGCGCCCTGGGCTTCATCGTGGCGATCTTCGGTTTCAACGTTGTTGTCAATGGCAGTTCGGAGTTTTCGCTGCCGTGGGATACTTTGCTGGCACTTGTGGCATGGACTCCGTTTGGTGCGGCACCAGGTGCGGCGGTCGCAGTGCTGCAGGATCACTGGGTAACCGCGCTGCTACAGGCTGCGATTGCAGCAGTGACGGTAGCGGTGGCGTGGCGCATGTGGCGCTGGGCGCTGCGGCGTAATGCGCAGACCGTGACCGGCGATTCCGGGGCGGCAGCCACCGGGTCTGAGGCAGGAAGTGTCTTGTTGCCGGGGGTGCGGGCGTCGGCAAGCGGGGCAGTGTTCTCTCTGACCTTGCGGTATTGGCGCCGCGATATTCGCTTTACCTACAGCCTGATGGTCATGCCACTGTTTTTGGTGATGGTGCTGGCACTGGGAGCGACTAATGGTCAGTCTGGTATGGCCTATGTCGCGGTGCTGTTTTTCGTGTTGTTTGCAGCGGGTATGACCGCGAATGCGTTGGGTTATGACGGGCCGTCGAACTGGGTGCACATGAGTGCTGGACTGGCGCCGCGCACGCTATTGTGGGCACGCACGCAGGCAGTGTTGCTGCTGACTCTGCCGACCTTGGTGATCTACCTGGTGGTTTTGGCGATGCTGGGTACCGAGCTAACCACTGTGGTGGTGCTCGCGGTGATCGCGGGCTCGGCGGTGTTGCTGAATGCGGGGTTGGCGGCGCTGTTGGCAGTGTGGAATCCGTTTCAGGTTTCCGCGCCGGGCACCAACCCGATGAAGGATAAATCGGGTTTTTCCGTTGGAGCGCTGATCATGATGCTCGCATCTGTGTTCTTGGTGTGGTTGCCGCTCGCGCCGGGGATTATCATGATGATTGTTGGCATGAACCTCGATGATGGTGGTGTCACACGGCTGTCCGGCTTGCCGACGTTGTTCTGGGCTGGGGTTGTCCTGAGCCTGTTTGTTGCGCTGGTTGGGCTTTGGCTGGGACATGCTGCGGCCGCGAAGCGTTTGGAAAAGCGGTGGCCGGAAGTCTTTGCCAAGGTGCGGAATTTTTATTAAAACTGCACGGTATAGCGGCTTTCTACAGCTTCTACAGCACGAATATCTTTTGGGATGACCGGGCTGATCACGGTGGTGATGGGCCCGGTTTTATTGTGCCCTGATGTGCGTCACGGTGGTGCATGGGTGCATGGGTGTATGCGCGGTTGTTGAGCCGTGCGGTTTTGCTGCTTTAAGCAGGTAGTTCCCAGACTTGTTGCAAACTATTTTCAGGTGGGTTATTTTTAACTAACCTCATTGGGAATGACTTTCAATAAGAAAGGTTTTATTAGTGAAAACTTCAGATTTCTCGCGAGCCGACGTGCGCGCCCAGGGGCGACGTTTTACGGTGTCTGCATCGCGTCGTTCGCGGGTTCGTATCGCGGTGGCAGTAACCGCGGCATTGAGCACGGCGTTTGCTGGTCTCCCTGCTGCTTCGGCAGGACCTGATGATGGCAAAATCATTTTGACCGAACGCCACATTGATTCGCCTTATGTGGTTAGTAAAGATGGGCAGTTCGATGCTCGTACTAAATACAATCAGATTATCGACGGTGACTATCAATCAACAACAGCAGCTTTTGCCGATTCTGCCCTGTGGATTGGCAAAGGCTGGGATGATGAAGCGAAAACCAGGTCGAAATACCAAATTACGTTGCCCGATAACGGCGATTTTGCTTTCATTGGCGAGCCGGGTGAAACCTACGTGCAAGCACCTAGTGGTGCAACCGGCAGCAATCACAAGCCGATTTGGTACGGATTCGGCGCTGAGAGTGACCTCGACGTCGACAATGTACAAAATGGTCGTGTCGCACTGGATTTGATCAGCGTCGACGGCCCGGGGGATATGGAACAGTACAATTACAACCCAAACGACGTTTTCAATCTTGCACGCGTGGTTGGCACAACGGAGTCGTCATCGCATTCTATCTCGATCAAACCTGCTGAGCACACGCACTTAAACACGCTGTTTACTAAGCCGGGTCGGTATGAGTTGCAGTATCGTGTGAGCTCACGTACCAACGACGGCAAATTCGTCACTTCAGAACCGCGTACCCAGGTAATTCAGGTTGGCGGACAGCGACCACTGGATACTCCAACCGAATCATTGGAAGATCGTTTTAACAAAGCTCCTCAAGGAGATACTGCGGCGGCAAATTACCGACTAACCATTGCACCGAAATCCGAGCCAAAGGCGGGTGGGGACGACAAGCTTTCGACAATCACCTTCGATGCGGGTAAGGAAGGCCTGAATGGTACCGTCACTTTGTTCGTCGACGGATATTTCTTAACGGACCTGGCCGTGGAAAATGGCAAAGCAACCTGGGATGAGCTGTTGAGTCCGAAGCAGTCGAATATTCAGGCTGTTTTCACCCCGGATACTGTGGTCACCGGTGAATCCACTGTTCAGGGCGCTGGTGAGGGTGCTGCGGCTGTTGCAGGGGCAGCTGCTCCGCGGTGGATTTCTGCACCGCTAGCATATTCTGCCGGCGAGTCGAAAGAAACCACCAGTGCACAGCATGCGGATGCATTGCCGAAGGGTAATAATAAGCGGGATCTGCGAACTCCAGAACCCGGCACCCAGTTGGCCAGCAAAGATGTTGACGTGCGTTATGTTTCCGGTGATGGGCTAACCGACACCTATTACGTAGAAGCCAAGGATCCGAATTTCCAAGGTGCGTTTACCGGTGGCGTCTATAGCACGATGAAGGATACGGAAGGTGGTTACGCTGACTTACCATTAGAAGGCGCTATCGTTAATGGCAAAGGCTTTGTGACGATCGATAAGACGTATGCACCACGTGAAGGCGTGCTGTTCATGAACGTTATTCCGCACCCTGGTTATGGGCTAGCTAATGCTCGAGGGGCAATTACTGAAAAGTTTATCCGTGGTAACTCTTACGAAGGTACCGTGCACTTCGGCGACCTCCCTGGAGCATCGGAAAGCGTACCGGGTGCTTCTGATGGTGTCGGTGAACAGCCACCTGCAGAAAAGCCATCTGAGTCTCCAGATGTGCCAATGGATCCGCAAACCCCTGAGTCTCCGGAAACGCCGAAGACACCGGGGGTACCAGAGAATCCAGGAGCACCCGACGGGCCTGCGCTTTCGCAGCAGGGTCGTGGCATGTGCGTCGACAAGCACTTACTGGACCGCGGGCATGTTGATATTTTGGCGAAGCGCAAGGGCGACGGGTTCGATATCAGCCTGAAAGATGACACTCGGTTGGTTGAGAAAAAGAGTGTCGAGCGCGCGTTGCGCGATGTGGCCCTGGTGGTGGGTGATAACACCAAGCAGACTCGACGGGCAGCCCACCAGGGTACGGACTTTGATTTTCTTGGTAAGCAGGATGACGGCTTCTACCACTTGCCACAATCACAGCGTCCCGGTGTGATTTGGCCGGGTTATAACACTGAAGCGATTGATTTTAACAAGATTGATGGGGAAGTCTCGCTCAATCTGCAGCCGCGTGATGTGCCGGAAGACGCAACCTGGGGAACATTTATTGATGGACGATTGGGTGAGGCGCCGACGGTCTTGTCTGATTCAACTAAGAACGATCATTCGATTGAGTCAAGCTTTGCCTCACACACTCACATCCACTGGGGATTTTCCAAGCCGGGGGTTTATACCTTCGATGCTAATTACAGTGCGAAGGGTAAAGACGGCCGTGAGATGAAGTCCGAAAGCCAGGAGTTTGTCATTACGGTGGGCAACGAAGCTTTGGAGACCTGCAAGGCACAGAAACCAGCAGCAGAGCAGGAAAGCAAGCCTGAGGGGCGCCCGGCTGAGCCCGAACCAGCACCTGGGAAACCAGATGGTGAGTTAAAGCCGCAGGGTCCAAAACCCGTTGAACCGGAAGCTCCGAAGCAACCAGAAGAATCGACTAAGCCGGAAGCTCCGAAAGATCCAGACGCTCCGAAAGATCCGAAGCCGAGCCAACCGGAAAAGCCAGGCAATGGGAAACAGCCAGACGCCCCGAAGAAACCTGAGAATCCTGCAAAGCCACAGCCTCCGAAGCAGCCAGAAAAGCAACCGGATAACCAGTCCAAGCCAGGCGGTTGGTCATTGCAAAACTTCTTCTCCAACTTCAACCCGGTTCACTTGCTAGCACCAGTTCTGGGCATTGTGTTCATTGCCCGTATGGTTGCATTGTTCTTCGAATTGCAGCCGCAGGTTGCAAACTTCTTTGCGCAGAACATGCCGGGATTGCCGAAGTGGGGAAAGTAGTGAAGAGCTAAAACACTTTCTCCACGGGTGGGGCCATTTCTCCATAATTTCTGTATGACACACCGGGAACCTTAAGCCTTGTTGCAAACTGCTTTCAGTTACGGTATTTTGACAACACTCCTGAAAGGCGAATTCATTATCAATAACGAAAGGCTTATGAGTCATGGCCCCACAGCTTCGTCGCTCGCGTGCGGCAGGGCGGCGTAGCCGCAATATCCGATTAGCGGTCGCAGTTACCGCAGCCCTCAGCACCACTTTTGCTGGGTTGCCAGCAGCAACCGCTGGTCCAGACGACGGCAAAAAGATCCTTACCAAAGAACACATTGATGCGCCGTATACCGTGCGGGATGAAGCCGGGGTGTTTGATCTGTACGCACATAACAACGAGGGTGCGCACAAGTTCTCAGAGTCGGCAATCTGGGTTGGTAAAGGCTATAACAGTGATGACGCTGATAAGAAGCAGCAGTATCAGTTCACTGTGACTGATAATGAGCGCCTGAGCTATTTAGGCAACCCAGGCGAGACCTTTGTCTATTCGCCAGAAACTCCGCTGGGTGGACGGCAAGACCCAGCATGGCTCGGTTATGGTGCAGACAAAGACTTAAACGTCGACGATATGCTGAATGGCCGGGTATCGCTGGATCTTTTGTCGGTTGATGGGCCAGGCGAGGTAGAACAACTGCAGTACCGGTCCGGGCACGCGATCGATGTCTTGCGTCTTTTGGGCACCAGTGCATCGTCGCCACGGTCCATTTCGATTGAGCCCGGCGAGCACAACCACATCGGAACCGTATTTACTAAACCCGGCCGATATGAGCTGAAGTTTCAAACCAGCGGTCTGCGTAAAGACGGCACTTATGTGGCCTCCGAACCGCGAACCATGGTAATTCAGGCGGGCGGACAGCAGCCGAAGGCTGAGGCCACAACGCCTTTACAGGAACGCTACAATCAGGCGCGCACAGCAAATCTTGCAGAGGCGAATTATCGTTTAAGCGTTGCGAAAAAAGCGGACCCGACTGTCGACGGTGACGATAAGCTTTCCACCATTTCGTTCGATGCCGGAAACCCGGAGCTTTCGGGCACCGTGACGTTATTCGTCGACGGCTATTTCCTGACCGATCTTGAGGTTGAAAACGGTAAAGCCTCCTGGGATGAATTGCTGAGCGCCCAAGAATCCAATATCCAAGCGGTGTTCACCCCGGATGATGAGACCTCGGCGCACTGGATTTCTGCACCGTTGGCATATTCTGCTGGCCAGGCTGGGGTAGAAACCACCTCGGACAATCATGCGGAGCAACTGCCCGAGGGCAAAAACCTGCGGACCTTCAACTTCCCGGCACCGAATACTGCGGTCGCGAATGATGAGGTCACCGTGAAATACGTCCCTGGGGCTAATGGGGTCGGAGAAATCGTCGTCGAGGCGAAAGACCCGAATCTGCAAGGGCTGATTACGGGAGGAATCTACGAAAATGAAGAATGGTTAGAAAAAGGAACCGCAGATCGAGACCTGGCGGGCACCTTTCAGGACGGTAAAGGAACGCTCCGGTTTGAAGATGATCACTTGCCGGAAGACTCGATTCTGAAAATTGATGTCATTCCACATGCTGGATTTGGCCGTAAGACTGCGTCCGGCATTGTCACCGACAAATTCAATGCTGGAACCAGTGCCGAGGCGACCTTCCGCTTGGGCGAGATCGATGGCTCGCTAGAGCCTGATCTGCAAAAACCAGGACAAACTGGTCAAGGAGACGCTGACACGGAAAAACCGGGGGCGCAAAACCCAGGCGCAGAACAGCAGGAACCACCAAAGAATAACGAGCAGCAGGGCAGTGATGAGCAAGCTGGGCGCGCAGTTTGTGAGGACAAGGTTTTGCTTAATCGCGGTCACGTCGACATTCTGGGTAAGCGTACTCAAGACGGCCTTGATATTGCGCTGAAAGACGATACGCGGCTGGCCGCAGATAAATCCGTAGAACGTTCCTTGGAGGATGTTGCTTTTGTCATCCGGGACAATGCGAAACGGAAGCGTCCAGAGCAATTGAGCGACGAAAAGTATGACTTCATTGGCGCGAAAGACAGCGAGTTCTACTACTTGCCGCAAGCTCAGGACAAGGCCATCTTGTGGCCTGGGTACAACACTGAGGCGATTCGGGTACAGGACGAATTCGACGGCCCAGTATCTCTGAACCTAGTTCCACGTGAAACGCCGGAAAACTCCAGCTGGGGTGTGTTCATCGATAAGGGGTCCTTCGGAGGCGATCATGAGATTCTTGCAGACTCCACCAAACAGGATTATTCGATTGAATCCCATTACTCAGCGCACACCCATGTGCACTGGGCTTTCTCTCATCCGGGAATCTACACCTTCGACGCCAGCTACAGCGGCAAGACGAAAGATGGCCAAGATCTAAAATCTGACAGCCACAAGCTCGTCGTCACCGTCGGGGAAGAGGCATTGGAGACGTGCAAGACCGCTCCGGCACCAAAGCCTGATCAACCAAGTCAACCAAGTCAGCCAAGCAAACCGAACCAGCCAAGCCAGCCAGGGCAGCCACACCCCGGTGGAAACCAGTCTGGTGGCCAGACACAACCAGAAAAGCCAGAAAAACCAGAGAATCCCGAGAAGCCAGGTGCTCCGGAAAGCGGTAAGAAGCCAGAGGCTCCGAAGGATCCAGGCAAGCAGTCCGCACCAGGTAGCCCGTCACCAAAGGGCTTCTTCTCTAACTTCAATCCGGTTCACTTGCTAGCACCAGTTCTGGGCATTGCGTTCATTGCCCGGATGGTCGCGCTGTTTATGGAGCTGCAGCCGCAGGTAGCCAATTACCTCGGTGATCGTTTTCCGCGTCGCTGATCGTTTCCCGCGTGGATGAGACACCATCCACAAGAATCCACTAATTCCATCTTCCCGGAAAGAAACCGCACATGACCGCATTGACAACTTCGCCGCCACGGCCAGCACGCACGTATTCTGCGCTGCTGACAGCGTTGGTGCTGTGTTGGGTAGCCGCGTTTGCCCCACGCGCCATAGCCCAAACTTTTGACCGTGGGCACGTTGACGTCTTCTACGTCACTTCCCATGGCGGCGAACTCTCGCTGTCGATGAAAGAAGACATTACCGGCGGCGGAGTACAACGACCTGGCGACGACGTCGTCCTACACGTCAGCGATGCCGCCTGGTCGGAAGCTACGGCAGGTGTCGATGGCATTGGCCAAGCGACGTACTTCTTGCCGCAGTCGCAAAACCACGACGTGATCTGGCCCGGCTGGGATACCCAGCCTGTTGCAGCCGACGGATACCAAGCCGTGGACTTCAACTTCCAGGACGTCTCCGGCCCTGGCGAGGTCTATATCTTCGAAACCGAGGGCTTCGGTGGCATCAAATCTGTCACCAACGATGGGTCATACAACCTGCGCACCGGCTCTGTCATCAACCAGCCATACCCCGCTCACAAGCACATCAACTGGGCATTTACCCACCCAGGCACCTACCAGATGACGGTCTATGCTACGGCTTCTGGCCAAGCCAGCAACGCTGTGACCTACACCTGGCAGGTCGGCGGCGAAGCCGGCGATGCCCCAGCACCGGCGGCACCCAGCGGCGGCGGAGCAACGCATGGCGGCGGACACGCAGGCGCAGGCGCCGGACAACCAGGAAACACAGGAAACCACGGTGGCGCACCAGCACCACAGGGTGGGGGACAAGCAGCCCCCGGTCCACGAGCCGGTGGAGCACGCCCAGGGCCAGCACAGGCCCCAGCACCGGCGGCACCCAGCGGCGGCGGATCGTCGTCGGCAAGCAATTCCGGTGGCGGCAACGCACAATGCACCCCCGGCCTGCAGCCCCACATCAAAGACGACACCACCAGCCCAGCGCAATGGCGCCCGGCACACAATGCCACGTTCTACTTGTCTTCCAATGCAGAGGTGAACCTGCCCAGCAATGTCGGCACCGTGCCGGAAGGCAAAGCCTGGATGATCGGCGCCACCCAGGTGGCGGGCGTGCCATGGTTAGGAGCCAACACGCAGCACCCATCGATGCACGAGCACCTCGCCAGCAGCGTGCGCTGGGATATCACCGGCTTTAGCGGACCAGGCCCGATGACGGTGTACTCCCAAGGACAGCTTGGCCAAATCGTCGGCGAGGAATGGTTTCGTGCCGCTGGCGGAGGATTCCAAGGCAGCAAAGCCATCCCGCGCAACACCCACGTGCACCCTAACTGGGTTTTCGGTGCGCCGGGACACTACCAGGTGAATATCACCCAGTCGGCACAACTGAGCAACGGTAAAAAAGTTTCCGGTAGCGCAACGCTGAACTTCGTCGTGGGAGGTAACAACCCCGGCGGTGCATTCAGCGACGGCCACTTTGACTTGGGCGCCATCGTCAATCCAGATGGTGGCGAATGTGCGGCAGCCGGAGTCTCCGGTGGCGGGGCAGGCGCAGGTGGTGCTGGTGGTGCCGCCGATATGGCTGCCGCTCACGGCCTGAGTGCAGAAGAACTTGCAGCCCAAGGCCTTGCTGCCGACGGCACTCCACTAGCTGCTGGCGCGTTCGGCACTGGGTTCGGTGGGCAAGACTCGAAGTTGTTTAATATCGCTGCGATCGTGCTTGGCTTGGGACTGTTGTTCCTGGGCATCGCAGCAGCACACTATGCCGTGAGGAAAGCGAAATCTGCCGAAAACAGTGACGAGCCCGGCGATGGTCCCGGCGGCCCCGGATCGGACGGTTCGCAACCACCGCAACCGCCACAGCCACCACAAGCTCCGCAGACCACGATGATCCCACAGGTTTAGTCCCGCTCATGAGCGTGAAGAAAGATTAAGTATGAAACACCGCCGCACCTCCTCTTATACGCAACGCTTAGGCGCTGCGCGGTGGTCTGGTACCAAAAAACTCGGCTACAGCATGGCTGCAGCCCTGGCGGTTGCGGTGACCCTCGGCGGAACCTTGGCCTTCAGTGGGGCAGCCGAAACCACCCGATCGGTAGGCCAGGCACAGGCTGACCAGCACCGACTGCGGGTGGTAGCGACCACCCCAATCTTGGCGGATTTGGTCTCTCAGGTTGCCGGTGAAGACGCAGATGTCACCACGCTGATCCCAGCGGGCAAGGACCCCCACGACTTCGAACCCAGCCTGCGCACGGTCCGCGAAGTTGCCTACGCTGATCTGGCTTTTGCCAACGGCCTGCTGTTGGAACCACCAGCGTTGGCTGAAACCTTGCGCGAATCCACCGCGGGCGTAGTCGTCGACGTCGCTGATCGCGCGCCGTCCTATGGTGCAGAGCTGATCCCGCTGATAGAAAACGTTGCCCTCGATGCCGTGTGGCTAGGGCTGCGCGTGCAAGGTGCAGAGCAATCCAATTCGGTGAAATTCACCATGACCGATGCCCAGGGGCCGGGAGACGTTGCTGCCTATATCGTCTCCACCTTCGGTACCCCGGAGCCTATCTTCCCATCGGAAAGCGGCATCGACCTGCCCGCCAACGCGCACACGCACGTGTCCTGGGCGTTTAGCGAACCAGGAATCTACCGGCTCACCTTCGCAGCCACCGGACAACCAGGCTCGGAGGCCACCGAGGAGCAAACCATCACTGTCGCGGTGGGCGTGAACCCGGAAGAAGGCGCGGAAGTTATCGATTCCGGACACGTGGATATCACCGCCGATCTTGCCGACGGGACCATCAGCCTGCGCGACCACGATGCCTACTTCGATCCGAATACCACCGTGCTCGCGATCCCGTCGTCGACCCTCCAGCCCATCCCGCCGGACCCTGCCTACCGCTTTTTGGGACGCCCCGGCCAAGAGACCTACCTGCTGCCGCAAGCGGTGCTAGGCAAGCACCTGCACGGTGAGATCGACCCGCACCTGTGGCACAACACCCGCAACGCGCGCGCCTATGTGGAGGTCATCGCCGAGCAGATGGCCAAAGCGGACCCGTCGAATGGCCACCGCTACCAGCAGCGCGCCGAGGAATATAACCAGCAGATCAAGCTTGTCGACGACGAACTGCGCGCTACCTATGATGCGATTCCGGAGCATCGCCGCCACTTGGTGACCACCCACCACGGTTACACCTATTTAGAGCAGGGATACGGGATTAATATCGCTGGCTTTGTTACCCCGAATGCCTCGATTGAGCCGTCCCCGCGTGATGTGATCGCACTGCAGCGCACCCTGGAAAATCTGGATATCCCGGCGGTGTTCGTCGAACCGAATGCGGCTGCTTCTACCTCCACGTTGGAAGAAACTGCGCGCCGGGCCGGGGCGCAGGTGTGCACGATTTACGGCGACACCTTGGACAAGGATGTGCCGACGTACCTGGATCTGATGCGTTTTAATGCGCACGAAATCAACCGATGTTTAAGCCCCTAAGCCAACAGCCCTAGCAGCCCTGGTGCGGCCGCGCCGGGGCAACACAGCAATGACCACAGAAGCAATAAGCACAGAAACAGCGAAAAGGAACTCCCATGAAGATTAAAACCACATCCCGCACAACCACACTGCGCACCCGGGCCGCAGGCCTCGCACTAGCGGCAGCGACTGGGTTGGGCGTAGGGCTTTTCCCGGCAGCGCAGCCAGTTGCATCCGCGCAGGGAAGTGATCTGTCGCAGGTGGTGACCGGCGATGAGGCAATCGCGCCGGAGGGCGAGAAGGTTGTCGTGGAGGCCGGACACATTGATATCGGTGCGATGGTGATCGACGGGGAACTCCGCATTCTCGCCCGCGATGACCGCAGCCAGCCGCCGGTATGGCGCCATTTGGACGATATGGTGTTCCAGTTGCGGGAAAATTCGGTGCAGACGCTGCCGGACAACGATGATTTCTCTTTCGTCGGCGCTGGCGCGAACGAGCCGGCTTACGTGGTGCCACAGACAGAGATTGTCGATGTGCCCTGGCTGGGTTGGAACACGCAAGCACCAGCGTTGACTGACAATGTCCAAAACGGCGTAAACATGGACTTTTTAGGCCACAGTGGCCCAGGTGAGTTCGCGTTGTTCCTGCAAAATGGTGGTTTCGAAGCCCCGGATGTGCTGTGGTCGACGGCTGACGGCAAAGACGATGACTTCTTTGTTGAGCTGCACACCCACACCCACGCGAATTGGACGTTTACCGAACCCGGCGTGCACCAGGTGGGACTCCAGATTACCGCCACCACCAACGACGGCGAAGAACTCTCGGCACGAGAGGCGGTGACTTTCGCGGTTGGCGAGGGCACGGACCCGGCTGAAGCCCACAATGCTGTTTTTGACTGGGAAAACGCCTCCACTGGTTCTTCTGGGTTCCAGATCTCCTGGTTGCTGGTTGGCGGAATCGTGCTCGTCATCGTGCTGGTTGGTGTTGGCGTAGCTAGCCGCGGAAAGAAGAAATAAGCATGCAACCGCTTATTACCGTCGACAAGCTGCAGGTTTTCCTGGGTGGGCGCAAGGTGATCACCGATGCTTGCATAGAGATCGGCCAGGGCGAGTTCATTGGTTTGCTCGGCCCCAATGGCGCGGGGA
Organism: Corynebacterium sp.; assembly: GCF_030826625.1. Classification (GTDB taxonomy): domain Bacteria; phylum Actinomycetota; class Actinomycetes; order Mycobacteriales; family Mycobacteriaceae; genus Corynebacterium. Next base: position 14,504 of record NZ_JAPJNQ010000020.1, on the reverse strand, counting down.
AGACGACGTTCATGCGTTCCATCCTCGGGCTGGTACCAGTGAAAAGCGGCGAGATCACCGTGGATGCCTCGATTGGTTATGTGCCGCAACGCCACGACGTCGCCTGGGAGTTTCCCTGGAGTGTACGCAAGACGGTGCTGTCTGGCCGGACTGGAATCATCGGGTGGTTCCGGCGCCCGCGTCGGCACGACCACCAGGCCGTCAATGCGGCGCTGCAGTTGACGAATCTGGAGGATCTCGCCGACCGCCCGATCGCGGAACTTTCCGGTGGGCAGCGCCAGCGGGTGTTGTTGGCGCGCGCTTTGGCCACCCAGCCGGAGGTGTTGTTTTTGGATGAGCCGTTTACCGGGTTGGATGCGCCGAATACGGAGGGCCTGTTGGAGCTGTTTGAGCAATTGAGTTCGCAGGGCACGAGCATCGTCATGTCTAGCCATAACTTGGCCGAAGCCGTGCACACCTGCCACCGCGTGGTGTTATTTAACAAGGGGATTATGGCCGATGGGCCTGCCGACGAGATCCGCGCGAACCCGCAGATCTGGTCCGAGACCTTCTCCGTCGCGCCGAGCTCGCCACTGCTATCTGCGATTGGGGTGGGTGTGTAATGCCTAATTCTGTGATTTCTTTTCCGGAGTTCCTGATGGATCTCGCGAACCCACAGCTGGATTTCCTGGCGCGTGCGGTCGCGATTTCTGTGATTGCCGCGATTACCTGCGCCGTCGTCGGCTGTTATGTCGTGTTGCGCGGCATGGCCTTTATCGGTGATGCGGTCTCACACGCTGTGTTCCCGGGCCTGACCATCGCGTTCGCCCTGCAGGTTTCCGTTCTGCTGGGTGGTGCGGTGGCCGGAGCGGTGGTCGCGATCCTGATCGCGTTGTTCTCGCAGCGGCAAAACGTCCGCGAGGATTCCGTGATCGGCATCTTCTTCGCTGCTTCCTTCGCGGTGGGCATGGTGATCATCTCCCGCACCGAGGGGTATACCGCCTCGTTGAGCAGCTTCCTCTTCGGCTCGCTCACCGGTGTTTCCAGCACGGATGTGTGGTTGGCTTTGGCCGTGTCTGTGCTGGTCTTGGCGACGATCGTCGTCATCGGCCCGCAGCTGAACGTCACCTGCCTGGACCGCGAAACTGCCCGTGCAATGAACATTCCGGTGCTGCTGATGGACATCGTGCTCTACCTGGCTGTCACCGCGGCCGTGGTGATCTCGGTCGGTACCGTCGGCAATATCTTGGTGCTCGCCCTGCTGATTGCGCCACCGGCCACTGCCCGTTTGATCACCTCAAACTTGACGACGATGATGGTGCTTTCCGCGACCTTCGGCGCGCTGGGTAGCTTCTTCGGGCTGTATATCGCCTGGGCATTCGACCTTCCGGCGGGCGCCAGCATCGTGTTGTTGCTTTCGGTCTGGTTCCTGGTGGTTTGGGCACTGATGCCGTCGATCAGAACCCTGCAAACCACCAGGGCCGCGCGGGTGAGCAGACAAGCAGCCAGCTAAACCAGTTGGTCAACACGGCTAGCCAACCAGCAAGCTAAACCAGCCAGCTAATTCAAAAAACTGAAAAATACGAAATTATTATTTCTCACTTCCTTGGGAGGAACCATGAAATCCACGAACAGTGTGCACCGTAGTCGCCGTCTGCGTAGTTCGCTTAGCTCACGCAACCCGCGCCGGTTCTCGAAGACTTCCCTGAGCCTGGGTTTGACCATTGGCTTGGCGACGGCTGGTCTGGGTGCTGGAATGCTAGCGCCGTCGGCAAGCGCGCAAATCCACGAAATCTGCACCGCGGCGGAAGGCTGGACGCCGAATCACAAAATCACGCACGGCCACCAAGACATGACGGTTCTTTCGGAGAACGGATTAGAACCTGCACTGATTGATGATTCCTCCGGCGAGTCGCTGTCCTATGGGTCTGGGCGCAGCGTAGTTGAGGTCTCCAATGACCAGCATGTGAAACTCGATGCTCTGGGAATCGCAGGGCTGCCCGACGAAGGCTGGTACCTGCCACAAACGCAATTGCCTAACGTACCCTGGCTTGGTTTTTCCACGATGTATCTCAGCTCGGAATACTTAGCTGAAGGGGAAGCAGTGTCGATGAACCTGAACCTGAAGCAGGGGCCTGGTCGCATGACCGGTTGGCTCCCAGAAGGGCTGGGTGGCAACAAAATAGTCTTGGACTCCGACGATGCGGATGACGCGTGGCCAATTCCTTATAACACGCACGTGCATACCGGCTTCGTGTTTGAAAAAGCCGGCGTTTATGAGGTCGGCTTCGAATTCACCTTGCCACGCGGCGGAACCCAAACCTTAGACGTGATGTTCCTGGTCGGCGATTACGATTGCGACGACCGCGGCTCGAGCACCTCTGGCACGAACTCCGGCTCGAAGAGTACAGGTGCCAGCGGCAAACCTAAGACCTTTGGCGATCACTTAACCGCGATGGAAAAAGAAATCAGCCAGACGGAAAAGGCGATCTCGGGGATTGAGAAGTCGGTGCGTAAACTCCTCGCGCCTTTCACTAAGGAAGACGACAAGAAGGCTCCGAAGCCGAATGCTGCCGGGAAGCCAGGCGCGCCGGGTGCACCGAACGCGGGAAACAAGCCGGCCCCAGCGAAACCAGGTCAGCCGGGTGCTAACGGGAACGCTAAACCGGCCCCAGCCGGTGGGGGACCGAAGCCAGCTCCGGCTGCACCAAACGCTGGTGGGGGAGGATCAGCCCCCGCCCCAGCACCTGCTCCTGCGCCGCGCAGTGGTGGATCGAACAGCGGCGGCTCCAGTGGCGCAATAGTACCTGCCAAGGCTCCCGCGCCAGCCCCAGCGCCAGCTCCGGCACCAAGCGCTGGTGGTTCCGGTGCAGCTCCGGGCCTGGAAGCAGCTCCGGTAGAAGGTGCTGAAGACGCAAACCTATCAGGCGTCGATGGTCAGGGTGATGCATTCGCCAGTGCCGACGGTGCTGCACAGCGGGGCGCTGCGAGTGCGAACTACAAGCCGACCTCGTCGTCGATGAGCTTCTTTTCCGGCCTGATCCTTGGCCTGGGTGTATTCGCCTTCGCGTTGGGTATCGGTATTTACGTTGTGATGTGGCAGCGTTCCCGCAACAAATAAGTTGTTGGGAGGTCAGTAGCTTGCTGGATCCGGAAGTAACCGTTGGCAGCGCAAACGCTCCGGTGTAAAACAGGAGCCTAAACCAGGGATCTCAACCTGGGACCTAAACTAGGGGTGTAAGTTAGACCCACACTACGGCGGGCTATTTTACAAAAACCGCGATTTTTGTAAAATAGCCCGCTATTATTGTCTATATTCTTACAGCGTTCACTTCTTACAGCGCTCCGTGAAACACGACGCTGATTCAACATACGACGCTGATCTCAAGCAGCTACACCGACTCAAAGAAAGCACGACTCATGGCAAGCACACCTGGTTATAAGCCATTAAAGACGGTCTTTCATGCGAGTCGGGACGGTCATTCGGCTCTGGAGAAAGAACACGCGCAAAGACTCGATTCACCAGCGACTCTACAGTGGGATTTCACCGTCGCAGGGCACCCGCTATTCCTGATGATGACCGTCGAGCTTGCCGCGCTATTGGAAAGAATCTGGCACACTGAACTGCGAATTTCCGAATACCGTGCAGCAGTTGCGAAAGCTTTACGATGAGCTGCTTGCACACGAAATTGCCGCCGATGACGCACCAGACGGGAAGCATTTCCGTCGGCAGGAAGTCACGATCTTCGATGGAACGAAAACGTTTCATCGGGCGCCGGGGGAGGAAGAAGATATCGAGCATAGAATCGATACTTTTTTGCGCACCCAGGCTAGCGCCGAGAATTCTTTGGTGCACGCAATAGTGGGGCATTTTATGTTTGAATACACCCACCCGTTTTACGACGGCAACGGCAGGCTAGGGCGGTTTTTGTTGGCGTTTCGGTTATTGGATGTTCTGTCGGCGCCGACCGCAATGTCTTTGTCGCACCAGTTTTCAGTGCAACGGGCGAAATACTATTCTGCCTTCCAGCAGGCTGAGCATTCACTGAACCGTGGGGAAGTCACTTTCTTCGTTAAAGTTATCGCCGACCTCATTGGCGACGCTCAGGTGGAGCTAGAAGAATCCCTCGACGAGAAGCGCGTGCAGCTTCTTAACTTGGAAGATCGGCTCGGGGGAGCCGAATTCTCGGATTACCAGAAAGCGTTTCTGTCGATTCTTGGGCAGGCGTTTCTATTTGGTCCCCATGAACCGGTGTCCCTGCAGGAGATTGGGCAATACATGGACAAGCACTGGAATACTGTGCGACCAGTTGCACGCGAACTTGTCGCTCAGGGTGTCGTGCGGGAAGTTTCCAAAAAACCATTGTCTTTTGAACTGACAGAGAAGGCGACCACGATTCTCGGATTACAGGAAGTCTAATGCGGCGGCCCTACTTTGTTAACCCATTACCCAGCCGTCGGGTTTAGTTTGTGCAGTCCCGAAAAATATCCGGCAGGAGTGGGAACACCACGGACAGTGTGTCGGTGACCGCGCCTGACGACGATGGGCAGTTGATGATTAGGCTTCCGCCGCCGTGCTCGGTCATGCCGATGATCCCGCGGGACAAACCCGCTTTGGGTGAGGATTGCAAACCGCGCAGCAGCACTTGCGTTTCTAGGCCGTGCAACCGGGCGCTGAGGTATTTTTCAGTAACTTCTGGCGTGAAGTTGGTGGCGCCAATCCCCGTGCCGCCGATGATGATGACGATTTCGCAACCTTCGTTCAGAGCGGCTCTCAGGGCGTTGTCGACTGGATCGTAGCCCTCCGCCACGATCGTGGAAAAGTTAATTTTTAATCCGTAATTTTTAATGAAATCCTTGGCAATTTCGCCAGATTTATTCGCTTTAGCTTTCGATAAAATCCGGTCAGAGCTAACGATGATGCCGACTGAATTTTTAACCATATCGTGTCTCCAATTTCTCGAAAATGAGCCATGAGAAAAGTCACATTCACCTTTTGTTTCCCCAGGTTAGGGCAACCTTAAGTGTTTTACCAGGGGAAGCGTGGAATTTTATAATTACGCAAGATTTGCGTGCCGTAATTCGATGAAATTTTAACTGTTTTTAGTTTCGCATAAGTGTATTAAGACCACTAAATTAGGGGCTATAAGCCCTACGAAAAATGAGGACACTATGACTGCTCTCGATACTTCAGGCAGAGTAATTCAAGGATGGGATCCAGAGAAATCCGATCAATGGGATTCTAAAATTGCCTGGCGAACTTTGTGGATTTCCACGTTCGTTCTCATCATTGGTTTCGCAACCTGGTACCTGGTCTCCGCAATTGCACCACAACTGAATGCAATCGGATTCGACCTCAGCACTGCTCAGCTCTACTGGCTGACGTCCATCCCAGGCTTGGCTTGTGGTTTGTTCCGCCTGTTCTTCATGTTCATGCCACCCATCATGGGTACCCGCAAGCTGGTTTGGGTTTCATCCCTCCTGTTCATCATTCCGATGCTGGGATGGTTCTTCGCCGTACAAAACACCTCCACCCCGTACTGGTGGCTGCTGGTTCTTGCCTTCATGTCCGGTGTCGGCGGTGGCGTGTTCTCCGGATTCATGCCTTCCACCGGCTACTTCTTCCCCAAGCGCCTGTCCGGCACCGCGCTTGGTCTGCAGGCCGGCATTGGTAACTTCGGTATCTCATTCATCCAGCTGGTTGCCCCATGGCTGATGGGATTCACCTTGCTCGGCATTGGTTTCGTCGCACCGCAGCGTACTGACGACGGCCACATCTTCGTCCACAACCCAGCGATCTTCCTGGTCCCCTGGGCAATCGTGGGCGCCATCCTGGCTTTCACGCTGCTGAAAGATGTCCCAATTGAAGCGAACTTCCGCCAACAGATCGACATCTTCGGTAACAAGAACACCTGGATTCTCACCGCCGTCTACATGATGACCTTCGGTGGATTCGCTGGCTTCGCAGCCCAGCTGCCACTGCTGATCAACCAAACCTTCGGCGCTGGTTCGGAATTCGCTGGGCAATTTGAAAACCTGCCCAACGGTGCCACCTACGCCTTCCTTGGCCCACTCATTGGTGCGCTGGTTCGCGCACTTTGGGGCCCGCTGTGCGATAAGTTCGGCGGAGCCATCTGGACGTTCATCGGCTGTGTCGGCATGACTATTTTCACCATCGTCGCCACGTTCTTCCTGACGCCATCCCACCCAGACCAAATGTGGTGGTTCCTCGGTTCGATGCTCGTCGTCTTCTTCTTCACCGGTCTGGCTAACGCCGGCACCTTCAAACAAATGCCGATGATTCTGCCGAAGCGCCAAGCCGGCGGCGTGATCGGTTGGACGGGCGCTACCGCAGCGTTCGGCCCGTTCATCGTCGGTGTCCTGCTTTCCATGTTGGCGCCAACCGTCTTCTTCATCGGCTGCGTCGTCTACTTCGCGATCACCACGGTGCTGGTGTGGGTCTTCTACGCCCGCCCGAATGCACCGTACCCAGGATAAATAGGAGCGAATTTCCCCATGACTACTTCTACAACTGACTCCTCAGCATCCAGCAATTCTAACGGTCCCAAAACCAACCCGCTGTTCAAACTCGGTGCCTACCTGCGCAAGGGTGAGGCCACCGATTCCGGCCAGCAGCTGTTTCTGAAGGGTGGCCGCCAGGCCGACGTTTTTTACCGCAACCGCTGGGCCTTCGACAAGATGGTGCGTTCCACCCACGGCGTGAACTGCACTGGTTCTTGCTCGTGGAAGGTCTACGTCAAAGACGGCGTAATCACCTGGGAATCCCAGGCCGTGGATTACCCCACCACCGGCAATGACATGCCGGAATACGAGCCACGCGGCTGCCCACGTGGTGCCTCTTTCTCCTGGTACACCTACTCGCCGACGCGTGTGCGCTACCCCTACGCCCGCGGCGTGCTCGTCGACATGTTCCGCGAGGAAAAGAAAAAGCACGGCGATTCCGTGCTGGCATGGCGTGCAATCCAGGAAGACCCAGAAAAGCGCCGCGCTTATATCTCCCAGCGCGGCAAGGGTGGCTTGATCCGCATTTCCTACGAAGAAGCGATCGACATTGCGTCGGCGGCTCACGTCTACACCATCCGGAAATACGGCCCAGACCGCATCAACGGCTTCACCGTTATTCCAGCGATGTCGCAGGTATCCTACGGCGCCGGCATGCGCTTTTTGCAGTCCATCGGCGGCGTCGCCCTGTCCTTCTACGACTGGTACGCCGACCTGCCGCCAGCATCGCCGCAGACCTTCGGCGACCAGACGGACGTCCCGGAATCTGGTGACTGGTACAACTCGTCCTACCTGATGATGTGGGGCTCGAACATTCCGGTCACCCGTACCCCGGATGCCCACTTCATGGTCGAGGCCCGCTACAAGGGCACCAAGGTCGTCGTGGTCTCGCCGGACTTCGCGGATAACACGAAGTTCGCCGACGAATGGGCCCGCATCCAACCAGGCACCGACGCGGCGCTGGCATTCTCCATGGGCCACGTCATCCTGAAAACCTTCCACGTGGACCGCCAGGAGCCGTACTTCCTGAACTACATGCGGAAATACACCGACTCGCCATTCTTGGTGGCTCTGGACAAGCGTGACGACGGAACCTACACCCCAGGCAAGTTCTTGACTGCCTCGCAGGTTAGCGATGACACCCTGAAGGAATCACCGAACGCCACCCACCGCGGCTTGGTCATGGAAGAAGACGGTCGCGTCGTCGACCCAGGCGGCACGGTTGCTGACCGCTGGGATATGGAATCGTCGAAGTGGAACCTGGCGCTTGATCATGCCGACCCGGTTATGTCCATCGCCGAGACCGACCAATTCGACACCGCAGAGGTGTTGTTCCCACGTTTTGACTTGGATGCCAACCCAGAAGACGTCGGAACCGGTAAGCCAATCGGCGCTGGTGTCGTACACCGCGGCGTTCCGGTACGTGAAGTTGACGGCAAGCTCGTCACCACCGTCTACGACGTTATGCTCGCGCACTATGGCGTCAACCGTGAGGAACTGAACCTGCCTGGCTCCTGGCCGAAGGACTTCCACGACGCCAGCGAAGTCGGCACTCCAGCTTGGCAAGAAGGCTTGACTGGTGTCGCAGCCGAAACCGCGATCCGCATTGGTCGCGAATTCGCGCAGAATGCTGCCGATTCACAGGGCCGCTCGCAGATCATCATGGGCGCGGGCGTAAACCACTACTTCCACGCCGACAACATCTACCGCACCTTCTTGGCGCTGACCTCCATGTGCGGTACCCAGGGCGTCAACGGTGGCGGCTGGGCACACTACGTGGGCCAGGAAAAACTGCGCCCAATGAACGGCTGGACCCAGTGGGCCATGTCTGCCGACTGGCAGCGCCCACCACGCCACATGATCACCACCGGCTTCTACTACTTCGCCACCGAGCAATACCGTTACGACAACTCTCGGGCATCCCACCTGGGCTCGCCATTGGCCAACAACGACGCCATCGGTGACAAGATGGTCTCCGACACCATGGCAGAAGCCATGCGTCGTGGCTGGATGCCGGCCTACCCGCAGTTCAACCGCAACTCGCTGTTCTTGGCTGACGAAGCCGACGAAGCCGGCATGGAAGTCAACGATTACGTCGTCCAGCAGCTAGAAAAAGGCGACCTGGAGTTCTCCTACGACAACCCATCGGCAGAAGAGAACTGGCCACGCATCCTCATCAACTGGCGTACCAACCTGCTGGGTTCCTCCGCGAAAGGCACCGAGTTCTTCCTCCGCCACCTGCTGGGCATCGACTCCGATGCCAACGCGCCGGAACTGGCAGAAGAAGATCGCCCGCGCACCATCAAATGGACCGATGACGTGCCCGTCGGCAAGCTCGATCTGATGATGACCGCCGATTTCCGCAATACCTCGACCACCCTGGTCTCTGACCTGGTGTTCCCGGCGGCGACCTGGTACGAAAAGCACGACATGTCCTCGACGGATATGCACCCGTACCTGCACTCGTTCAACGCCGCGATCAACCCGCCATGGGAGGCACGCACCGACTTCGAGATCTTCCGTGATCTCGCCGCCGATCTGTCTGACAAGGCCACCACCTGGCTGGGCAAGCAGCGCGACGTCGTCACGCAGCCAAGCCACCACGACAGCCCCGACGAGCTGGGCATGCCAAACGGTGTGGTGCCGAACGTCGAAGAGCAGGGACTGATCCCGGGCGTGACCATGCCGAAGCTGCACGTCGTCGAGCGTGATTACACCAAGATCTACGAGAAGTGGACTCACCTCGGCCCGCTGCCAGCGAAGGCCGGAACTGGCGTGCACGGCACCAAGTTCAACGTCGAAAAGCAGGCCAAAGAGCTTGAGCTGATCTGCGGTACCTCGGAAACTTCCATGGGTGAGCTGGTTGATCTGTCCAAAGACACCAAGGTCATCGACGCGATTTTGCACCTGTCTGGTGTGTCCAACGGTGAGCTGGCGAAGCAGGGCTTCGAGTTCCTCTCCTCGCGCACCGGCAAGGACCTCACCCCGCTGGGCGCGGCCGACGAAGACGTGCGCATCACTTGGGACGACATCAAGGAACGCCCGAAAGAGGTCATCACCTCGCCGGAGTGGACCGCCGACAAGCGCAACAAGCGCCGCTACACCGCGTTTTCCATCAACGTGGAATTCGACAAACCATGGCACACCGTCACTGGTCGCATGCAGTACTACATCGACCACGACTGGTACATCGACTACGGCGAAACCCTGCCGATTTTCCGCCCACCGCTGGACCACGTGCACATGCACGGCGAATTCGCGCCGGGCACGGAACTGACCAACGACCGTGGCGAAGCCGAAGTCACGCTGCGTTACTTGACGACGCACAACAAGTGGTCGATCCACTCGCAGTACTTCGATAACCTGCACGTTTTGTCCATCTCGCGTGGTGGACAGGTCGTGTGGATGTCCAACAAGGACGCCGAGAAGATCGGGGTTACCGATAACGACTGGGTCGAGGTTTATAACCGCAACGGTGTGGTTTCTGCGCGTGCCATCGTTTCCCACCGCATCCCGGAGGGCACGATGATCTGTAACCATGCCCAGGAACGCACCGTCGGTACGCCGATCAATGAGCACACCGGCCGCCGCGGCGGCACGCACAACTCGCTGACCCGCATTTCTATCAAACCGGTACACATCGCTGGCGGTTACGGTCAGCTGACCTACCACTTCAACTACATCGGCCCGACTGGCAACAACCGCGATGAGGTTACTCGCGTCCGTCGCCGTTCACAGGAGGTTTCCTACTAATGAAAGTCATGGCCCAAATTTCCATGATCATGAACCTGGACAAGTGCATTGGCTGCCACACTTGTTCGGTGACCTGTAAGCAGGCATGGACCAACCGTGAAGGCACCGAGTACATCTGGTTCAACAACGTCGAGACCCGCCCGGGTCTGGGCTACCCACGCACGTGGGAGGACCAGGAGAAGTGGAAAGGCGGCTGGGAACGCACCAGCTCTGGCAAGCTGAAGCCGAAAGCCGGTGGACGCATCAAGAAATTGGCGACGCTGTTCCACAACCCGAACTTGCCGGAGCTCAAGGACTACTACGAGCCTTGGACTTACCAGTACGAAGATCTGATGGGTGCGAAGGCTGGGCAGAAAACGCAGCCAACCGCAAAGCCGGTATCGCAGATCGACGGCCGCGACATCAGCAAGATTGAATGGTCGTCCAACTGGGACGATAACCTGGGTGGTTCCACCGCAACCATGGACGATGACCCGGTGCTGCACAACATGAACCTCGAGGTGAAAAAGGAAATCGAGGATTCGTTCATGTTCTACCTGCCGCGTATCTGCGAGCACTGCATGAACCCGACCTGTGTTTCTTCGTGCCCATCTGGTGCGATGTACAAGCGCACCGAGGACGGCATTGTTCTGGTGGACCAAGACCGTTGCCGTGGTTGGCGCATGTGCGTGTCCGGCTGCCCGTACAAGAAGGTGTATTTCAACCACAAGACTGGAAAAGCCGAAAAATGTACCTTGTGCTACCCGCGCTTAGAGGTCGGGCAGCCGACGGTGTGCTCCGAGACTTGCGTGGGCCGTCTGCGCTATCTGGGCGTGATTCTTTACGACGCCGACCGCGTCGCTGAGGCCGCTGCCACCGAAAACGAGCAGGATCTGTTTGAGGCGCAGAAGTCGATCATGCTGGACCCGCATGACCCAGAGGTGGTGCGTGCCGCACAAGCAGAGGGCATCCCGCACTCCTGGATTGATGCTGCCCAGCAGTCGCCGATCTACGATCTGATTTTCAAGTACGGTGTTGCTTTGCCGCTGCACCCGGAGTACCGCACCTTGCCTATGGTCTGGTACATCCCGCCGCTGTCCCCAATCGTCGACAGCGTGACTGCCTCCGGTAACGACGGCGAGGATCACAAGATCTTGTTCTCGGCTTTGTCGAATATGCGCATCCCGCTGGACTATCTGGCTGGGTTGTTCACCGCGGGTGATACCGTGCCGGTGGAGAAATCCCTGCGCCGCCTGGTGGCTATGCGTTCCTACATGCGCGATATCAACCTGGGCAATGAGCCGCAGGAAGAAATTGCGCAGGCCGTTGGTATGACCGGCAAGCAGATTGAGGAGATGTACCGTCTGCTTTCCATCGCGAAGTATGACGACCGCTACGTCATTCCGACCGCTTCTCCGGAAACCCCACGTGGCATTTCCAACCTGGACCCATTCGGCAACGTGGACCCAGCAAAGGCATCCGAGGACGTATTCCACGACCTTGGCATGGGCGCACCGGAAGCCTGCACCAGCAGTGCTGCCCAAGGCGGCAAGGTCTCGCTGCTGTCCTGGAGTGGCGACCGGCCCGATTCGATGTTCCCGCCGAAAAAATAGGGCACTAGGCCAATAGGGAAGAAGTAGGAGCACACCGTGAGTATCTTCGACAAACTGCGTAAACGCCCGGCAACACCGTCGACGAAGCCGAAGTTCGCCGCAGCGCCTGCCGACGACGCCGTCGCAGGCTACGGCACACCGGCTGGTATCGGCAGCATGGGTGGTGCCAAGGATGTCGAGCGCACCTTGCGCGCCCACACCGGCAAGGTACCCACCGAGTTCATTGCCCCGGTGGAGGTCACCGAAGAGCAGCGACGCATCACCGCGATGGCGGTCTCGGTGCTGCTGAGCTACCCGGGTGAAGACATCATCGACAAGCTCGCCGCTGTCGAAGAGCAGGTAGATCAGCTGCCGTTGGCGATCGCCACGGATTTCGTGAACTTCGCGGAATGGGCGCGCAGCGTGGGCCCGCGCGCGTTGGAAGAACACTACGTGGAAACCTTCGACCAGCGTCGCCGTTGCGCGTTGTTCCTTTCCTACTACGCCGTTGGCGATACCCGCCAGCGGGGCATGGCGATTCTGTCATTCCGTGAGCAGCTGGAGGCACTTGGTTTCCAGATCTCCGATGACGAACTGCCAGATCACCTGTGCGTGGTGCTGGAAGCCATGGCGATGACCGAAGGCGCAGAGCACGACAGCGCGGTGCAGCTGGTGGCTAGCCACCGCGAGGGCATCGAGGTACTGCGGGCGGCGTTGAACCAGGTGAATTCGCCGTACGTGGCGCTGATCGTCGCATTGTGTAAGGCGCTGCCGCAGGTGGACGCGAAAACCGCGCAGAAATACGTCGATTTGATCCGCACCGGCCCACCGGCAGAAATGGTGGGTATCGCGGACCTGCCGTTCCCCACCAGCCAGCCGGGCGTGGTGTAGCGGAATTGAACCTAATACTTTAAATAATTAAGGACCACACCATGTTTGATAACTTCCTCTGGGGCGCGTTCCCGTGGTTAGCGATTGTGGCGTTTGTCGTCGGTATCTTCTGGCGTTGGCGCTCGGACCAATTCGGCTGGACCACCCACTCCTCGCAGATTTATGAATCCAAGCTGCTGCGTCTATCGTCGCCGCTGTTCCACTGGGGCATGGTCTTCGTGATCATCGGCCACCTGATGGGCCTGGCTTTCCCGAAGTCCTGGACTCGCGCCGTCGGCATCGACGATCACACTTACCACCTGATCGCGACCATCCCCGGATCGATCGCCGCGTTGGCCGTGCTGCTCGGATTTGCCGGCCTGCTCTACCGTCGTTTGAAGAACCGCTCGGTGTTCTTGTCGACGTCTACCTCCGACAAGGTGATGTACATTTTCTTGGGTGCGGCGCTGATTTCCGGTTCCTTCGCGACGTTTACGCTGCAGTTGTTCGACCTAGCCGGTACCGGCGGATACGACTACCGCGAAACCATCTCGCCGTGGTTGCGTCAGCTATTGATTTTCAATATTGAGCCGGAGCTCATGGCTAACGCTCCGTGGCAGTTCAAAGTGCACGTCATTGCTGGTTTCACGCTGATTGCCGTGTGGCCGTTTACCCGCCTGGTGCATGCATTCTCCGCGCCGGTGGGGTACACCACCCGCCCGTACGTGCTGTACCGTTCCCGCGATGAGCGCACCACCCCGATGCGTTCCAATACCGCGTGGGAGCCGATCCGTTCGCACCGCGAGCAGTTGGAAGGTGAAACCCCAAGCCACGGGGCTTAGGTTTCCCGCGGGTCTAGCCATCTGACTCAATACGCTGCTACGGCAGCGACTGCCGCCAGTCTGGTGCTCAATTGCGAGCATGAGGGCTGGCGGTTTTGAGTTGGCGGATAAAAGTGCTTTCTCTAGAGACGCACTTCGGTTTTTTCTCTATATAAACTCGAAGAGTGACAATTTCTCAATATCACGCCGTATTTAGAAATCCCGGTAAAGCGCTAGGTCTATTGGTAGACAAACGATAATATGGTTAGCTCAAAGCATTTCGAGATCAGGAATATTTGGGGGTCAGGTGAGAAAAACCAAGGCGAAAATCGCGATCGGGCTTATCTCCGTTAATCTACTTCTGGCTGTAATCGGTAGCTTTCTTATGCAAGATACTGATTTATACCATTGGCCGGTGTGTTTTGTTCTCGGACTCAGTGCAGGAGCCCTAGGTATTGCAGAGCGTAAACCATGGATAGCGGGAATTGGGCTGTTCAGTGCGGTATTTCCAGCGATTCTCATGTTTGGGTCCTGGTTTGTGTATACCGTAATGAATATATCCTGAATGAATATATTGAAGTGTACTAGGTTTTGTTCCTAGGCATTTACCTTATTTTCTATTATTTCCCGAGACCCATCTTGTACCCAAAACGAGGCTTCAACCTCGACCGGGGTGCGGTATCCCAAGCTTTGATGCAGCCTTCAGCAGCTCATTAGTATCTCGCAGCTCTTGGTTTTCACGACGTAGTCTGGCGTTTTCAGCAATCACGTCTTCTTCGGCAGGAGTAACATCGCCATCCCGGCGAGCAGGCTTAAGTCCATAGACGAGCCGTGTGCCATGAAACCCCCAACTTTGGGGCTACTGCTTGGCACGCGGGGTGCATCGACATATTTTCCGCCACGATGCGGTCTTCCACGAGGCGGACTACGCGGTCCTTGGCATCCTGGTCAAATTTTTTGGGCATGTTCGAAGATTTTCCCATCTACT
>NZ_JAPJNQ010000117.1 GCF_030826625.1 Corynebacterium sp. | reverse complement strand
CAGGTTGAACGCTTCAAAGCCGCCGGTGCTACCCGCTACAACCACAACCTGGAAACCGCGCGCTCGCACTTCCCGAACGTCGTGACCACCCACACCTGGGAGGAGCGCCGCGAGACTCTGCAAAACGTGCGCGATGCTGGCCTGGAGGTTTGCTCCGGCGGCATTATCGGCATGGGCGAAAGTTTGGAACAGCGTGCGGAATTCGCTGCTCAGCTGGCAGAAATTGAACCGCGTGAGGTTCCGATGAACTTCCTGGACCCACGCCCAGGCACCCCGTTTGCGGATTACCCACTGGTTCCACTGGGCGAAGCACTGCGCGCGGTTGCCATGTTCCGCCTGGCGATGCCACGCACCGTCATCCGCTTCGCCGGTGGCCGCGAACTTTCGCTGGGCACCGAAGGCTTCGAGAAGGGCCTGCTCGGCGGCATCAACGCCATCATCGCGGGTAACTACTTGACGACGCTTGGCGAGCGCATCGAAACCGACATGGAGACCTTGAACCGCATCGACCTGCCAATCAAGGCTCTGTAGACACAGGTTGCGCAGGCAGAAACTAAACAGGCCGAAAATAGAGTTATAGGCACTAACGACAATGGCACGAGCGAAAGACCCCGCGCTGCAGACCAAAAACTCGCCACTGGCGCTGGCGATGTGCGGCGACGATGAGCCGATCTTCCACCCGAATACCGGCACCGAGATTGCCTCGGGTGAAGAAATCCGGCTGAGCCCCTCGCAGCAGGCTGGCTACGATGCACCGCGTTTTTGCCAGCTATGTGGGCGACGGATGAAAGTACAGATCCGTCCCGACGGTTGGCATGCCGAATGCTCACGGCACGGGTTGGTAGATTCTGAATGGATCTTCGAAGCGGAATTGCGCCGCAAACTCGGGGCGAAAAGCTAGCGAGCGCCCTTTGATTCGCTGCCGTGCGGCCACCGGGGGCTAGACTGGCTGGGGTGAGTTTCCCACCGCAGAGATCCCACCCGTCGGCTGATTCGCAAACAGGATTGAGCAACCACGTTTCTGCAGCTATCAACCGCGCTCACCGCGGTGCGGTGCGTTCTATGGAACGAGTGGTAGAAGAAACGGCACGCCCGCACCCCTACCCGGAAGTCGTCGACAAGATCGTCGACCAGCTAAACCTGGGCCCGGCAATGGTGCTGACTGGGGCAGGGGTCTCAACTGATTCTGGGATTCCGGATTATCGCGGGCCCAAAGGCAAAATGAACACCCATCGGCCGATGACCTACCAAGAATTCTGCTTCGACCGTAACGCTTCGCACCGCTATTGGGCGCGCAGTTTCGTCGGCTGGCGGCAATTGGACCGCGCCAAGCCAAACCGCACGCACTACGCGCTGGTCGAATTAGAGCGCGCCGGGTTTGTGCACGGCGTGTTGACGCAAAACGTCGACGGATTGCACACCGCAGCTGGGCAAGAAAAAGTGGTCGCGCTACACGGCAATTTAGATTCGGTTTCGTGCCTGGATTGCGGTTTCAGCGAAGCCCGGCAGAGCCTGGACACGCGATTGGAAGCTGCGAACCCAGGTTATTTGGAACAGTTGTTATCTGAGGTCACGCAGGTGAACCCGGACGGCGATGTGGATTTGCCAGCTGCGGCGATCCGGAAATTTCAGATGGTTGGGTGTGTGCGCTGCGGGGCGCTGCGGCTGAAGCCCGATGTGGTGTATTTCGGTGAGGCGGTCCCGGAAGAGCGTAAAGCGGCTGCACGGGCGATGGCTGCGGAAGCGTCGTCACTGATCGTGGTGGGATCTTCCTTGGCGGTGATGAGCGGCTACCGCTTTGTGCTGGACATGCTGTCCAGTGGGCGTCCAGTGGCGGTGATTAACGGTGGTCCGGGCCGGGCTGATGCGCGGGTGGATGTGCTGTGGCGCAGCCAGGTTGGCCCTGCCTTTGATGAGCTATTGGACCGACTCGCTCTCTAGTTCTTTTTCCAGCCCAGTGCGAATGAGCGCGCGCACGTACTTGTTGATGGGCATATCCTGGTGCTGCACATGCGCGCGCGGGAAGATGTCTTGCACCCACACGTTGCGCACGCGGTCGGCCGGCCCGTTGAGAAAGCAGGTCTCGGGTGGCTGGACGACGGTATCTTGTCGGCTGGCGAGGCAGGTGTAGGAGACGCCGTCGTCAAGCTCTTCGTCGTCGAATACCTCGAAGATTTCTGATCCGGTGATCTGTTGGAAACCCACCGGCCCGAACCAGGAACGGATCAACGAGTGCATGATGTTTTCGGTCAGACCATTGGAAGCCAGCGGGCTTAGGATGCCGCCCATGGTGGTGCCATGATTCGGCGCGGAGAGGCTGACGAGATGTTTAACGTGCGCGGGATTGCCGGAGGTGCGCATCCAGTAACGGGCGAGCAGGCCACCTTGTGAATGTCCGATGAGGATTACTTGTTCTGTGCCTGTGACCGTGCGAACTGCCTCGATATAGGCGCCGAGTTGGAGAGCGGATTCTTGCATGGCGGCGGTGCCACGTTTGCCGTAATCCGGGGCGAACACGCACCAGCCGTCCTGGCGTAGTTCGGTGCCGAGTTCTTGCCACACGCCTTTGGTGTCGACGGTGCCGTGGATCAAGATGATCGGCCAGGGGCGTTGTGCGCTGGGGCGGGTGGACCAATCGTCTTCGAAGATCCCGCGAGGCTTAAAACGGGCCCCGAGTGGTAGGTGCAGTGAAGTGTCGAAGTTGTAGTCGGATTCGTCTTGGCCGTTGTGGTGTGCGGAGTGTGCGCCACGTGCATTGAGCGACTCCGCGATCTCGCTGAGCACGCTGTCTGGAATTTTAGTTGCCGAGACTTCTGTGGCGTGCGCGGCGAGTTTTTCCGGCAATTTGGAGGCGGGCACGCTGAACGACGGGGAGGTGAGTTCTGTCCACTGTTGGCTCAGGTGCCTGCGCAGGGAGTTTTTCAGGCGGGTTAGGGAGTTGCTGACAGATTCGGTGAAGGATTCTGCGTTGTGCTGCTCTGCGTCGTGCTCGGTGTGGAGTGTGGTGTTGTGTTTGGTCGTGCTGCGTTTGGTCGTGCCCTTGTCGGTCGCAGGATTATGTGCTTCACGTGCCATAACTCGTACCTAATTTCTCGAGACTGTTGTGAGCTGGAGCGTGCGCTGGAGTTCCTCGTTAGAGCTTGTGGCCAGAACCCGTGGCCAGGATTCGTGGTTAGAGTTCGTGGCCAGAACCTGTGGATGAGCGTAGGTTTATGCAGGAACTCAGTGCAGAGAGATCTCTAGTCGCAGAGATATCTCTAGTCTAGGCCTGATTGACGCGCGCGGAGCGGCAATAGTGGGCGTCGAAAAGCCAAGTTGAAACATAAGGGCGTGTGACCTGCAGAAACGCTCAAGACTTTAGATGGATGAATAAAAATACAAAAGTTTTAGTTAAAGGGGTTGACAACCCTTAGTATAGGGCCGTAAGGTGAGGGTTACCTCAAGAGGTGATGGAGGGGCAGGCTCCGGCTCAACCATCTAAAATAATCAGTCATGGGAATAGAAACAACCGTCGGCGAAAGTCGGCGGTTGTTTCTTTTTGGGGTTAAACGACAAAAAGTGTGTGCCAAACCCCGAATATCTACACCCCTAGC
>NZ_JAPJNQ010000019.1 GCF_030826625.1 Corynebacterium sp. | reverse complement strand
CCCACAAGGTGTGGATGTCGCACGGCGATTCCGTCTCTCAGGCGCCGGAAGGTTTTGAAGTCACCGCAACTTCGGCCGGCGCACCGGTGGCCGCATTTGAGTGCCTGGAAAAGAAGATGGCTGGCGTGCAGTATCATCCAGAGGTTTTGCACAGCCCGCATGGCCAGCAGGTGCTGGAGCGCTTCTTGACGCAGGTCGCGGGCTTGCAGCCGACGTGGACTCCAGGCGCTATTGCTGAGTCTCTGGTGGCAGATGTCCGTGCCCAGATCGGGGAAGGCCGCGCGATTTGTGGTCTGTCCGGTGGTGTGGACTCCGCGGTGGCTGCAGCGCTGGTGCAGCGCGCGATTGGTGACCGGTTGACCTGTGTTTTCGTTGATCACGGGCTGCTGCGCTCTGGTGAGCGCGAGCAGGTCGAGCAGGATTTCGTTGCCGCAACCGGTGCACGCCTGGTTACGGTCGATGAGCGTGAGGCTTTCTTGAACAAGCTAGCCGGTGTTACCGATCCGGAAGCCAAGCGTAAGGCGATTGGTGCGGAGTTCATCCGTTCCTTCGAGCGCGCCGTGGCTGGCGTGTTGGATGATGCCCCGGAGGGTGCTTCCGTGGACTTCCTGGTGCAGGGCACGCTGTATCCAGACGTCGTGGAATCCGGCGGGGGATCGGGCACGGCGAATATTAAATCGCACCACAACGTCGGTGGTTTGCCGGACGACGTGGAATTTGAGCTTGTTGAGCCACTGCGTCTGCTGTTCAAAGATGAGGTTCGTGCCGTGGGGCGTGAATTGGGCTTGCCGGATGAAATTGTCTCCCGCCAGCCATTCCCTGGTCCGGGCTTGGGCATCCGCATCATCGGTGAGGTTACCGCAGACCGTTTGGAAACCCTGCGCGCGGCAGATCTGATTGCCCGTGAAGAGCTGACGGCCGCAGGCATGGATGCAGAGATCTGGCAGTGCCCAGTGGTTTTGCTTGCCGACGTACGCTCTGTCGGTGTGCAGGGCGATGGCCGTACCTACGGTCACCCGATTGTGCTGCGCCCGGTGTCCTCGGAAGATGCAATGACCGCTGACTGGACCCGCGTGCCTTATGAGGTGCTGGAGACGATCTCGACGCGTATCACCAATGAGGTGACAGAGGTCAACCGAGTGGTCGTCGACGTGACTTCCAAGCCACCAGGAACCATCGAGTGGGAATAAGGAGTAGTTGACAATGCTGGGCCTGAAGCTAGTTTAGATCTCAGTTTGCTTCAGGCGCTTGGCGCTAGCGCTTTCGAGTCTCAGCTCCGGAGATGAAAACGATCAGTGCTAGTGTCGCTATTGCCATCGTCGCTAATGTCGAAGCTATTTCGGTAATAGTCAATATGATGGCAATTAACGCTAGTACTATGGATACAACGTTATGAATCCGCATTTTTTAATAGCAATTCTCACGAATTCCTGAAATTCCGGCATGAGCCTGGCTTTGAATAGTACCAAGAGATACCGCCGCCACTAGAATTGTTGTAGTTAATTTCCTGGTTATTAGATTTTTTATTTTTCCTCCCAGTCAGTGGGCTTGACAACCCTGTGCTTATGCAGAAACCCCTCTTGGATAAGATAATTTTATTAAACTTTGCCTAACCTTGCCAATAACTAAATTTTAGGTAGGGGCAGCATGTATGGAAAATGATCTGATTTTCTGGGTCTACGCATTGTAAATGTTAGATCCTTGATAGCTCCAAGTGTTCGAACATGGTTGCGTGTTTAGAAAACCTGTGCCATACTTCTGTTATGAATCAAACAGGCATTCGTTCGGTGAGCGGGCAGGAGCAGCAGGAATCTGCAGCTGCGCTTGCCGACGTGCGTGCGGAGCGTGTGGCATCGTTGCGGAATAAAATTTCTGGCTTGGAGTCCGCATCGAGCTTGGCTCCCGTGCAACAAAAACGACGTCTGCACAGTGTTGATTCTGCTTTTGCAGCAGGCGAAGCTTCTGTCGGTTCATACCGTGTAGTGGAATTTTCTGGTCAGCTCTCTAGGGTCATTCCCACCGGTGGGCTGCCAAAAAACTCTGTCACTCATTGTAATGACTGCCCTGCACTCGTCGCTGAACTTATCGCACATATGAGCGTACAAGGAAAAGCAATCGCTATTGTGAACTGGTCGGAACTCTCCTTGGCCCAGGTCGCAGAAAACGGAGATCTCTCCAAAATCATTTCGGTTCCTCATCCAGGAAAGGAATGGATGACGGTGCTCGGCGTACTGGCAGAAGGCGTGGATGTGCTGATTTATCGCAGCCCGCGTACTCACACGTTGAGTCCTTCACAAGCACGCCCGCTACTGGCGAAAATCCGCAAGGGTAGGGCGGCTGTGCTCACTGTTGGTGCACAAGTGCCCTCACCGGCATTGACAATTAATGCTCAGGTCACTGGTTTTGCTGGCATCGGTTGCGGTACTGGGCGCATCCGAAATACAGAAATTGCGGTCAGCTCCTACAGCAAAACCCACCGGAATGGGCCGGTCATGCTCACGTGCGGTGCGCGCTCCAGCGCAGTGCCTAACGCCTCCGTACCTGGCGCCGCAGTACCTAGCAGCGTCGAACCAGTCAGCGCCGAACCACTACAGGCGGTGCAGTAAATGACTGCCACGGTTCCGTCTCGCATTCACCCGACAGCAGAACGAAGCATTCAGCCTGCAGCAGAAATACAACAGCATTCCCGCAGGGTAAACAACCGCATTGCTGTGTTGTGGTTTCCAGACTGGCCAGTGCAAGCCGCATTGCTGGAAGAAAACCGCCAGTCCATGAGCGCAGAAAGCCCGGCTATCGCATTGGCCAGCAACCATCGCATCACAGCGTGCTGCGATAAAGCCCGCGGTCATGGGGTACGCCGTGGCATGAAACTGCGCGCAGCCCAAGCATTGTGCCCATCCATGCTGGTGCGTGATACCGACCCGCAACGTGACGGCCGCCTGTTTAGCGCCATTGTCGAGGAACTGGAGGATGTCTCTGCATCCCTTGAGGTGCTGCGCCCTGGGATGGTTGCGCTGAACCTGACTGCCGCCACGCGTTTCTACGGCAGTGAACAAGCCGCCTTGGAACATTTCATTGATGCTGCTGCACACGAGGGAATCGATGCCACCGTTGGGGCTGCCGACGAGTTACCCACTGCCATCATTGCTGCCCGGCACCGTGTGCTTGGATCAGTTGTCCAGCCCCGTGAGTCCGCGGCATTCTTGCGGCAGCAACCACTGTCTGTGCTGCTCGCAGAACCCGCGTTGGGCTGTCAGAAAGACACCGTGGAAACCCTTGGTGGTCTAGGTATTTCCACCTTGGGGGAGCTTACTGAACTGCCTACCACCGCGATCAGCACTCGCTTCGGCAGCGCGGGTCTGCACTGCCACCGCATCGCTAGCGCGCAACAGCAACGCAACGTCGCTCCCGATGCAACAGAGCTGGACCTGTCGGCTACCATCGCACCGGAAGAGCCCATCACGCGTGTTGATGAAGCCGCCTTTATTGCGCGCATGCTCGCCGACCAGGTGCACCAGCAACTAGCCGCACAGGGGCTGAATTGTGTGCGCATCAAAATTGCCGCAGAAACTGACGACGGAACGACGATTTCTAAAGTCTGGCGCACCACCACGGCATTGACAGAACACGCCACTGCCGAACGCGTACGCTGGCAACTCGATGGATGGCTTTCCAGCGGCGGGGCCGGGGCGATCGTGGAATTATCCCTGATCCCATTGGAAACCCAAACTCCGACAACCACCGGCTCCATCATTGAAGCCGATACTGCCGTGGCAGAAGAAACCACTACCACCGTGGTGTCTCGTTTGCAGTCGATGCTCGGTTTTGATGCCGTACAACAACCGCATGCTGTTGGCGGTAGGGGAGTTGCCGAGCGTGTGCGCTTTTTGCCCTATGGGCAGGCTGCAGAAAATATTCGGGAACCTGGCCGGCACAATGCAGAATGGATCGGTGCCATCCCCTCACCACTACCAACGCGACTGGGTGGCGGGCTGGATCACCCCGCCAGCCGAGTGCGCTTGGTAGACAAACACGGCAACCCGGTTTTTGTCACCGCAGAGGCACTGTTGAGTGCCGACCCCGTCGGCATGTCCTGGGGAAAAAAGAAATTCCAGGTGCTTGGTTGGTCGGTGCCATGGCCCGTGGACACCGGATGGTGGGAAAGCGAGATTTCTGATGAAAGCCAGCGGCTCGCGCGGATGCAGCTCGTCGGCAAGAGCGCCGGTGAGCAGCACCCAAAAGCGTGGCTCTTAGTGTGGCAACACCGTGCTTGGTGTATCGAAGCCATGTACTAATGCAGAATATCAATGACCAGCCGCGTCGGTCCCCGTAAAACCTGTACCGAAAATGGCTGTTTCATATCCAACCCCAGGAAATACTGGGCACGGCCGTCATGCATACCACCAGGGATGAACTCCTTGACGACGCCGAGCTGCTTGCCCAGATCAGAGTCTAGTTTGGCTACCTCGTCATAATCTGGACTGGGAAGATCCTTTGCAATCTCATCCGAGCGCACCACGCCGTCGATGTTGATATTCAAGGCCACGAAATGCTCCATATCCACAGTGCGGCCCGAGCCCTGATAGAAGGGCTGTTCGGTATAAGAGACATACCAGCCCGGCATGCCGTTGCCTGCCATTTCAAAAACCACACGATCGAAATCATCATGCCCAGCAATGCGAATATCTGTGACAGCCAATTGGGCCGGTGCCTCCAAACGCTCCGTCTTTGGCGCGCCATTAGCATCGCCCAGAGCCGTCAAACCCGCCGGTGCCGAATGCTCAGGCTGTGGCGAGGCTGGAGTTTGCGGGGTAAGAGCACCGTCGGAACCTGCGCTTCCCGTCTGTGCTTTTTCAACAGCATCCGTGTGCGCGGGATGTGAATTCACGGAATGGTCATCAGGCCGGTGCCCCCCGGACCCCATCCCGGCAACATTCGTCCCGGAATCCATGCATGCGCCTAACAGCAGACAGCTTGCTACCGCAGTAGCTAAGCCTGGCACGTATCGCTTCCGGGAAACCATATTCATTACCGTAGTCGCCCACAATACTGGGGGCCAAGACAATCAGCGTACAAAAGCAAAGCGATAGAAAGGCTCAACCAAATCGTTGCCTAATTGTGTTCTAGGCTGGGGGTATGACTGAACCTGAATCCCGGAACCACAATCCACGATGCTCTGATGTGCAAATAGAACCATTACCTGGCACCGCTAAACGCGACCGGATGTATGTGGTTTTTGAATGGCCCGCGGGCTGGAGCCATGACGTACTTGATGGTGATACTTTCGGCGTGGAGCTTTCCAAGAAAATCAAAGAGCACTTGGGTTCTGGGGTGGGGTTCCAACTTATCCGCAAACCTGGTCGCGCCGGGCACCAGATGCCCCGTCAGCACCGGGTGTATTTGGTGTATCCGGAACAGGCATATACGGAGCTACTTTATATCGATGGGCCGGAAGATATTCTGCAACTGGATCTGACAGGGCCGGGGAACAATAAACAATTTGCTGCCCGACCCAGCCGTGATCCACTGCTCCTGGTATGCACGCACGCTAAACGCGACATTTGCTGCGCGGTGAAAGGACGTCCGCTGGCTGCATACTTGGAAACGAAATCGTCTACCGGTGACGTGGTCTGGGAAACCTCGCACACTAAAGGCCACAGGTTTGCACCGGCGATGCTGTTGCTGCCGTGGGGCTATAGCTTTGGACGGCTGAATGAGCAGGCTGGTGGTGAACTTTTGCATGCGGCCGAAGAAGGCCAATATTTTCATCCCGCCAACCGTGGGCGGGGAATCTACGATGAGCCGAGCCAGGCCGCGGAAGTAGCGGTGGCCGGTGAATTGTTGGCCGCCGGTGAGCAGCTCTATTACCAAGATATGGTTTTTGCTCAGCGGCTGGAGTCTAGCGATTCCAGCGCCGAAACTTGCGCGGTAAAGGTCGGCCACCGCGATGGTCGTGTGTGGCAAGTGAGGTTGGAGAACAAGCTATTCGACGGCGTCGTGGCTTCCTGCGGGAAAAACCCTGCGACGAAGCCGGGCTGGGTGGTCACTGATTTAGCGGCGTCCTGATATTTTCGCGCCGGTTATTTCACTTCTTTCCCGAATGTGGCTGCGATTTTCCGTGCGGTTTCTTTGGCGAAGGGGCCGACTCCGTTGATCGTGGCTGACCCGGGGCCGGTCCAGTCACCGTAACCGACTAAGTGTAGATCGGTATATTTTGGTGTCGTGCCATTGAGCAGATGGCGAATCGGTTTTAGTGCCGGGCGGAAACCTGTGCACCAAATAAGGTGATCGGTGCTTACCTCATCGAGTGAGTCAAATATGGGCGTTGCCTGCAACCGCCCGGAATCACGAGCCTCGCGCACTTTCGGCAGTACGACGATATCACCCAGGTTGCTATCAGCCCCAGGATCTTTGTCACCGCGTTGCAGGGCTAGGGTTCGTTTTCTGTTGCGGCGAAATAACACGCGGCCATCGACATCATCAGGCATCCAGCGTGGTTCATGCCGGGTGTACCAGGTGACATCGGCATAGTCGGTGAGTTCGGCGGCTATTTGTGCCGCAGAGTTTCCGGCACCTACTACAGCGACAGAAGAATCGCGGAAGGGTTCCGGCCCGGGATAATTCGCGGAATGCCACTGGGTGCCGTCAAACGTGCCTGGGTAATGCGGAACAAAAGGGCTAGACCAGGTTCCAGTGGCAGCGACGATGTGTGTTGCGGTCCAGGACTGCTCGCCAGCAAAAACCTGGTAGCCGTCGTCTTTCCGTTCTACCTGGTCAACGTGTACGGGGCGTTCGACGGGAATCTGGTAACGCTTCTCGTATTTTTCTAAATAAGCAACGACGTGATCAGCCGGAGGGAAGCCGTCGTATTGTGGCATAGGTTTGCCCGGAAGATTAGAAAAACTCGCGGTGGAAAACAACGTCATGGACGGCCATACGTGACGCCATGCCCCGCCAGGGGCGTCTTGATCATCCAGAACGAGGGTGTCGACCCCAGCGCGCAGTAGATAGTATGCGGTAGCTAGGCCGGCTTGGCCCCCTCCAATAATGATGGCTTCGTGGTGGTCAATGTTGGGGTGGTCAATGTTGGGGTTGCGTTCGTGAGCGCGTGTGCCGGTCGTATTCATAGATTTTGTCCCTTGCGCTGTCTTGCCTTCCATCGTGTCGCCGTTGCTGTTTGCTTAGTTCTATCCGATCTGCAGGACGGTACGTAGTTCTGCGAAAAGCTGTGGACGCACGCGGTGGGTGACCGTACGGCCGATTCGTACCTTGGTCAATAAGCCGACCTCGGTTAAGCGTGCTAAATGATGGGATACGGTAGGTTGGCTCAACCCTGATAATTCTGTTAACTCTGCGACGCTAACTGGTTCGCATCCCTCCGCAGCTAGCCGCGAGAGCAATCGTAGGCGGGTGGGATCGGACAGCGCTGTGAACAGAATGGAATAGCGTTCAGCTTCACTTTTGGTCAAAAGGCCAGATCCCAGGGAACAACAGGAGGTGAGATCAGTCAGCGGGAGAGTCTCTGGGGAGGTCATAACAACTATTTTATATTGACGGCTATCGATATAAAATATTGATAGCTATCGATATAAGTTTAGGATTCTGGCTTGATGTTCAGAATTGTTTTTAAGGAGTTTTATGACCGTTGCCCAACGTCCGCGTATGTCCTGGTTGAATCGATTTTTACCGGTATGGATCCTCGTCGCGATGGGTGTTGGACTACTCCTGGGGCGCACGATGCCGGGAATCGGAGAAACGCTGGCGCGGCTAGAAGTAGGTGGTATTTCTTTGCCTATTACACTCGGTTTGCTGGTGATGATGTACCCGCCTCTAGCGAAAGTTCGTTACGATAAAACCCGCAAGATCGTTGCAGATAAGCGGTTGATGACAGTATCAATCGTGCTTAATTGGCTGGTGGGGCCAGCCTTCATGTTTGCATTGGCGTGGTTTTTCTTACCTGATCAGCCGGAACTTCGTACTGGATTAATCATCGTTGGCTTGGCCAGGTGCATTGCAATGGTGCTGGTGTGGTCAGATCTATCCTGTGGTGACCGGGAAGCTACAGCTGTTTTGGTGGCTATTAACTCTGTATTTCAGGTACTTATGTTCGGGCTGCTTGGCTGGTTTTATCTGCAAGTATTACCCCAATGGTTGGGGCTGGGTGCCAGCGAAGTGGAGTTTTCCTTCTGGACCATCGTGAGTTCTGTGTTGGTGTTCCTCGGAGTGCCTCTGGTTGCTGGTGCTTTGTCCCGGGGTGTGGGAGAAAATATTAAAGGGCGGCAGTGGTATGAAACGAAATTTTTGCCAGCTATTTCACCATTGGCGCTGCTTGGGCTGTTGTACACCATCGTTTTATTGTTTTCCCTGCAGGGTGAACACATTGCAGCGCAACCAACGGCAGTAGTTCGTGTAGCCGTCCCATTGCTGCTTTATTTTGTTGGGATGTTTGCTGTGTCGTTGGTTGTTTCAAAACTGGTGGGGATGAATTATGCGCAGTCTTCGTCGGTGTCGTTTACAGCTGCCGGAAATAATTTCGAATTGGCTATTGCCGTATCCATCGGTACTTTCGGAGCGCATTCCGCACAAGCGTTAGCTGGAACAATAGGTCCGATGGTCGAGATTCCTGTGCTTGTCGGGTTGGTTTACGTCATGTTGTGGGTTGGGCCAAGGCTTTTCCCTGGTGACGCAACCTTGCCGGGTATGACCACGCCGACTACCGGACAGTAACCTGACTGCAGTTGTGTTTAATGACGTGCTGTTCGTATGGAAAAAGCCCGGCGATTAAGCCGGGCTGGGCGGTAGTAAAGGGGCGGACACTAGCGGTGCATGATCTAACGCCAGTGATCTAGCGCCGCATGATCTTTTTGGACAACCAGTTGCCGAAGAACTGCGCGGCCTGCACCATCAGGATGATCACGGCAGTAGCAACCAGCGTGACCTCGTAGTTGAAGGCGCGGTGTCCGTAGACGATGGCGAAATCGCCCAAACCGCCACCACCGACGTAGCCGGCCATCGCGGACATGTCGACGATCGCGATGAAGATGAAGGTGTAACCCAGGACCAATGGCCCCAGGGCTTCTGGCAGGATCACGCGCGTGATGATCCGCCACGGGCCAGCACCCATTGCGCGGGCGGCTTCGATAATGCCTGGGTCAATCGCCACCAAGTTCTGTTCGACGATACGCGCAACCGCGAAGGTGGCGGCAATCCCCATCACAAATGCCGCGGGTTCGCGGCCGATGGAGGAGCCGATCACTCCCACAGTCACTGGTTGTAGCAACGCCAGCAAAATGATGAACGGGATTGGGCGGACGAAGTTCACCAGAATGTTCAGGACCGTGTAGAAGAATTTATTCTGCAGGATCCCATTTTCGCGGGTGGTGAACAGGAAAACGCCGGTGACCAGGCCGAGGATGCCGCCGACGGCCATGGCGAAAGCAACCATGACCACTGTGTCGACGATTGCGTCGGAAAACATGGGGCCCAGGCGGTCCCAGTTGGTATCAGCTGCGGAAATCATCGCTTAATCTCCTCAATGTGGGTGCGCTGGGATAGGGTGCGGTAGAACTCATCGATGGTGTCATCAGAGCCGTTGAGACGCACAGTCATCTTGCCGAAGGACTGCTGCTGCAGGGTGGTGACGCCACCATGCACGATATTGATGGAACCACCTGCTGAACGTAGCGCGGCGGCGGCTTCAAAGAACCCGGAGTTTTCGGTCAGCTCGATGGTGAACAAGCGCCCGTCGTGGGCCAGTAGGTCATCGGCTTCGATAGAGTCCGGTTCATTGCGCAGGGCAGTAGCGACGAATCGCTTGGCGACGTCCGTTTTCGGCGCAGAAAATACTTCGTAAATCTCGCCGTATTCCACGACGGAGCCGTTTTCCATCACCGCGACTTTATCCGCGATGGAGCGCACGACTTCCATTTCGTGGGTAATCACTACGATGGTGATTCCGAATTCTTGGTTGACCTTACGCAGCACATCCAGGATCTCCTGGGTGGTTTCTGGGTCGAGTGCGGAGGTGGCTTCGTCGGCTAGCAACAGCGACGGGTTTGTCGCCAGGGCGCGGGCAATGCCGACGCGCTGTTTCTGTCCGCCGGATAGCTGCTCGGGGTAGGAGTTGCCACGTTCGCCAAGACCGACGAATTCGAGCAGCTCTTGCACGCGTTTTTTGCGTTCGGCTTTTGCGATACCGGCGAGCTTCAGTGGGAACTCGATATTTGCGGCTGCGGTACGGGAATTAAACAGGTTGAATTGCTGGAAGATCATCCCGATATTGCGGCGTAATCCGCGCATTTTCGCTTCCGACATGCCGACGATCTCTGTGCCGTCGAGTTTTAACGAACCGGAAGTAGGTGAATCTAGGCCGTTGATCAGGCGCACCAGGGTGGATTTACCCGCGCCGGAATAGCCGATGATGCCGATGACTTCACCGGACTCAACAGTCAAAGTGACATCGTCGACGGCGGTGACCTTCGCAGAGCCTTTCTTCTTGCTCTCAAAGACCTTCTCGACGTTGGTGAATTCGATGCGGGTGCCGCGGCGTTCGCCACTTCCGCTAGCAGGGCCTTGGCCCGAGTGTTTTACCACGAAAAACCATCATTTCTTCTTAGACGGAAAACGCTTAGTCGCAGCTATGTTAGCCGTGACTAAGCGTATTTCGTTACTAGCCTGGTCGGAAATATTCGGATGAGTCCCGAATGTGCTCCGAATTAGCCTTGCTGTAGTTCCTCTTCCAGCTTGTCCAGGATCTCTTGCAGTTCTGCGCGTGAACGCTTGATTTGCACGGCGGTGCCGCCGGATTCTTCGCGTACAGCTTCTGCGACGCGTTCGTCGTGCCACAGTTCTGCCAGTTCGTTCAGTACAGCGTCGTCGACGTCGTCGGCACGCACGGCCCATAGGTTGATGTATGGCTCGGCGCCTTCACCATTTGGATCATCTTCGAAGATGGCTTCCTTTGGATCAATGTTGGCCTTCTCCAGGAAGGAGTTGTTGATCACAGCAGGGCGGCCTTCGCCGTACAGACGTGCGGTCTGGGCAGCGTCGATTGGGGTGACGGTGACCTTGGAAGCGTCTTTGTCGATATCAGCCGGGGTTGGGGTGTACTTGGAATCGCCGGTCAGCTTGATCAAGCCAGCTTCTTGCAGCAGCAACAGTGCGCGGCCCTGGTTCACGGTGTCGTTCGGGATGGCGATTTCTTCGCCTTCGATCTCCTTGACGTCGAGCTTTTCGGCGTCCTTCCAGTACAGGCCCAATGGGTAGATCTCTGTGGAAACCAGTGGCGCCAGGTCATCGCCGGAGCCAATGTTGTGCTGCGCCAAGTACATCAGGTGCTGGAATTTGTTGGTATCCAGTTCGCCCTGGGTTAGCGCAGGGTTGGGGGTGGAGTATTCCGCGAAGTTGCGCAGATCGATGTTGAAGCCGTGCTCTTCCGCGACTTCTTCGAATACTGCCCACGATGGCATCGAAGCATCGGTGGTGCCGATAACGATGGTGTCGTCTTTGGAGTATCCGCCTTCACCGTTAGCGGAATTGGCGGAGTCATCGCTGGAGCAGGCAACCAGGGTGGCTGCGGTCAGTGCAGCGGTGCTGCCTGCAATAATGCGACGGATCTTCATAGCTTGTGGGGTCCTTTCATGGGAGTTTCCAGCATGCAGTTTTGGCCCTCAGTGTTTGGCCCTTGGTGTATGCGGATGCAATGACGTGGAATCTAGCAGACACTGTACAGCTTTGTCTACATTTTTGTTCAAATGCCGCTGTTATGGGGCGTCTGGATTTTGCTTTGTTCGAAAATATATACGCATATGTTCGGGTTTCTGTGTAGGGTTGCACTCATGAATTTCAACGGTGGTGCGGGGCTGTCATGGTCTCGTTTGGAAAGGATCTTATCCGGGCGGCCGGTGCCTACCCCCGTATCGCTGCCCGCAAATGCTGATATTGTCTCTACCTCGCAAGATTCTGCAGGATATAAGCTTGCCGACGGCCCCGCCTTTGCGGAATTAACTGCGGTGAGCTCCTATAGTTTCCTTGCGGGGGCTTCGGATCCAGAAGCCCTGGTGGAACGTGCCTGTCAATTGGGGCTGACCGCGTTGGGAATCTGCGATCACGACGGCTTTTATGGTTCCATCGTCTTTGCTGAAGCCGCAGCTAAAATGGGCTTGCCGACGGTGTTTGGTGCCCGGTTGAGCCTGGACCATGGCAGTCTTACCGTGCTGGCGCGCACCCCGGAAGGCTACCGGTTGTTGTCTCGGGTGATGGCGGCTGCGCATATGGCTAGTGATGATCGGCGCCCGCGGTATCCAAGCTTGGAATCTTTGGCGAAGCAATTGGCCGGGCAATGCTATATTCTCGTGGACTATTCTTGGCTCAGCATGCTCGATACCTTGATCGAATGCTTCGGAATAGACAGCTTGGTTCTGCACTATGAATCTAAGTTATTGCCGGAAGATGCTGATCACTTTGCTGCTCTAGATTCCGCTGCTGTGGCGGTGAAAACTCCAGAATCTGAGAATTCGATGCAAGTAGCTGCCGCACAAGGTCTGGAAGTACGTCGAACCAACGGGGAAACTACGCAGAGAAGGCCGTGCCTTCGTGCCATCATCAGCGCTAGCCCACATGCTGCTACCCGTAAAGAAACTCGTCTAGCTAGTGCCAAAGCCGCGTTGGCGCAGCGCGAATCACTGGACACAGCCAGTTGGCACACTCACCCGATGGGGGCACAGTGGTTGCGTGATGGCCGAGGCATGCTGCGTTTAGCTCCGGGGCGGGAACAGCTGCTGCAAGAAACCGTCGATATCGCTGCAGAATGTGCTTTTAGTTGGGATATCGTGGCTCCGCGCTTACCGCATTTTGCTGTGCCTGACGGAGAAACTGAAATGAGCTGGCTAAGGCAGCTGACCTTTGAGCGGGCCCGGCAACGCTACCAGGCGTATCCGGAACAGATTTATCAGAAAGCTAAAAACCAGATTGCGCATGAGCTCAGGGTTATCGAGAAACTGGGGTTTCCTGGCTATTTTTTGATCGTGATGGATATCGTCGATTTCTGTGTGAAACAGAATATCTTGGCCCAGGGCAGGGGATCGGCAGCTAATTCTGTGGTGTGTTTTAGCCTGGGGATCACCAACGCGGAACCAATCAGTGCACAGCTGCTATTCGAACGCTTCTTGTCGGCAGACCGCGATGGTCCACCGGATATCGACCTTGATATTGAATCCACTCGCAGGGAAGAAGTCATCCAATACGTCTATGCCACTTACGGGCGTGACCGTGCTGCGCAGGTGGCTAATGTGATTACCTACCGCCGGAAAGGCGCGGTTCGTGATGCTGCTCGTGCGCTGGGGTTCCCCCAAGGTGCTGCCGATAACTGGGCGCAAGGCAAAACAGAGCCTCCGGATAATGTGGTGGGTCTTTCTGAGCAATTCCTAGGACAACCACGCCATTTGGGGATTCATTCCGGGGGTATGGTTTTGTGCGACCGGCCAGTCACCGACGTGGTGCCCACGCAGTGGGCGGCGATGGAAGGCCGCAGCGTCGTGCAATGGGATAAAGACAGCTGCGCGGGCGCAGGTTTGGTGAAATTCGACTTGCTGGGGCTGGGCATGCTGGAAGCTTTGCACCACATGATTGACCTGGTGCAGGAACAACACGGGCATACCGTGAATCTTTGGGAAATCGACCTGGCAGACCAGAATGTTTATGACATGCTGTGCCGGGCTGATGCCGTGGGCGTATTTCAGGTGGAATCACGTGCGCAGTTGAACACCTTGCCGCGGCTAAAGCCTCGCTGTTTTTTCGATTTAGTGGTGGAAGTCGCCCTGATTCGCCCTGGGCCGATCCAAGGAGGTTCCGTGCACCCGTACTTGCGGCGGCGGGATGGTCTGGAAAAGGTCACCTATGACCACCCTGTGCTGGAAAAAGCTTTGGCGAAAACCCTGGGCATCCCCTTATTTCAGGAACAATTGATGCACATTGCCGTCGACGCGGCTGGCTTTAGTGGGGCAGAAGCCGATGATCTTCGCCGGGCGATGGGATCGAAGCGCTCACCTGAGCGCATGGCTGCGCTGCAAGAACGCTTTTTGCGCGGATGTTGGGAAACCAACCAGATCGAGACAGAAATAGCCTATAAGCTGTGGTCAAAGATCGTCGCGTTTGCCGCTTATGGGTTTCCGGAATCGCATTCGCAGTCTTTTGCCTCACTGGTGTTTTTCTCCGCCTGGTTCAAGTGCTACTACCCAGCGGAGTTCTGCGTCGGGCTGCTGCGCGCCCAGCCGATGGGTTTTTATTCTCCGCAGTCTCTGATTCAGGATGCTCGGCGCCACGGGGTGAAAATCTTGCCGGTTTCGGTGTTGAATTCGCAAGTTGAAGCTAGCGTGACTGAAGGTGCCATTCGTTTGGGGCTTGGTTCAGTCAAAGGCTTGTCGACGAAAACCGCTACTGCCATTGTTACAGCTCAAGATCAGTTGCACCGGCATTCTTCGGTTGCAGATCTGGTGCGCCGAACCGGGGCATCCGTGAACGAAATTGAAGCCCTTGCGCGCGCTGGGGCATTGGAAATACTAGGGCTGGATCGTCGGCAAGCACAATGGGTGGCCGGTGTGGCTGCTACCGAACAGCCGGGTATGCTGCCGGGGCTTTCTGCGATTACGGCTCCGGCACTTCCCGGCATGAGTGGTTTTGAAATGCTGGTGGCAGATCTTGCCACCACCGGAGTAACCCCAGATACCCAGCCGATGGAGTTGCTGCGGCATGCGTTGGCAGGCCAACAGGTGCTGCGTGCTGCGGATTTGTTGCGGGTTACGGATGGTAAACGCATCCGTGTGGCAGGCATGATTACCCACCGGCAACGCCCGAACACCGCGAGCGGGGCGACGTTTTTGGGAATGGAAGACGAAACCGGGTTGATCAACGTGATGATTTCGCCGGGGTTGTGGAAGAGGCAGAAAAGACTAGCGCGCACCGCCAAAGCTTTGGTGGTGCGCGGGATAGTGCAAAATGCGAGCGGGGCAGCCACGGTGGTGGCTGACCGGCTGGAACCGCTAGAAATCAGTGAGTTGCTTGCGGTGCGTTCGCGGGATTTTCAGTAGCTGGGCTCATGCAGCCGAGCCCAGCTCATGCAGCCGGGCCGAGCGCAGCAGTTGGGCTTATTTGCTCTGCGCATCCAGCATCTCGAGCAGTTCTTCGATGATATCCACCGCGTGCATCGCGGAGTAGTAGGCACCTTCGTGGGTTTGCTCATCAGCGCGCACCACGGTCTCGTTCTGTACCGCAGGGATTGCGCCGAACTGCGCATTCGACTGCAGCGACTGCCAGACGGATTTCTCGTTGACTAGTGCTACCAGCGCATCAACGTCGTCAAGAGTCTTTGCGATCTCATCGATGTCATACTTGCCGGTCACACCCTCTAAGGCCTCATTGAAAGCCTCGGATGGTTCCGCGCCGAGATCCTGCAACACCTGCGAAAGCAAACGCGTGCCATTGATGACGAATTCCTCGCCGTCATAGCTGACGGGGGCGAACTTGTGATCGGCCAGTGTATCGGCATACTTGCCCGACAGCTTGCCGACGCGTTTCTCATAATCGGCAATCAGGCTGCCACCCTTTTCTTCAGTGCCGGTGGCAGATGCAACCAACATCAGATCATCTTCCCAGGTAGCCGTGGAAAAATCACCGATTGGCAGAACTGGGGCGATCTCTTTGAGCTCGTCATGGATAGGGGTGACATCCTGGACTGCACCGATGATCAAGTCCGGATCAGCCTTTTTAATAGCGTCGATGTCTACTTCTTCATCACCGGCGGTGTACAGCGTTTCTGCGCCATCTTCGTCGGCTTGCTTGATCTCTTCGGCTAACGGCGAATCCAGATCAAACGCTTCTGGTGCCTTCGGGTAACCGGTGACCGGCAGCTCTAACGAGAGCGCAATATCGAGGTCCCGGCTTCCGGTGAGTACCACGACGGATTTCACGTCGGCAGGCACTTCCACCTCGCCGAGCTCGGTATCCACAATGCGGGAATCGCCATCCTTGTTGGTGGTTTTCTCATCACCCGAAGCAACCGAGGATGCGGTGCTTGAAGCTTCCGAAGCCGCGTCTTTGACAGAATCAGCGGCCTCGTCGGCAGAAGAGCACGCGCTCAAGGTCAGGGCAGCAGCAATGCACAGCGGAATAATCTTTTTCATGACCATAACGTTAGCAAAAAGTCTGCTGCCAAAACCCTAGGAATTACATCTTGGATTCGATG
Source organism: Corynebacterium sp. (assembly GCF_030826625.1). Classification (GTDB taxonomy): domain Bacteria; phylum Actinomycetota; class Actinomycetes; order Mycobacteriales; family Mycobacteriaceae; genus Corynebacterium. The sequence goes on along the minus strand of NZ_JAPJNQ010000019.1, from coordinate 13,861 downwards.
TAGGTCACGTGAGTTTCGACGTATTCCATGATGCCGTGCTTGCCGTCGGCACCGCCGATACCGGAGTTGCGTCGGCCAGCGTGGAAGCCCTGCATCGCCTCGAAATTTTCGCGGTTGATGTAGGTCTCGCCGTAGAGCAGCTCGCGAGCAGCTTTGTGAGCTTTGTGCACGTTTTCGGTGTAGACCGACGAGGTCAGGCCGTAGTCCGAGCTGTTGGCAAACTCGATGGCCTCATCCAAATCCTTGACCTTAACCACCGGCAGAACTGGGCCGAAAACCTCTTCACGGGTGATCGGGGCACCCTTTTCGACGCCATCGAGCAGCGTCGGCTGGTAGAAGAAGCCTTTGCCTTTGTCCTCGGCAGCCGCACCGCCACACACCACCTGGGCGCCGGCGTCGACGGCGGCTTGCACCATGTCACCAACGTTTTTCAGTCCAGCGTGGTTGATCAGTGGGCCCATGTCCAGCTCGTCTTCGGTGGAGGTATCGCCATAGCGGGTGGATTCGAATTTCTCCTTCAGCTTGGCGACGAGCTCATCATGCACGGCTTCTTCCACCAGCACGACTTCCGCGCAGTTACAGACCTGGCCGGTGTTGATCACGCGCGAATTCCAGATGGCGGTGGCTGCCAGGTCCAGGTCGGCGTCGGCAAGCACGATCGCTGGTGCCTTACCGCCCAGCTCCAGGTTGACGCGAGTGAGGTTCTCCGCAGCCGCAGCCATGATCTTCTTACCAGTAGCCACCGAACCCGTCATCGAGATCATGTCGACGTCCTTGTGGCGGGTCAGCGCATCGCCAACCACGGAGCCGCGGCCGCCGACCATGTTGAACACGCCCTTGGGCAGGCCGATGCCGTCGACCAGTTTGGCGAACTCGAAAGCGTTGATCGGGGTTTCATCCGAAGGCTTGATGACGATGGTGTTGCCGGTGACCAGGGCCGGAGCCATTTTGCGTACGATGAGGAAGAACGGGAAGTTCCACGGCAAGATGCCACCGACGACGCCGATGGGCTGGTAGGTCAGGAAAATGGATTCGTTTGGGCGATCGGAAGGGATAACTTCGCCTTCGATGCGGCGGGCGAAACCAGCCATGTAGTCCAGGTAGTCGGCGGTGAAGTTGACCTCGACTGTGGCCAAGCCGCGGGCTTTACCTTGTTCGCGCACCAGGTAGTCAGCGAAACGGTCCACGTGGTTGCGTAGTTCTGCTGCAATTTTGGTCAGGTATCCTGCACGTTCGACGGCGGGCAGCTTCGCCCAGTCCGCCTGGGCAGCCTTTGCAGCCTGGACTGCTTGATCCACTGCGGCGGCATCGGATGCTGGGGCTTGCGCGATGACCTCGCCGGTTGAAGGGTTGAGCACGTCGTGGAATTCGGCTGGCTCGACGAATTCGTTGTTGATGTAGTTCTGGTAGTTGGACATGAAAACTCCTTGGTTGGTGTAATTACTAGGTTAGCCGTGTGCAGCAGCAATTAGCTGCGAGCAGCGTCAATGAGTCGAGCAATTTCTTCTTGCTGTGCTGTTGTTAGCTCGATATATGGCTCATGCGTGGCGGTGCTGAAATCAGCTCCGCTGGCATAGCGCACAGCATGCTTAATGGTGTGAATGAAGTGATCACCTACCTCGTAGACAGACATCAAAGCAGCAATCTTTCCCGCGTATTCTGCTGCAGCCGTGACATCGCCGGACTCATACGCACGGTGCATAGCACCGAAAATCTCGGGGACGACATTGGTGAGCCCACACAGAACACCCTGACCACCAGCGATGCGGTTCGGCAAATAGTATTCATCAAAACCAGAAAGCACAGAAAAATCATCTGGGGCATCTCTGATTACGCGTCTGGTGTGGGCGGCGGAATCCACCGTATCTTTCACCCCGACGATATTCGGGTGTGCAGCAGCAATCGTGCTGATCAGCTTTGGCGATAAATCATTACCGGTGCGGGCCGGGAAGTTATAGAGCATGATGGGCAGCTCGGAAGCCTCGGCCAACTCGGTAAAATACTTCGTCGCCAATGCATCGCTGGGACCGAAATAATATGGGCTGACGACAACCGCTGCATCCGCGCCATGTTCGTAGCCGTATGCGTTGAGCTCTTTTGCTTCCGCAATTCTGGTGCTGCCTGAACCAATGAGAAATTGCATGCGTCCTTTGGCAATACGACCAACAAATTCGATTGCCTGTTTCTTCTGTTCCATGCTTAACGCATAAAATTCACCGATGCTGCCGAAGATCAAGACACCGGAAATACCGCCAGAAATAAGGCGCTCGAGATGAGCCTCCCAGGCGGGAAAATCGATGCTGCCGTCGCTTCGCAGCGGAGTAATCGACGGGCAGTACACTCCTGTAAACATTTAGTTTCCTTCCAAATTATCGAGGTAAGTTGTAGACGTAACCGGCGGTATCGGAAAACACACGGGGGTCGTCGCCGAATACTTTGCGTAGCGCCGAAATGTGCGTATACAGATCGCTATAGAGACCGATGACAGGCCAGTTCGACGCAAACATAAGCCTTTGGGGGCCAAAAATCTTTCCGAGAAACTCCAATAGCTGGTAGGCATCTGTTGTGGAGTCGTAACTTAGCCCTGAGAGTTTGCAGTACACGTTGGGGTATTCAGCTAGAGCTCTCATGTTGGCGGCAAACTCGTAGTCGAGTCTTTGGGCATTGCCGCAATGGTCTATGACAACGCGGACATCCGCACAGTTTTCATACGCTGCATGAAAATCCGCTAATTCCGGGGTGCGTATGCAGAGATCAAAGACCTTTGATTGGCTAGATAAGTTCCTGCAACCCGCGGTGAAACTGCTTTCTAAGCAGCGCCCGCGGGGGATGTCGTCGTTATGCAATACTTCCCGTACTCCGACAGCATCTGGGGTAACATGCATGTCTTTCTGCAGGCGTGAGTGCGTAACGAACCCTTTTAATAACGGTTCATCCGAGAGTATGGCTTTGATGCGAGCATCCTCGTCGGCGGGGTCAGCGACATCTGCTTCGATGTGCAAGGCGCCAGTGAGTTCGACGTCTACCAGGCCTTGCTCAGTTAAATCTGCATAGACCTGCTTGAGGTCAGCGAAGCTGAAAGACCTGTGCAATCGGGAATCCACGCCGTGGAGCCAGTCGAGCCGTTGGGTTTCGAGATTCCATACGTGAATATGGGAATCGAAAATTTTCAGGTTAGTCATGTACTGTGCCGTTTCCTGCGAAGCCGTTTCCTACGAATTCGCTAGTTTCACTAGGCTGTGTTTTTACAGTGCGTTTTTACAGTGCGTTTTTTACAGCGCCCGGTCCAAGTGCACATAGCCGCCGTCGGGATGGATCCATTGCCCGGTCGTGTGCGAAGAACGATCCGACAGCAAAAATACCGCGGTATCAGCAAGCTCTTCGACCGTGGTCATGCGGTTGTGTAATGGAATCTCATCGGTAATGAGTTGGAGACGTTTTTGTTGCGCTTCCTCGTCACCAAAGGTTTTGATCCATTTCTCGTACAAGGGAGTCCAGGCTTCTGCGACCACGAGTGCGTTAACGCGTACCCCATGGGGCGCCAATGCCGCTGCCCATTCACGGGTAAGTCCCAGGATGGCTCCCTTGGCGGCCGCATAGGCTGAGGTTTTTCCCTGGCCAGTAAGCGCGGTTTTCGAACCGATGTTGAGGATCGCTCCAGCAGAATCTTGCAAGTATTTTTGGGCCGCGTGGACGGTCTCGTAATAGTGGGTGAGATTGCTGTGCAGTGATTGTTCAAACTCGCGCCAGGAAGTCTCTTCTAAGGATTTGTTGTCATTGGCGCCTGCATTATTCACGATTCCATCGATACGTCCATAGCGCTGGTAGGCAGCATCGATGATGCCGGCGATATCATCAGTGTCATTCAGATCGATTTCGTAGGCAGCGTAGTTCGCCGTCAATTTCTCGATTTCCGTCTTGTAGTCCGCGCTCAGGGGAGTGCGGTCAAGAATTACTGGAATTGCACCCTCGCGAGCGAGTGCAAACACGATTGCCTTGCCAATGCCGCCCATGCCGCCAGTGACGACGAATACTTTTTCGTCGAGGTGAAGGTCCATTGCGCACCATCCTTCGGTTCTATGGTGTGAAACCCTGTTTCATTGTTTGTCTCATACTACCGCAAGAAAATGTGAGATGGAACCCGTAATTCGAATTTATGTGAGCTAGCTTGAGTATTTTGTGGTGTGTGCACCTAGATTGTGTGAGATTTCAGCAGCGGCTTCTGTCACTAAAGGGGCAAAGCGTTCTATCTGCTTTAACGTCTTTTCCATGGCTAGCGAAGTCAGAGAGATGCCATATGTGGCTTTCCCGGAATGGTCGAAGATTGGTGTACCGATGCAGCGGATGCCTGGAACATTTTCTTCATCATCGAAGCTGTAACCGCGGGTGCGCACCACGGCAATTTCTTGATCGAGATCTTCTGGGGTGGTGATGGTGTTTGGGGTTAGGGGAGCTAGGCCCGCTTGCTTGACGACGCTTTCTAACTGGGATTTATCCATGTCTGCTAGCAGGCATTTTCCGATTGCGGTGGAGTGCAGCGGAAGCCGTTTGCCGATTGTGGAGGGAATCTCATACGGGGTGGGCCCTTGGCGTTTGGCAACATAAATTGCTTCATTGACGTTGAGTGCGCCGACGTGCACGGTGTAGCCCGTTTCCTCGGCAAGCTGTGTCAGAACTGGGTTTGCAACTTCGGAAATGTCGATGGAGTTAAATGCTCGGCTGGCGAGTCGAAGTGAAGTGACGCCGGGTGCGTAGGTTCCGTCGCTAGCAAGGTAGACAAATTCGTAGTCAAGCAGGGTTTGCAAGATTCGGTGCACTGTAGCTTTCGCGAAGCCGGTGGCGGTGACAATGTCTGAAAAACGCTCATGTTCAATGGCTGCCTGCAGCACAATTAAGGTCTTGTCGGCAGCTGTGAGACGAGCATTTGACGTGGTCATTATCTGGGTGCTCCTTGCGGATCGGGGATGGCATGAGGTGAAAAGTCTATGGGAGAAGTCTTTGCCTGACCGGCTGGCTAGTACCTATTGTCGCACGGCCTTGTGTGTGGATAGATGTGCGTAATTCTTAGCGTAATTTGCGACGTAATTTGCATAACCCCTTGCGCGTGTTCGTGACTTGAACTACATTCCTAACTAAACAACTTAGGAACTCGGTTCTGCCATATGAAACTCCACGATTATGGGACTCCATGATTATGGGTACGGCAGCACCATCCGGCAAGGAGGGCGCAATTGTCCAGAATCACGCAAATTAAAACCTATGATTTTAGGTTTCCGACATCACAGTCACTCTCCGGCTCTGATGCGATGAACCCGGACCCGGATTATTCCTCGGCGTATGTAGAAATCTCTACGGACGCTGACGACGGGAATACCGGTATCGGTTTTGTTTTCACTATCGGGCGCGGCAATGATGTTGCCTGTAAAGCGATTGAATCCCTCAGTCAACGGTTCATCGGCCAAGAAATCGAACCGTACCTCGACAACATGAAACGCGCGTGGGATGAGCTGGTGCATGATTCCCAATTGCGGTGGCTCGGCCCGGAAAAGGGCGTCGAACACATGGCCATTGGTGCGGTATTGAACGCATTCTGGGATCTCAAGGCTAAACGCGCAGGCGTTCCGCTCTGGAGGCTGTTAGCAGAAATGGAGCCAGCCGACCTGGTGGCGACACTGGACTTCCGGTATCTCACGGATGCCTTAGCCCCAGAAGAAGCTATTGACTTCCTGAAAGATGGAAAACGCGGCCAGCAAGAGCGTATTGATAATCTTCTCGCGCACGGCTACCCGGGTTATTCCACGGCGGCGGGATGGTTGGGTTATTCCGACGACAAGATGGTTCGTTTGGCCAAAACAGAAAGCCAAGATAAGGGTTTCCAGCTGATCAAACTCAAGGTCGGGCAAAACCTTGACGACGATTTGCGTCGTCTGGCACTTGCCAGGGAAGCGATTGGCCCCGATGTGCGCTTGGCGGTCGATGCGAACCAAGTCTGGGATGTCCCACAAGCGATTGAGTGGATTAAGCAATTCCATGAGTTCGATCTGGCGTTTGTGGAAGAACCTACTAGCCCCGACGACGTGCTTGGGCACGCAGCAATTGCACGGGCAGTTGATCCAATACCGATTGCGACCGGCGAACAAATGCAGTCGCGCATCCTGTATAAGCAATTCTTGCAGGCGAATGCTTTTGGAATCATGCAGGTAGATGCCACTCGGGTCGCCGGACCACAAGAACTCATCATTGAATACTTGCTGGCACATAAGTTCAATAAACCCGTTATTCCACACGCCGGTGGCGTCGGATTATGCGAGGCTGTACAACATTTTGCGATGTTCGATTACTTGTCGGTGTCATGCACCTTGGACAACCGTTTGATCGAATACGTCGATAACCAGCACGAGCATTTCGTCGACCCGGTGGTGATCAAAAACGGCAATTACATGCCGCCTCTGTTGCCGGGAAACAGCTGCGAAATGACGCTGTCGAGCACAGAAAAATACCTGTACAACCCAGGTGCATAAGCGCCATGTTTCTCACATTAAGGCAGCACTGTCTGCACAATCCTAAGGAAGCGATATGAATGAGAAAGCAAATCTGAACCCAACAGAAAACACGGGAACAGAATCTACCAGAGCACCAAAAACTACTGCAGGAAAGAAAGCAGAATCTAGTGGGTTCATTTACCCCGGTTTGCTGCTGCCCTTCATCCTGATCGTTGCATGTTTCGCGGCGTGGGGAATTTCGACTGATCTGACAGCGCCAATGGTCAACGTCTTCAGCTCAGTTTTTGATATGAACGCGTTCCAGTCCGCGCTGGTGCAGTTCGCCTATTTCGGAGCATATTTCTTGCTCGCAATTCCAGCCGCCATCATCAATACCAAGCTTGGTTTCAAAGGCGGCGTCGTTCTGGGCATGAGCATGGCTGCACTCGGTGCCTTCATGTTCTTCCCGGCATCACAGATCATGACTTACGGTGTTTTCCTCGCCGCACTGTTCATCCTTGCTGGCGGTTTGTCGATCGTGGAAACCTCCGCGAACCCATACGTCATGTCGCTTGGCCCGGAGAAAAACGCAACCCGGCGTTTGAACTTTGCGCAGGCATTCAACCCGATTGGCGCCAATATCGGTGTGCTGATGGCCACTCTGTTGGTAGCACCTCATATTCGTGAATCCGTCGACAAATCAGGATTAACCGAAGACCAGCTGCTGGAGCAAACCTCCCAGGAACTGGAAAAGGTGATGATTCCATACATCATCTTGGGAGTACTCTACGTTGCACTGGCGCTGTCCATCTTCTTCGTGAAAGTTCCGAAGAACAAAGCGATGGAAGAAACAGACTTCAGCGACGTTCCCAAAGGCGTCATCGGTCGTTTGTGGAACAACGGAACCTACCGTTTCGGTGTGGTAGCACAGTTTTTCAACGTCGCAGCACAGACTTGTATCTGGACATTCATTCCGTTCTATATTCAATACACCTTGGATGCTGACCTAGAAACTGCCGGCTGGTGGCTGCAGATCTCGCTGGTGTTCTTCCTGGTTGCCAGGTTTGTCATGGTGTGGCTGATGGGCAAAATCGAAGGCCGTTACCTGTTGACCATCATGTGCGGGCTGGGTGTTGTTTTCACCATTATCGGTATCCTTTCCGGCAATGTTCTCGGTGCGCTGTGTATCGTCGCTCTTTCTGCTTGCATCTCGTTGCTGTTCCCAACCATCTACGGAATCTCGTTGACAGGTGTCGGTCGCGATACCAAGTTCGCATCTTCTGGCCTGGTCATGGCGATTATTGGTGGTGCGATCGCGCCGATGATCCAAGGTGCGATTCAGGACGCCACCAACCCACAGATTGGTTTCACTTTCGTCTTGCTCTGCTTCGTTGTCATCGGTGCTTTTGGTTTGTATGCCATCAAGCACCAAAAATCTGACGACATAGATGAGACTCCAGCGATGGGGAAGAAGTAAACGATGTTGCGCGGAATCTCACCCTTGCTCACTCCAGAACTACTGGCAGCATTATCCGCAATGGGACACGGTGACGAAATTACGCTTGCCGACGCCCACTACCCGCGATTCGGTGATGGAGCACGCACTATCCGGATGGATGGTATCGGCATCCCTGCTTTGCTTGCGGCGATCATGCCACTGTTCAAACTCGACCAATACGAGGATAAACAATATTCGCTGATGGCACCGGTAGTGGGTGATTCTGACGCGCCGGTGTGGGATACCTACGACAAGCTCATCCGTGAACATGATCCAAACGCGAGACCAGAATTCTTGGAGCGGTTTAGCTTTTATGAGCGCGCGCAAGATTCTTATTTGACGGTCGTTACCGGAGAAACCGCTCAATACGGGAACATCATCCTACGAAAGGGCGTGATTCTCGACTAGCAGACCCCGGTAGGCTAGCGGCCATGTGTGCAACGTACGGGCTCGAGCCGACCATGGAACTGCCGAACTACGAGCCGCTGTTCCAACCAGAAAGCCAGCAACTCCTGGAGCAATGGATGGACCAGCGTGTCGGCACCGCGAAAATTACTGGGCGTAAAGCCCGCAACCTAAACCCCCTGATCACCGCCAAGGTGAGCACGGCCTCTGATGACACCACCTCTGATGACACCGCCCCGGAAGCCAAGCGCCAGCTAGACCTTGCGTGGTGGTGGTTGCATTTAGGCAATGAGCCAGCCCAATTCAGCGCATTCAACGCCCGCGACGATAAACTTCTGCAATCGCGCGTATGGAAGAAACCGTTTGCCCAGCACCGCGGCTTGGCCCCGGCACATTGGTACATAGAAAAAGGCCAGCGCTTCGAATTACCAGGCACACAAGGCTTTGCTATTGCGACGATCGTGGCTGCTTCTCACCAGCCGGAGGGCGATCTTCTCAGCTATGCGCTGGTCACCCGTGATGCTGTCGCCGAAGCCTCCACTGTGCACCCGCGCATGCCACTACTGTTGCCGGAAGAACTACACGACGACTGGCTCGATCCTAACCTGCACGGCGACGAGGAATTGCTGGCGGAAGCACTCGCGGCTTCAGAAAGTCTGAGCCAGCAGGTGCGCATTGCGGACGTTCCACGTGACGTAGGCGCACAGCACAAACCCCGGGCTACCACCGCGAAGGCGCAGCCCGGGGATGCCACATTGTTTTAGCTCGTACCCGTCCAGGCCGTTATTCGTGCAGCGCGCCAGCCACCAAGCGCCGAACCACACCAGTAAACACGTCCAAACCGGCCAGGCAGTCGTCGTCAAGAGTTAACTCGGCCTCGTTGTGCGAAATGCCGTCGACGCTCGGCACAAACAGCATCACGGTGGGCACTTCGTCTTTCATATTCGTGGAATCGTGCCCGGCGACCGTCATCACCTCGCGGTGCGAATAGCCCAGCTCTTCGGCAACCTCGCGGGCGAGTTCGCAGCCAGCCGGTGAATAGTCGTTCTGATTCCAGCTGTGCGTCAAGGTGCGATCGATCTTCACGCGTGCCTCGTCGGCAGCCTCGGCAATCACCGTCTCTAGGTGCTGCTCGGCCTGATCCAGAATTTCCGCGTGTGGGCAGCGGATATCGACGTTGAAAATGACCTCGCGTGCGATGGTCACCGGCGAATTCGGCTTGACCTCCATCTGCGAAACAGAGATTTGCAACGGCTGGCCTGGAAACTTGTCGACGATGCGTCGTGCCTGCGCAATCACAATCGAGGCGCCAAACAACGCGTCGTGGCGATCTTCCATCAGCGTCGAACCGGTGTGGCCCTGCTCGCCACGGACGACGACCCGGAATTTCCGAGCGCCCCACGTCGCGGTCACCAACCCGATCTGTGCTCCGGCCTGCTCCAGGTTCTTGCCCTGCTCGTTGTGGATCTCTGCGTATGAGGCAATCTCTGGCAAATGGGCATCGCCAGGGTAGCCGGTCTCGTCGAAAGCCTCGCGCACGGTGGTGCCATAAAAATCGGTGGACTCCAACGCCTCATCCAAGCCCATCTTGTTGATCGCCACCGAACTGCCCATCATGCTGGGGGCAAAACGCGAGCCTTCCTCGTTAAACCAGTTGACCACTGCCAGGTTGAACTTCGGGGTGATCTCACCGGCTTCTACCGCTGCCCGCACCCGGCCGGCAGCATAAGCGCCTGCGAGCACACCATAAGCGCCGTCGAAACGCCCCGCCATCGGCTGCGAATCCAGGTGCGAGCCCAGCAACACGTAAGGCGCTCCGGGCACGAACTCGATGGTGGAAAACTGATTCGCGATGGCATCGAATTGGACCGGGTTGCCCGTGGTGCGCTCGAACACGTGGGACATCCACTGGCGGTTTTCCTGGTCCGCCTGGGTGCACGCCTCGCGGTCTACACCACCGTCTGCGGTTGCCCCGTGCGAGGACATGGTGTCGAAATCCTGCAGGAACGCTTCATCGGAAAAGTCGTGGCCAGAAAAGGTGAGGCCAGAAAAACCCGAGTTCGTCATCACTAGCTTTCCTTACTAATTCCTGCGCGTTCCCATGCATTCAGGAAGGCGTCGGCTTCTTTTTCACTGGTCACGGAAATCCGCACGCCTTCGTCGCCGTAACGGCGGATGATCACACCTTCATCGAAAATGCGCTTTTCCACATCCTCGGCGTCCGCGCGCGGTAGCCACACAAAGTTGCCTTGCGACGGTGCGGCACCGACGGCACGGGCGATGCGATCACGCTGGCGCTTGGACTCTTCTACACGCGGGGTAAATGCATCGCGGTTGGCCAGGGCAGCGATTGCTGCTTGCTCCGCCATTTCGGTCACCGTCAGCGGCAAAGCCACCAGGTTCAGTGCTTTCGCCAATTCTGGCTGGGCAAAGCCGTAGCCGACGCGCAAGCCTGCCAAGCCGAAGGCCTTAGAGAAGGTGCGTGCACCAATCAGGTTTGGGTAGTCCTGGATTTCCTGTACCGCATCCGGGCGGTCGGGATCATCGTTGAATTCCCAGTACGCCTCGTCGATCAGCACCACGAGGTCATCCGGCACCATATCCATGAACTCGCGGAACTCGGCGCGGCTAAACGTCGTACCGGTCGGGTTATTCGGGTTGCACAGGATCACCAGTTTGGTCTTGTCCGTGATGGCCTCGGTGCAGGCGCGCAGATCGATGCTGTAGTCGTCGGCAAGCGGAACTGTCACCGGAACGGCACCCGCCATGCGCACATACAGTGGGTAGGCCTCGAAGCTGCGCCACGGGAAAACCACCTCGTCGCCGGTGTTGCAGGTAATGCGCACCGCACGCTGCACGATGGAGGAGGCACCAGGGCCGACGCAGAGATTATCCTCCCCAACCCCTAGGTAGTCTGCGAGTGCTGCGGTAAGTTCCGGGCAGCCGAATTCGCCATAGCGGTTGCCATACTGCACGGCCGCGTGGATGGCATCTTGCACGAATGATGGCGGGGCGTAGTCGGCCTCATTGGATGAGAGCTTGACCATACCCTCGGCGCTTTTGCCGGGGCGGTAATAAGGAAATTCGCTAAGATCTTTGCGCAGCATGAATCTGACCTCCTGAGAATGCGGGTGGGGGTTAGCAGGGCCCTGGTTGATGGGGGTGATGCGGGATTGAGGTTACAGGTGCAACCTGAACGTCAAGTATTAGAACAGATCCCAGATGGTGATGGCCATGATGATCAGGCCCAGGATCAATACGAAGTAGTTGGCTTTGTCTTTGCGGACGTGCTTGTACACGTCCAGGTTGCGGAACATGTAGACCGGCAGCAGGTAGACCAAAAAGACCACGAAAACACCAGCGACCAGCGACGCCAAGGTCACGATCGACGGGTTGAACACGGCGACCAGGGTGGTGGCGGCGAACGCGAAGACGTAGATGCCGATCAGCAGGTTGCGGCGCGGGATACGTTCGGCGGTTTTGGGTGCGACGGTTTTGAACAGGTACTCGGTGCCTTCCTCACTACCCAGCAGGTGGCCGAAGTACGAGGACACGATCGCGCACACCACCACCATCGGCGCGATTGCGGCCATGATCGGGGTGCCGGTGACGTTTGCGAAGTAGGACAGCACCGGAATGTTTTGCTCGTGCGCCTCGCGCATACCGTCGGCGCCGAGTGCCAGCACGCACGACCACACGAAGACCATGGTGAATACGACCAGCAGGATCGCGGTGTAGAACTCAATCTTGGACACGCGCTTTTCCGTGTTCTTGCCATGCGCCGGCTGCATGTCGACGGATAGCTGCGAAAGCGCTGCCATGTGCGAGAACGAGAACACCATCACCGGCAGGATCAGCAAAACACCCTTGACGACGGAGAGGAAGCCGCCGCCGTCATAGTCGAATTCCAGAAAGCTGGAGATATCCCAGCGCGGAATCAGGTAGATCGAGGTAATCGCCAGGAACAGGATCAGTGGGTAGACCAGGATCTGCGCCAGCCACAGCATTGGTTTGCGGCCGAAGGCGAACCCGGCTGTCATTAAACCAACACACAGCGTCGCCAAGATCCAGCGGTTGATTGAAGGCCCACCCAGTTGGTTGACGATGAAACTATCGACGGCATTGGTGATCGAGACACCGTAAATGAGCACGGTGGAAAATACGGCGATCCAGTACAAGATCGCGATGATGACCCCGCCGCCGCGGCCGAGGTATTGCGTGCACAGTTCCAGAACGTCTTTGCCGTGGTCTTTTTCTGGTGCTGCAGAGACGATGCGCGCGTAGGTGCGGTGGGAATAGTAGACCAGTGGGAACGCGATGATCGTGGCGAACAGCAACGGGATGAAGCCGAAGGATCCGGCGTTAATCGGCAAAAATAGGATGCCTGCGCCGACGGCGGTACCGAACAGCGTGATCACCCACGATGAGGTGGATCCGGCTGGCTCGGCGTTTTTCTTCGCCTGTTGTTTTGCGGTGCTAGTTGCTGGGCTGGCGCCACTGGTGGCGCTGTGGTTGTTTGTGCTCATAGCGGTTGCTTTCTTGTGTGAGCTGGGTGCTGGCGGCCGGGGCGGCACGCTGTTGTTGCCGGCGGCGGTGTGTTCCCGGCGTTATTCGTCGGTGTTTTGGCGAATGGTTGGGATGGACAGTGCTTGGTCAGTAATAACGTTAATCACTGCCGGTTTTCCTTCACGCACCGCAGCCAGGGCGCGTTCGACAGCCCCGGCGGCGTCCTGGTCAGCGGTGACTGTTTCGCCGTGCGCACCGAAGGCAACGGCGGCGGCAGCGAAATCTGGGTTGTTCAGCTGCGTGCCGGATACCCGCTTGGGGTAGTGGTTGAGCTGGTGGGTGCGGATGGTGCCGAATTCCGCGTTGCTCATCACCACGGCCATAAACGCCCCGCCTGCCTGCACCGCGGTGGCAAGCTCTTGGCCGTTCATCAGGTATTCGCCGTCGCCAGCAATGGTGATGACGGTGCGCTCGGGGAACTGCAGCGAAGCTGCTACGGCAGACGGAATGGAATAGCCCATCGAGCCGTTACGCACGCTGAGCTGCGAAGGGTAGGTTTCCGTGTGCAGGTAGCGCTGCGCCCACAGGCAGTGGTTTCCGGCACCAAAGGTATACAGTGCATCTTTCGGGGCCTGTTGCTGGATGGCTTCCATGATGGCTTCCATGTGCGCGGTGCCTGCGGCGGTTTCTGGCCAGTTTTCTTGCTTGCCGACGTCGGCGAAGGCCAGGTGGTTGCGGTGGGCAGCCTCGAACCACTCGTGTTGGGTGGCAGAAGTTTCTTCACCGATGCGCTTGGTCAGTTCCTCGGTGACTTCCGCAAAGGCTTGCGGGCTGGCCAAGATGTGTCGAGTGATGGCCGCGGAGTTCCCCAGCAGAGTGGTATCCGTATTGATCAGGATGTTTTTCGCATCCAGGCTTTGGCGCAGCGTGTAACCGCGGTAGGCACATCAGTGAGTACCGACGGTTACAC
>NZ_JAPJNQ010000018.1:30312-30605 GCF_030826625.1 Corynebacterium sp. | reverse complement strand
TAGCCGAACGCTACCAGATTGTTCTTAACCGTAAGACTGTGGCTAAGCGGATGCGCATGTTGGGCATTGAAGGGATCTCCCCGCGGGCCTTTGTGCCGGTGACAACGATTCAATCTAAGCGTAAGTCCTCGCTTCCTGACCTGGTCAAGCGCATGTTTGATACAGGTGAGCTGAACCGAGTGTGGATGTCAGATATTACCTACCTGCGCACTGGGGAAGGCTGGTTGTATTTGTGCGCGGTCCGCGATGGCCATTCCCGCAGGGTACTGGGCTGGGCTATGGATAGCGTGCAA
>NZ_JAPJNQ010000018.1:0-30302 GCF_030826625.1 Corynebacterium sp. | reverse complement strand
TGACGGGCTAGTGTTTCACGCTGACCGCGGAACGCAATTTACCAGCGAGAAGCTGTGGGAAGTATGCCGCAACCTGGGCATTGCTCAATCGGTAGGGCGTACCGGTGTGTGCTTCGATAACGCGATGGCTGAGTCATTCTGGTCGACGCTTAAAGCCGAATTCTACGACCGTAAGCGCTGGTCAACCCGTGACGCTGCGCGTCAGGCTGTGGCTTACTGGATTGAGGTGGTCTATAACCGTCGGCGTCGGCGTCGGCACTCTGCGCTCGGTATGGTCAGTCCCGTCGATTTCGAGAACCGCATCACCCACATCGAAAACGAAGAAAAAAATAGCTGCCTAACTAGTAGGTAGCTCTACTATGTGTCCACGATTTGCGGGTAACCCCAGTATTGTTACAAACACTTTGTTGTGCCAAGCTCTAATTATTCCGCTAGGCTCAGACATCGGTACCGTCGAAACGTGTCAAGTATCCTCAGCGTACATTCATAATAGTACGACTTATTCAGTTAGCTATTAATTAAGGATATACTAAATACTGCTAGCATTCCAAGCACAGCCGTCGTCGCTGCGAATAAATTCTGTTCTGGCCCAAGTTGACTGATAATGAAGAACAGAAATGGCAAGCTAACTGTTACAAGCCTCTTCGGCAAAGGCATTTTCTGTGTATTCACCTCTTGATGTGCATACACAAGATTTTTACGAGACAGTCTATCCCATCCGAACCATAATAAGAGAATGGCTACAACCACTAAAAAGCTTGCCAACATGTTTCGATACGTAGCAAAAAATAAAAATAGACCAAAAAGCGAGGACATAGCAAACAAAACCAATATGTATATTACCCTCGGAAAAGTAATTCTTTCAGTCGCACGGTTGCCATCAGTCATAAAATCAGATGCCTTTCTGAGCAAAAAACTTCTATGCTCATACAATGGAAAAGTTTAGCCTCTCGCATTACGGCAAACTTGCTTTTTGCTTCTTCACATCCGAACATTACGCAAGTGATATCTATCATATTTTAGGGGTTGGTTCGCTTATAAGCAACAGGATCACCAATCTAAAAGGACTCAAAGTGCAGTAGCTTAAGGACTGAAGGTAACTCAATATTCTAACCCATCTCACCCACATTCACTTTGGACCCGTCGCCGTTGGCCTCCGCGTTCTAAATAGCAAACAAGCCGCCGCTTCCGAAATGAAAGCAGCGGCTTGCGGTTTCTCGCGGCCCGCACACCATCGGGTGCACCGGGCGGAAAGCAACAAAGAAAAGCGAAAAAGAAAACTTAACGCTTGGAGTACTGCGGGGCACGACGTGCCTTGTGCAGACCAACCTTCTTACGCTCAACGGCACGAGCGTCACGAGTAAGCAGGCCAGCCTTCTTCAGCTGGTCGCGCTCAGCAGGGTTGTAGACGTTCAGTGCGCGGGCAATAGCCAAACGCAATGCACCGGACTGACCGGTTGGGCCACCACCGTGGATGGTGACCTTGATGTCGAACTGGTTCTCACGCTCGAGCAGAGTCAGCGGGGACAAGATGTCCTGCTGGTGCAGCTTGGATGGGAAGTAATCCTCAAAGCTACGACCGTTAACAACGATCTGGCCGGAGCCTTCAACCAGGCGAACACGAGCGACAGCGCGCTTACGACGACCAACAGTCTGGATTGGGCCTTCGTGGATTTCTGGAGCGGCGGTCTCTACCTCTTCGGAAGCCTCCGGTGCCAGGGAATCACCAATGGTGTTGCTGAACTGCTCGGTCGCTGCGGTTGCAGCAGCGATGTCGGAAGCGTCGGCGACGGTGTTTTCTTCAAAGTTCTGATCAGTCATTACTGTGCCACCTGCTTAAATTCGAATTTTTCTGGCTTCTGGCCACCATATGGGTGCTCGGAACCAGCGAAAACGTGGAGCTTCTTGATGGATTCACCGGTCAGCTTGTTGTGTGGCATCATGCCACGGATAGCTTCTTCAACGGTGCGCTCTGGGTGGTTATCCAGGGACTGACCAAGGGTCATGGTCTTCAGACCACCTGGGTATCCGGAGTGACGGTAGCGCATCTCACGCTCACGCTTGTTTGCGGAGATGTGAACTTTGTCAGCGTTGACGATAATGACGTGATCGCCGGTATCAACGTTGGGTGCAAACTGAGGCTTGTGCTTACCGCGCAAAAGATCTGCGACAGTGGAAGCAAGCTTACCCAGCACCACGTCGGTGGCATCGATGACATACCACTTACGGGTAATGTCACCACTCTTTGGGTGGAATGTAGACACAATGACTCCTTGAAAGTCTGTCTTGGACTGCCGGCCAACTTCTATCGAATGCCGCTACACCACCCCACAGCGGCCGGTGGAGACCTGCAGGTAGTGCTGCCGACTCACGCAAACTCGAACAATTATCGAAATACTACGCGAACCAGCAAGGCATACAGCTTAATAACTCTACTAGAAAAACACTCCCGTAGCCAATACGGGAGTGTGCCACACGAAAAGGTTACGATATCTGCTCGATTATCAGCTCCAGGACGCTGCAGCAGCGCGGTTGACATCGCTCATCGCATCGTTGCCAGAGCTGACGGTACGTGAGATCGTCGCCAAAACTTGGTTGAGTTCTGCGGCAGCCTGATCCCAGCGCGCCTGCGCTTCCTGGTAAGCGATACTAGATTCACCTTCCCAGGTAGAAACCATCGGCTGCAGTTGCGCCTTCAGATCATCAAGCTGCCCATTAATACGGGCGGATGTGGAGTTGATATCTGCAGCAGCCGCCTGAATGGCTCCGAATTGGTATTTAATCTGCGACATGGTTGTTCACACCTTTCAGTATGTGCCTCGCACAATGTGCGTTCAAATATGTGAATATGTGTAAGTGATGCACACGCTTTTCCTTGAAAAGCGTGATCGAGATGCATCTGCCTGCTTGCACCGCAGTGCGTTGCACGCCTTTTACAGGGCCAGACCAGCACCGCCGACGTTGTTGAAGGCCTGCGCGTTTTGCGCTTCCATATCGTCAAAGTGGTGAGCATTGCTGCGAATGTTGTCGCTGATCGCTGCCAGCGCGTTTTGCAGTTCATTAGCCGATTGCTGGTAACGCTGCATCAAGTTGTCGAAGGAAACTTGTGCGTTACCTTGCCAATTTGCACGGACTCCATCGACGGTTCCCTGCAGGCGAGTCAACTCCGACTGAACCTCGTTGTTGACGGTATCGACACGGCCGGCAGTAGCGACCATGACATCGGCTTCAGTGGCGAATTGTTGTGCCATTAAAATCCCTCCCCGAAATAGAAAGTCTTCAGAATTTTTCTCGAACGATAAGAGACTGCGTCATCTCATCGCTCTCATTGTCATTGGACTGCCCAACCGCTGGGCTGGTTCCCTGTCTGTAGAAAAAACTTTTAAATTTTCTCGAGACTCTCTCGCACCAGCTCACATGCTTGTTTTTGTGCTGGTGTGGGGGCCACTCTGCTGTGACAACCGACCGTGAGCTGTTGGTTACCCTCGACCCAACTAGTCCAGCTGATCCGCGATTGATCACCGGGATTTTCCACGTAATGCACCTGCTGACGCGGCTCATTTTCTCGGCGTCCTTCCTGCAAATCAGAGCTTGTTTCGACCGTTTCCAAAATGTCGCCAAATACTGTGTCAACATCGATCTCAGCTGCGGGATCTTCATGCAATTGATCCGTCGTCACATAGATGCGCAGATCAGGATCATCCCCGCTAGCAGCGAACACACCCGGTTGCGCACTATCGCCGATAATAAACCCACGCGGTGTCACCAAACGCAGCCCGGAATGCTCGTGCACCATTGTTTTTGGCTCATCGAAGTGCGGCACTTCCACCGCTTTAGCTTCCTCCGACGGCGTAATTCGTGCATGCGTATCAGGCTGTTCATCACTGTCAGCAGTCTGCGCCACAACGGCATCCGCCCCCTGAGCGTTATCGTCATATCCGCTGTAGCGATCAACCACCCACCAGCCAGATAAGCCAGCGATCACGACCCCCGCGGCAAGCATGCATTGCAACGG
Source organism: Corynebacterium sp. (assembly GCF_030826625.1). GTDB lineage: Bacteria > Actinomycetota > Actinomycetes > Mycobacteriales > Mycobacteriaceae > Corynebacterium. Next base: position 26,287 of record NZ_JAPJNQ010000018.1, on the reverse strand, counting down.
GCTTGGACGCCACCCTGGTTTTGCATGTCGACGACGTCGCGGCTTACGTGCAACCAATTGCACAAAACCACCGCTGTTTGCTCGCTGGTGCTCGGCCCGCTGGTTGATCCCCTCGCGAGCAGCAGCAAAAGCATCGACACCATGACGGGGTGCCGAGCCGGTAGTCGTAGGCGCATTGCCATGCGGGGGCGCATTGCGGCGTGTGATTTCACTTTCCGCCGGGTCTGCTTCATCAACCGCTTCTGCCTCTACGACTGCCGCTGGAAGCGAATCAGTATCAGCGTCCCCTCCTGCTTCATCGACAAGCACGCTCACGCCCTGTTTCCGCAACACACGAGTGAAATCTTCGCCGACACCAGCGTCGTCGGAAAGCACTGCGACGACGACATCTGGCCAGTCCTCCTCAGCCATCGCCTGGGTTTGCTCCAGCACCGCGGCGACAGTCCAGCCTTCGGTGATACCGCGGGCGGGAAGGTCGTAGCGCACGATGGTCTCATCAGTATCCGCAATCCCAAAAACCGTGGCGTCGTGATAAAAAATCACCTTCACCTGGGCCCCGGCGTTTTCTCCTCTCCGCAGTGTCTCAGCGTGTTGATCGACGTCATTTAACCGACTACCTGGTCGAGTCATGCCTCAACCTCCTCGTTATCCCGAGCACGACTGTCGTCGTCAGGCATCGCAATGTGGCATGTACCAATCGTCGATCCGTCGTCATGCCAAATCCCACGACCTGGCTGCGCCCCACCGGAAGGCTGCGGGAGTGGCTTAACACCAAAGAACGGGCCATCATCCTTTTCTGCTCCCAATACCGCAAAACACGGTTGTGAATCACGGATCGCGCTGAGCACGGGCCCAAAAGCCGCACGATTAAAGCCACCAGCTTTGCGCGCAATGACCAAGTGCATGCCAATATCCCGTGCGTGTGGAATCAGCTCAATCAACGGATGCAGCACGTTGTCGGCAACCAAGTCATAATCATCAATAACAATGAAAATCTCCGGGCCATCCCACCAATCGCGCCGGGCCAGCTGCTCCGGGGTGATCTCTGCCGAGGGCAGCCGTTGACGCAACGTCGTCACCGTATCCGCCAGCGTTTTCTCAGTCTGCGGTGCTGAATGCGAATATGCCGCCAGCATGTCCTGCTCAATTTGTCCAAGATGTGCCCGCCGGTGATCGATAACAACCATGCGTGCACGGTCTCGGCCCAATTCACTAATGCCGGCGATGACTGTGCGCAGTGTGGTGGTCTTGCCCATTCCGCGCGCAGCGACGCACAGGAAGTGATCGCTAGTCGACGGATCCCAGGCCAACGTGGACAAACGCGGGCCACCAAGAGCAAGCGGGAAGCCCGACAAAGCAGCAGCCTGACGACGAAGTTCTCCCCGGCTCACTGCCTCGGGAAGTACCCGCAAGCTGCTCACCGGTTGGTCTCCGCGTTCGGCACTCACCGCCGCGATATGCGCTAAGTCCTGGTTCGAACTTTGTGCGATGAGCAGGTATTTTTTGTCTGCACCGAGCCCACGCCCAGGGAGCGCGGGAAGCTTTTCTTGCAATTTACGATCACACAAGGAATCCATGGATTCAGCAAGCTTGAGCTCAAGGCGGGTTCCTATAAGGTCGCGAATGGCCGGGCGCAGCGTATTCCACCGCGGAGTGGCAACAATCAGGTGGATTCCCGCGCTAGGACCATCAGCGGCGATCTGGGTGATGGGCTCTGCGAGATCTTCGAATTCCGCCGTCGAGGTGCCGATATTGTGCCAACCGTCAACGACCAGGAATGTATGTTGGCCAGATCGCCCAGCATCATGCTGCTCATCGATAAGCCCGCGGACTTCATCAACGATGCGACGCACACGCTCCGGTTGCAAGCGACCGGCAACGCCAGCGACATGCGGAAGCCGGGAGAGCGTTTCCAGTTGGCCACCACCTAAGTCAATGACATAAAACCGGGTTTCGGAGGTGGAATGCGTTGCCGCTAGCGAAGCCACCATCGTGCGCAACGCCGTGGATTTTCCCATTTGCGGGCCACCACAGATAGCCAGGTGCCCACCGTGAGCTGCAAAATCTATGTGCAGCAAATCCTGACGTTGGTGATATGGCTTGTCGATAATTCCGATTCCAGCGTGCAAAGTGTCGGCTCGTTCTGCCACCGAGGCTAATTCGATGGACTTTGGTAGCGGCGGCAGCCAGATCTGGTGTGCTTCGTGGTTACGGGCGTAGGCGGTGGAGATACTTGCCGCGACAACAGCATCCATCGTGGTGCTTGCATCATCAGAGTGGTTTTCGTCGACAAGCTCGACGGACCCGGCATCGTCAACACCGCCCGCGTGTTCTGTAGATGAGGCATCATCGAAACGCGCATTCCCGTCGGCAAGCTCATCGATATCTGCCCAACTGGTGAATTCCCGCACCAGCAGCTCCTCATCAACCTCGCCACTGTTTGCACTGCCACCAGAGGCCAACGCTGAATTCGACGATCGCGCTGTCCGGGGTAATTCTAATGGCCCAGAAACATAAGCCGCCTGAAAACGTTGCAGCTGCTCAGCATCAGTTTTTATATAACCTGCACCCGGCTGGTTCGGCAGGTGATAGGCATCAGAGGAACCCAAGACCTGGCGAGATTCCATCGCGGAAAAAGTTTTCAACCCGATCCGATAAGAAAGATGCGAATCTAGGCCACGCAAGCGACCTTCCTCTAACCGCTGCGAAGCAAGAAGCAAATGCACATGCAGCGAGCGCCCCAATCGACCGATCGCGACGAACAAATCGGCGAAATCCGGGAATTGTCCCAACAACTCTGAAAACTCATCAACGATGATCACCAACGCAGGCAACGGTTCCAGGTCACTGCGACCACCCCGGCGCGCCTTATTATATTCGCCAACATTGGCAAAGTTTCCGGCTTTGCGTAGCACTTCTTGACGACGGTTCATCTCACCAGAGAGCGCGTCAAACATGCGATCAACCAGCACTGCTTCGTCTTCCAGATTGGTGATCACCGCGGAGGTGTGTGGCAGAGTGTCCAGCCCTAAGAAGGTAGCGCCGCCTTTGAAATCGACCAGAACGAAATTCAACTCTTCTGGGCTATGCGTTGCAGCCAATGCTGTGACCAGGGTTTTTAGTAATTCTGACTTTCCCGATCCCGTCGCCCCGATGCACAGCCCGTGCGGGCCCATACCGCCGTGGGCGGATTCTTTCAGATCCAACTGCACCGGGGTTTTATCTGGCCCCAAGCCAATCGGTACCGTCAGGCGACGGTCATCACGCTGACGCGCTGGCCACATCGTGGAATTATCTAATTGTCGGAGATCTTCGACGCCTAACAACGCCCCCAATTCGTTGCGCATAGTTTCGCCACCACCGCCGGTGCTATAAGGCCGGGAAAACTTCGCGAGCGCTTTAGCTAAAGCTCGCAATTCACCATGAGCAAGCGTATCGGTGGTGCCCAACATCTCCATGCCCGCTTCTGTCTGCACTGCAAGTTCTTCGTCGGCAAACAGAACCAGCCCTTCCATTTCCGCGTGTATCCCCAGGGCAGTGGTGCTGCGCGAACCGATATCGATGATGGTCGTCGCTTCGTCGTCAACCAAGAAAGGCTCGGTTCCCGTAGTCGGTACTTCGTCGACAAGCACGATGCGATACTGCGCATCTTCTGGACGACGAGTGTGTGGCAACCACTTCAGCCAATCCCATTCAGCCTGCTTCGCTGAAGTCCTAGACTGAACCGCGTCGTCAGTGATTACCGTAATACCCACGGTTTCCGGGCCATGATGCACTACGAGCTGCGCCAACAGCGCCCGCGCAAGCTTGCGTGCCTGCACCCCTGAAATGCCAATGCAGCTAAATGCTTGCAATTGAACGACGATCGGCAGCTCCGCTACTTGCGAGATCTGGTCGACGGTACGACGCACGCTCACAGCACACACCGGGTCGAGATCCTCCGGTGCACCGGATTCACTGACTTCTACCGGGGTGCACAAATCGGCCTCGCCTAGCCCAAGGCGCACTTGCAACGCATCTTCGTCCTCACCTGTGCGCTCCCACAGACGTCGCGTGTTCAACCGGGCAAACAAATCGGCGGGGTGCGGGTGGCGCGCCAATTGGTGTCGGCGCTGCTCGTCGGCATTCTTTTCGGCTTTATCGCGAATGACGTCGAGGTGGCGCAAATAGGTTCGCCGGGTGTCGTCCGCATCGGCTTGTTGGCCCTGCGGCATGAACATCATCGCCATTGACATCACCATCATCAGCGGGAAAATCAGCAGCATCGGCGACATTCCCACCCCGTTGATAGAGCCACCACCGAAAAACATCACTCCCACCAGCAGAACCAACACGGCGATCATCACCACTGGAAGCAGGATCCGCAGCATCGGCACCGCCTGTGGTTTTTGCGCTGCGGGCACGGCGTCAATATTGAGACTGCCCTGTGGAAGTGGTGGCAACGGGTCGCGCTGGCTCAGTGTGATTGGCTCGACCGTATATTCTCGCGGCCCGGCTGCCCCATTTGCTGCCACTGTCTGAGAGACGTCGTTGATGGCTGGCGCGTTACTTGCAGTATGTGTGGTGCTCATGATCCCTCCCCGAGCATCAATTCCCCCTTAGCGTGTCCCTCCCCAGTTCATGATCCCTCCCCGATCATTAGACACTGACCACATTGTAGGTCACAATAACATTACGGGGGAGATGTAGCTGACGGGCACGACCCCGTTTACTGCGTGCCCGCGATCGGGAGGGAATTTTTTCGGGAGGGATTTTTCATGTCACTCACGCAGTGTTTGCGTGTTTCATTATGTTTTATGGTGGGGGAATTTTCTCGTGAGGTTGATGTGGCCGTCCCACGCCAAGCCTCGTTGTTGGAATTATTGCCACGCTGTTCACAGCTATGCCAGGCGCCACGGATCAGCAAACCTTGGCAAGCTTCCACCATCGCCGGGCAGCCATTGGATATGGGCTCACCGGTAGGAGAAATTGGGCTCGCCGACGGCGACACCGTCATGGTTCATCCACGTGCAGAACTTCGTGCGCCCATCGTGCGCGATTCCGCAGAATCACTGGCAGCCACGGCCCAAGGTCCACGATCACAACGCCAACTCACCGCTGTGGTTTTTGCCGCACAGATGAGTCTCGCGCTGGTTACCGCCGGGGTTTCGTGGTGGTGGCTAGCCTTTGCGCTCGCGGCTGTACTCGGGGCAATGATTGTTCCGTGGCGACGAGAGCTGCATGCAGTAGCGCTGATCTCGGTGCTTTTTGCTGGTCTCGCGGCGGGCTGTGCGGTGGCATGGGGGCTGCGACCCACAGGTTCGCCGGCACAGGTGTGGACCGACGTTTCCGCAAGTGATGCTGCTTGGGCGTTGCTTTCCGGGGTAGCGGTTGCAGTTTTGGTATTGGTGTTGATGATTTTTTACCGGGCGCTGAGCACGCAGTCGATTGCTGCGTTCGTCACTGCAGCGGTGCTGATTGTGCTGGCGAGTTCTGCTCTGGCGCTGCCGTCGGCAAGCTTGCACAGTAGTTTCACTGGAGCCATCATCGCCTTGGGGGTACTCGGCTTGGCACTCGCGCCCATGCTGGCAACGAAGTTTTCTGGGATTCCGATCCCACGTTTACCCACCGCTGGGCAAGAACTCGCAGTCAGTGATAATACGGGCGCGCGTACCCGTTCTGCCGAGGAAAAAACTCTAGCCTTAGCCCGACGCACCCATGCTGTGCATGCTGGAATCGTTAGCGGAATTGCATCTCTCGTGGCTCCGGCTCTGCTCAGCGTTGCGTTCAACGGCGAAATTTTTGCCCAAATGCTGTGTTTAGCCGTCGCCGGTGCAGTTTGTTTGCATGCGGCGCGTCACCACCACAACCTCGCAGTGTGGGCATTGTTGCTGGTCGTCGCTACCGCCGTCGTTGCGGTGGGGATCAGCGTCTGGGCTGGGCTGCAGCAAGCGTTCGCACTCGGTGTAGCAATTGCTGTGGGACTCGCCGCGGCGGCCAGCCCGTTATGGGTTCCGAAGATTCGTGATATTGAACCGACGACGATGGTGTGGTTAGAACGCGCTGAATCACTCGCGGTAGCCGCATGTTTACCGCTGGCGCTGCAGGTGATGGGAGTCTTTGCCATGATTCGGGGGTTGGGCTGATGAAGATCATTGAGCTAGTCGGACTAGTCGCCCTCGTCAGCATCATCGGTATCGTCTTGGCGCTCGCCCACCCGCCTACCGCGCGAGCGCAAACCTCTGGTGAGCACGCTGTACGTCAAACCGTGGAGTGCGTCGAGCCAATCTTGGCCCCAGCGCCCGCACCGCAGCCACCTGCCGCGGAGTTTTCTCAACCGTGGCATGACGCGTATTCCACAAACGCCGAATCCGGGCAAGAGCTACCACAGCAGCCAGCCCCGCAGCGCACAGGGACAGCCGAACTGCCGTTACCCATAAGCACGGATTACCGCGCCGCGCACCGTTTCGCTACCGGCGCTGGAGTGCGCGTTGCCGTCATTGATACCGGAGTTTTCGCTCACGAACAGCTCAATGTCGAACCGATTGCTGATCTGGTCTCACCCACCGAAAACGATCCATTGCACGATTGCGACGGCCATGGCACCATCGTCGCGGGCATCATCGGCGCTGATCACACTGGAGTTGCGCCGGATACGCAGATCCTGTCAATTCGTCAATCCTCAGCACACTACAGCACCGCGGGACCAGTAACCGAGCTTGACGACGAACCCAACCCGGATGACCCCTCGGCCGCACTCACCGGTACTTTAGGAAGCTTCGCCCAAGCGGTCCATACCGCGCTAGATCACGATGCGCAGGTCATCAATGCCTCGGTGGTATCGTGTCTGCCGCCCGAGCAAGCCGAGATTGTCAATACCCAAACGCTTGACGACGCTCTGGCCCGCGCCGAAGCAGCCAACGTGCCCATCATTGCCGCGGCAGGCAATGCTGGGCACGGGTGTGATCCGGGCACCGTGGTGTTCCCGGGAAATAGCGAGACAGTGATCACTGTCGGGGCAGTCGCTACTCCGCATCAACACGCAGAATATTCCATGCCACAGACAGATGGAACCGCGCTTGCGGCACCGGGTCGTGTTCAGGTTGGCTTATCACCAAGTTCGCAGGCATGGGTGGCAGGAACGATACGCAATGGTCAGCCATCAGTTTTGCAAGGCACAAGTTTCGCGGCACCTGTGGTGAGCGGAACTGTTGCTTTGTTGCGAGAGCGCTACCCACATGCCAGTGCAGCTGAGATCCGCGATTTTCTGGACATCGCTTCTTACCCGCAGCACGGTTTAATCGACCCGGCGCGAGTGATTAGTCATCCGGCGCCGGAATTAGAATCTGCTTCCACGCACGACAAAGCACAGGAGACCGAACAGGACGCCCCGGGCATGGCTGACACGGAGACAGCACAAACCACGCTGGTGTCGGGGCAGGTGTCACAGCCGAATGCCGCCGTGAGCTTGCGCAGCATGTTGGTATTCGCGATAGCGATTGTCGTCGCTGCGGTGATTTTCAGCGGCTGTGGTTTAAGAAAATCCCGAAAGTAGTTTTAGTTCCGGACTTGCCGGGCAGATTCTTTATCTAGTCCCGGCCCGTGCGGCAGCAGGCGCAAAAGATCCCACGAGACTTCTTCGGCTGCGGGTTCGTCGTCGATCACCGCGGTGCCGAGCGATTGTAAATCCTCGGCACTCGCAACATCATGTACCCAGCCTGCCGGGGTCAACAGGTGGTAACCGTGTTCGCTAACAATACCGTGGCTGAAAGTCCTGGTGGTCACGAAATAATCTGCGGGTACGTCACCAGGCAGTTCTACGGTAGTAGCGCTCATCAGCTCGTCGCCTGCGGTAGCTTCGTTGTTGTCAGGCTGGCTATGAGCAGCTTTCTCATTGCTGTCAGAATCGCGGATAGTGAGCACCGCTAATTCACCGGCAGCGCCTTGTCCTGCTGCACCTTGTCCTGCTGCACAAATCTGCCCGTCATCTGCAGACAAAAAGTCTGGAGCCTGTTCCGGCAAATTCCATGACTGGCCGATAGCATCTGCATTAGCATCTGCATTCAAATCCGCATCCACACCTGCATCCGCGTATTCATTTAATGCAGTCGGGGTGACCGAGCGAGTTGTGGCTCCTATTTCCTGCAAAATCTGTGCCTGGGTCTGTGTCAGCGGCACGACTGTTCCTCGCGTGTCGTCCTCCGTCGCCACGATCGCCCACCACTGGTTTTCCCCTGCAGCGTCGATTTCCAATAGTTCCGGCACGTTGTCGTCTGCCGGAATCTGCCAAGCAGGCAAGTGCGACCAATTAGCTAGTATCTCCGGCGGGGCCTGCCACACCGGGGTTTGCGGGGTGATGCCCAGCCCCCGTCGTAAAGCACGAGAAAAACTGCTGTCATCGTTGGGGATTTCCACCCGGCCAGAAGCACTCACCAGCCACTGCTTAGAAGCAGACTCGACGAGCGCGGCGGTGTTATCCGTGGCACTATCGAGCAGCATTGTTTGCTGCGGATTGTCTGCCACCACGCTCACAGCACCGGTGTCATAGTCGATGCAACCAGCCCACAGGCTTGCCGCATCGCTAGAATCTACAGCACCGATCGGTAGCTGGCCGCCGCTGAGATCATCAACATTGGGCAAGTTATCCGGAGCATCTGGGATTCCGATGGGAATGCCCTGCGGATGTTCGGCAAGATGGTCGGCACCGACTGCAACCGGATCATCCGGAGCTCCGGCAAGCAACCGTGCTGAGGCTAAATTCGCTGTCGGATGATAGCGCCCGTCCAACAAGGTATACAGCTGGCCGTGGTCACTGCGCACGATTGTCGCATCCCCAGGGTCCGGTTCCGGCGATAACCAGGCGAGCACGCCCGCACCAGCACCAATGAGCACGGTTGCGACTGTGCCGAAAATCAGTGCTCGACGCCGGCTAGCTAAAGGGTCATGAATCATCCGAATATCGCCGGTAACAACCCCGTGCTCAACGCGGCGGCGCAGAAATTTATGGCCACTCACCTGAGCTTTTGTCGTCGGCAGCATCGTTCGTGCTGCGCCACCGCGCCGAGTATCTGCCGTGCTGCTCACCCCGGTACTCGTGTTATCGCTGTCCCGCATTTGGGTGTTGTCCCCCATTTGCTTACTGTCCCCCACAGCCACAGACAATCTCCTCCCCCGAAAAATCTGTCCGCAAAAGCCCCGAAGCTTGTCTCCCCCAGAAACTATTGCTTCCTCGTAGCTTAATCTTGATACCGCTTAATCTTAGTAACTCAGTATCTCATTCATTTCATATCACAGTATTTCCCCTTGCTAGGAACAGCAACAGGTCAACTACAGGCTACGACGCTGCCGAGTTTCCGTTGCACGCGCAGCTAGTTCTGCATCAGCAGGATAATCCACTCGCACCAAGCTCAAACCATTCGCGGGAGCCACCTGAATCTTCGAGCTGCGCGAGGACTGCCCTAACAACGCCGCAGCGAAATCCACTTCGCGCTTTCCTGCTCCCACCTGCAAACACGTGCCGACGAGGCTACGCACCATCGACCAACAAAACGCATCAGCGACCACGTGCGCCAAATAAGTCGCCGGTTCGGTAGCGCTAGAGACATCCATCCAACGAAAAACCTGCAGATCGCGCACCGTCGTCGCATTCGGTTTGGCTTTACAAAAAGCTGCGAAATCATGAAAGCCCACCAGCGCATCGGCGGCATCCTGCATCGCAGAAAGATCCACCGGGGCTGCCCAGGCAGCGGTATCACGCGCCCTCGTCGGCAGTACCCCACCGGGGTGCGCGCTGACTCGATATTCGTAGTGCCGACGCAACGCAGAAAACCTGGCATCAAAACCGGCTGGGGCAAACTCGACGGCGTTGATACGGATGTCCTCAGGAAGCAAGCGCGAAAGACGTCGAACCAGCTTGTGTGGTTCACCGTCGATGGAACGTTGCTGCAACGACGCGAGCGGCACGTCAACGTGGCAGACTTGGCCCGCCGCATGCACCCCAGCATCGGTGCGTCCAGCTACCGTCAACTGCACTGGTGCGCGCAACACCAGCGATAAAGCGTCCTCAAGAATTCCCTGTACGGTGCGCAATTCTGTGCTGCCGTGCTGTGGCTGTGGGTGCTGTGACTGTGGTTGTAGTTGCGACTGTGGCTGTGACTGTGCTTGTGGCTGTGCTTTTTGCCGCGCCCAACCATGAAAATCCGTGCCGTCATACGCCAGATCAATGCGCAGTCGCGTCTGCCCGGCCCCTGTCTGCTGGTGAGCAGCCTGCTGGTTAGTGTCCATCGGTGATCTCACCGTCGGCTGGCTCGTCGACAAGCGTGCTATTCTCCACGCTGATTTTCACATCGGCTGCAGCCTTCATCGCCAACGCCACGGGCTCTCCCACGGGCTCGCCTGTCGACGGTGACAGCACCTGCACATGCACCAGGCCAGCGACCGACGGGCTAGTGACCCTCACACGAGAGCCCGGTGCGATATCATTGGCAGCCAGATAACGCAGCAACTCCGGATCTTCGTCGTTGACTTGCTCGATCATGACCGGAATGCCGCTACCTGCTTGGGCTGCGTCGTCGGTGCTCGCACCATTCGCGGCCCGACTCCGGGTTCTCGACTGCGCAGCATGTGATGTGGAACCGGGGACGCATTCTGCCAAACTCATCACGCCGAGGTCTTCGACGGTACCGTCGGCCGCTGGAATCGGATCCCCATGCGGGTCACGCGTAGGGAAATCAAGCAAGGCATCAATTCGGTTGATAAAGCGATCAGTAACCGCATGCTCGAGCAGATCAGCATCCGTGTGAATCTCGTCCCAGGTATAACCCAGCGTTTCGACGAGGAAGGTCTCGATCAAACGGTGCCGACGAATCATTGTGACCGCGAGCTGGGCGCCAATTTCGGTGAGCTTAACCCCAGAATATGGCTCATGCTCAACCAGGCCACGCGCTTGCAGCCGTTTGATGGCTTCAGACGTCGTTGAATTCTTCTGTTTTGCCCGGCGAGATAATTCCGACAGGCTGACCGACGCTTGGCCCCCGGATTCCCCCGAACGTTCGGAAATTCCCCATAATAATTTCAGGTATTCCTGCGTACGTTGCGGAAGCTCACCAATATGCATGCGGTTCATTTTAGCGACCAGTTGCGAGCCTTAGCACGGTTGGGGCTGCGGGTGTAATAAATGCAGTTGAAGAATCAAAACTCAAGGTCTAGGATTCTAAATATCCAACTAACTGAACTTTTTTGCACGCTTTTCCATAAAACATGATCCATCCACGGAAGGCAACTATGACTCACACTTCGATCACCCCGGCTGACTCCGCACGTTCGCCACGCACCACTGCGCCAGCACGCCGCACTGTTCTGCGCACCGCTGCGACCGCCGCCACCGCCCTAGCCTGCATTGGCGGATTGGCTGCCTGCGCTGACGAAACCGACGATAACGCTGGCAGCGCAAACGGTGCCGGAAGCGGTGATGACAAGCTCACTGTATTCGCCACCACCGGCTATCTGGCTGATGCTGCGAAGCAAATCGCTCCAGAAGCAGAAATCATCACCCTGGTTGGCCCTGGCGGCGACCCACACACCTACCAGCCAACCACGCAGGACATCGATACAATGCGCAACTCCGACGTCGTGTTGTGGAACGGCCTGCACCTAGAAGCCCAAATGGACCAGCAACTGGAATCTCTTGGAGATAAGCAAGTTGCTGTCGGTGATCAACTCGATGAGTCCAAACTGCTGCCGTGGCCAGAAGCCGACGAAGAAGGCGAGCCAGAATACGATCCACACATTTGGAACTCCCCGGAACTGTGGCAAGAAGTCGTCGACATCGTTGCCGACCACATCTCGGAGATCGATCCGGATGGCGCGGATGAATACCAGGCGGCAGCCGATAAATACAACGAAGAAATCGCTGCGCTTCATAAGGAAGCCGAAGAAGCCCTCAGTGATCTGTCCTCACGTTTCTTGGTCACCGGCCACGACGCCTTCAACTACTTGGGCGATACCTATGACCTTGACGTCGAAGCTACCGACTTCGTGTCCACTGAGGCAGAAAAATCGGCGACCGAGCTCGATGAACTGGCGGAAAAGGTCGCCGAGAACAAGGTGCCGACCATCTTCTATGACAACCAGGTCAACCCACAGGCGATCAATGCTCTGAGCGAAGCAGTTTCTTCCCGCGGTTGGGAAGTCAACATTTCTGATGAAGAATTGTTTGCCGACAGCCTGGGCGCCGAGGCTCCCGTAGATACCTACTTGGGCGCTTTCCGTCACAACTTCGAAGCGATCGCGGCCGCTCTGAAGTAACTCTAGGCTCCATCTTCGATACCCACCGCAGTGAGCTGCGGCACCCGCCACGGTGGGTGTCGCAGCTCGTTATTCCCATCTCACAGGAGACCACGATGCTCGCCCCCGCTCCCACCACAATCGCAGCACTCTCGGTGCGCAACCTGACCGTTAACTACGGCACCGGAACCATCCTGGATCAACTCGACGTAGAAATCCCCCGTGGCAGCTTTGCCGGTGTCGTCGGTGCCAATGGCAGCGGCAAGTCCACATTGTTACAGGCCTGTTTGGGGCTATTGCCGAAGGCGACTCGTGGCGATGCCAAGGTAGAGTTCTTCGGGAAGCCATTGAGCAGCATTCGCCAGCAGCTGGGTTATATGCCGCAGAGTCAGCAGGTCGACTGGGATTTTCCCGCCACCGTTCTCGATGTAGCCGTGATGGGGCGCACCGCCAGCGCCCGGAGCTGGTGGCCCTGGCCGCGTGCGGCAGACAAACAAGCAGCACGCAAAGCCGTCGAGGCCGTCGGGCTCACAAAATACTCCACAGCAGCCATCGGTGCCCTTTCCGGTGGGCAACGCCAACGCGCACTATTGGCCCGGACGCTGGTTAACGACCCAGAACTGTTGGTTCTCGACGAGCCCTTCCAAGGCATCGATGCCTTTAGCCAAGAAACCATCGTCGGTATCCTGCGCGAGTTGCATCGCAACGGCACCACGATCATCATGGTTCACCACAACCTTGCCGAAGTCGCAGAGTATTGTGACCACGTCACCCTGCTCAACAACGGCAAGGTATCGGCTAACGGTCCTACAGAGAAGACTTTGACCGACGATGCCATCAGTGCCGCTTATAACCTGCCGGGTACCTTCAGCGGCCTGACTCAACCGGATCGTTGGTGATTCCCATGATCATGCCGTGGGAATTATTTACTACGCACACCTATCTGATGGCAGTCCTCGGCACAATGATCATCGGGATTGCTGCCGGGGCACTGTCACCCGTGGTGTATTTTCGCAAGCAAGCCCTGATCGCCGATGTGATTTCCCATGCGAGTCTGCCGGGCATCACCTTGGCTTTTCTCATCGCAGCTTATTTGCAGTTACCGACGCGCAACCCGCTGGTCTTGGCAGCCGGAGCACTAATCACCTCGCTGCTAGCTGTGGGCGTGTCACGTTGGCTGTTTCACCACACCCCGCTGTCCGTCGATTCCGGTATGGCGATCTCTTTGAGCGTGTCATTTGCCCTGGGCATGCTTGGTTTGTTCATCATTACGAGACAACCGCTGCCCGGCAAAGGCGGAATCCAGGACTACCTGTTGGGCAACGCCTCGTCCGTCACCATTGCCGATTTAAAGATTTCCGTTGTCCTCAGCGTCGTTATTTTAGCTGCTCTTATTTGGTGGTTCCCGGTGCTGAAGTGTTGGCTTTTCGACGCCACCTTTGCCGCCACTTCTGGTGTGCGCAGCCGTTTGCTGCACCTCGTAGCGATGACTGCCTTTGCACTGGTTGTCGTGAATGGCATAAAAGTCGTCGGCGTAATTCTGATGGTGTCTTTCGTGATTGCACCGTGTGTGGCAGCACGGCAGTGGTCGAATCAGCTTGGTGTTGTTACCGTCTTGGCGGCATTGATTGGTGCTGCTAGTTGTTTCATCGGGGTTTATCTGGCAGTCGTGATCGGTTCGATCCCCACCGGCCCGCTGATTGCCGTCGTACAAGCTGTCATTGCTCTGTTTTCTATCGTTTTTGCCCCTAAGCGCGGATTGGTGTTCGCCCAATGAGTTTTGCTGTCACCGTAAGCATTCTGGCTGTTGTCACCGCCGTGACGTGCGCGATTCCAGGAGTTGTTGTCGTCGCCAACAAAGACGCGATGCTTCTCGACGGCATGGGTCACGCAGTGCTTCCCGGCATAGTTGTCGGCGCACTCCTTGCGGGTACGATTAACTCGCCGATTTTGATTATTTTCGCGGGAGCTGCAGCATTTTTGGTTGCTTTAGGCACCCGCTGGCTAGCGAGTACTGGTTTGATCGCTGAAGGCGGCGCGTTAGGTCTCGTCTTCCCGAGCATGTTTGCACTCGGCGTCGTGTTGTTAAGTCTTAATTTTTCGAACGTGCATTTTGATGTGCACACGGTGTTGGTGGGCAATCTGAACCTAGCGGCGATGCAACAACCGTCGTATTTGTGGACGCTAGTGCCGATCATGCTGGCAAATATCGTCTTCGTCGGATGGCTACTCCCCCTGCTGGGAGCTTGTGCCTTCGACGACCGCGCCGCCAAAGTCGCTGGCGTACCCATACGGGCGTTGCGCTTGACGACGCTTGCCTTAACCTCGTTGACGGTCACTGCAAGTTTTTACGCCGCTGGAGTGATGCTAGTGATCGCGATGATGGTACTGCCTGCGGCTACCGGGCGAATCTTCGCTGTCACCGTTCGGGTACCGGGCATTTCCATGCTCAGCCAAATTCTCTGCAGTGCCGTAGTGATTGCACTAGTAGGCAGCCTGGTGGGATTTTGGAGCGCGTATCGCATAGACATCCCCGCTGCTGTGGCGATCACCATTGCTTATGCCCTGCTGTTGGTGGCGGCGCTCAGCTCGATATCTCTGGGGCGACGCGGGCGCAGACGAGCTCCCGCTTTTGCCTAAGCGAGATCGTTACCAAGCGAACGCCTCAATGTTTTAATACGAGACTGTGTTAGTGCCGGACAGTGTTAGTACCGGACTGTGTTAGTGCCGCACTTTGCAGGTGTTGATTCCCAGCAGGCGGTACAACGGGCAGAAGCCCACTGCTGCGGTGATGACCAGAACGAGGCCGACGATGATCAACAGTGCGCGAAGGAAACCGCCGGCTACAAACAGCCCAACAAGCAAGGCAATAATGCCAACTACAGCACGGATTCCGCGGTCTTGGTTAGATTCGTTGCGTTTCATGATTTCACTTTAATGCACAAAAGCTCTATTTCCTCGTTCGGGAGGAAATAGAGCTTAGTGATCTTTACTACACACAAACGTGCTTGTGTGCTGCCGATGGCATATCGAGAGCTAGTGATTAATCATATTTGGCCAACCACTAGCCCAGCTAGTAAGCCGAGAGATTACTTCTCCTCGGAATCTGCTTCGGAGTTAGCAGCGGCACCTTCGGAATCCATGGTGGATTCGTCAGATGGGTCAGCAGCGTCGGAATCTGCCTTCGCAGCAGCGGCCTGAGTGGTGCGTTCCGCGGAGGCGGTGACGGTCTCTTCCAGAACCAGGGAAATCTGGGTCATTGGAGCGTTATCGCCGGTACGATTTTCCAGCTTAACCAAGCGGGTGTAGCCACCGTCGCGTTTGGCGAACTGTGGAGCCAGTTCATTGAACAGACGGGCAACGGCTTCCTTCTGTGGGACCTGTGCGAGAACCTCGCGACGGTCAGCCAGGGTGCCGGAGCGAGCCTTGGTGATCAGCTTTTCTGCGTATGGACGCAGCAGCTTCGCCTTAGCATCGGTGGTTTTGATGGAATCGTGCTCGAACAGCGCTGCAGCCAAGTTCGACAGGATGTGCCGCTGGTTGCGAGCCGAACCACCAATTCGGGCGCCTCGTTTTGGAGTAGGCATAGTGTTTCTCCTCGTGTTTAATTAAGTGAGCGCGTAGGCAGAAACGCAGCATACGGCGGAAAGTTCCACCTGAAGGCTAATGCATCTGCCGGAACGTATGCGCTTTACTCGGAATCTTCTGCAGGATCCTTGAAGTCGCCGGTTTCTGCGTCGTAGCCTTCCAACACAGTTGGGTCGAAATCTTCTGGGGCGTCCTTCAGAGTCAGATTCAGGTTCGCCAGCTTAATCTTGACCTCGTTGATCGACTTCTGGCCGAAGTTGCGGATATCCAGCAAGTCAGATTCGGTGCACTCTGCGAGCTCACCGACGGTGTGGATTTCCTGGCGCTTCAGGCAGTTATACGAGCGGACGGAGAAATTCAGGTCCTCGATTGGCATGCCGTAGGCCGCGATGTATTCGGATTCCTGCGGGGAGGGTCCGATCTCGATGCCTTCAGCCTGGTTGTTAAGCTCACGCGCCAAACCAAATAGTTCAACCAAGGTACCACCGGCGGATGCCAGAGCATCCCGGGCGGAAATAGAGTTCTTGGTCTCTACATCGATGACCAGCTTATCGAAGTCGGTACGCTGCTCGACACGTGTTGCTTCGACCTTATAGGACACCTTCAGTACCGGGGAATAAATCTGATCCACCGGGATACGTCCGATATCGCCAGAAGTAGGAGCGGCGGGAACATAGCCACGACCACGTTCGACAACGAGCTCCATTTCGAAACGGGCGTCGTCGTTAAGCGAAGCGATGTGCAGATCCGGGTTGTGGATCTCAACACCGGCTGGTGGCTGAATGTCTCCTGCGGTAATGTTGCCCGCTCCCTGCTGGGACACGTACATCACGACAGGCTCGTCTGAATCCGAAGACAACACGAGATCCTTCACGTTCAGGATGATCTCCGAAACGTCTTCTTTCACACCATTAATAGTGGTGAACTCGTGTAGAACTCCGTCGATCTTTACCGAAGTGACCGCAGCCCCAGGAATCGAGGACAGCAGCGTACGACGCAGCGAGTTACCCAGGGTGTAACCGAAGCCCGGCTCCAGAGGCTCAATGACGAACTTAGAACGGGAAGAATCAATGAATTCTTCGGTCAGCTGGGGACGCTGTGAAATAAGCATGAATTTTCTCCTTTGGCGCCCGCTATTTGACGCCGGTTAGGACAACAAGGAAAGAAAAGCTGAAGAAACGAAGCTGGATTACTTCGAGTAAAGCTCGACGATGAGCTGTTCTTGCAGCGGAACGTCGATCTGAGCGCGCTCGGGCAGCTGGTGCACGAGGATGCGCAAGGTGTCTGGAACGACCTGCAGCCACGCCGGTACGACGGCGTCGGAAAGACCGTCCTGGGCTTCTTCGAACCACTGCATCTTCTGCGAACGTGGACGAACGTCGATGATGTCGTACTGGGTGACCGAGTAGGACGGGATGTCGATGTTCTTGCCGTTCACGGTGAAGTGACCGTGAGAAACCAACTGACGGGCTTGGCGACGGGTCTTTGCCAAACCAGCACGGTAGACAACGTTGTCCAGGCGCGATTCGAGCAGGATTACCAGGTTGTCACCGGTCTTACCAGTCAGGCGGTTAGCCTCGGTGTAGTAGCGACGGAACTGACGCTCCAGAACACCGTAGGTGTACTTCGCCTTCTGCTTTTCCTGCAGCTGCAGCAGGTATTCAGATTCTTTGATGCGGTTACGTCCAGCGTGTCCTGGTGGGTAAGGACGACGCTCGAATGCCAGGTCTCCGCCGACTAGGTCGACGCGCAGACGGCGGGATACGCGGGTTGCGGGGCCAATATAACGAGCCATGTTTTAAACCTCTTCCTTCCCCTAGAACTTACGCTTTTTCGGTGGGCGGCAGCCATTGAATGGGTGCGGCGTTGCATCCGTGATCGAGTTGACCTCAAGGCCAGCTGCCTGCAGGGAACGAATGGCGGTCTCGCGGCCAGAGCCCGGACCCTTAACGAATACGTCAACCTTTTTCATGTTGTGATCCATTGCCTTACGGGCGGCGTTTTCAGCAGCCATCTGCGCAGCAAACGGAGTGGACTTACGGGAGCCCTTGAAACCAACGTGACCGGACGAAGCCCATGCGATTACAGCACCAGCTGGGTCTGTAATCGACACGATGGTGTTGTTGAAGGTCGATTTGATGTAGGCGTGGCCGTGGGCCACATTCTTCTTTACGACGCGACGGCCACGACGTGCGCCAGGGCGAGTCTTTGGAGGCATAAACTACTTCTTCTTTCCTGCGATCGTCTTCTTTGGACCCTTACGGGTACGTGCATTGGTCTTGGTGCGCTGACCACGGACAGGCAGGCCACGACGGTGGCGCAGGCCTTGGTAGCTTCCAATCTCAATCTTGCGACGGATGTTGGCTTGCACCTCGCGACGAAGGTCACCTTCGACGGTGTATTGAGCCTCGATCTGGTCACGCAACGAGGACACCTGGTCGTCGGTGAGGTTGTCGGTGCGCAAATCAGGAGAGATGCCGGTAGCTTCCAGCAACTCGTGGGCACGGGTTGGACCGATGCCGTAAATGTAGGTGAGAGCGATCTCCATACGCTTATTGCGTGGGAGATCCACACCAGCTAGACGTGCCATAAGGCGAGTCCTTTCGGGGTATGCACGGTGGTTTTCTCCCTACCCGCCCTGGGTCAACAGATTTCCCCGTCGCAACACCCGGGGGCGTTGTGAAGTGGGAACCGCTGCCAGGCTCGGGCCACCGTGGCCTGAGGTGTACGAACAACAAAACCGAAGCAGGAGCCCGGATTGTTGATTCTGAGTAGGGAGGCTTACAGTCTTTACTTGTAGCGATAGACGATGCGACCACGGTTCAGGTCGTACGGAGAAAGCTCTACGACGACCCGATCTTCCGGAAGAATACGGATATAGTGCTGGCGCATCTTACCCGAAATATGAGCAAGCACCTCATGTCCGTTGTCTAGCTCGACTTTGAACATTGCGTTTGGCAAAGGTTCGGTGACCCGACCTTCGACCTCAATTGCGCCTTCCTTAGCCATATCCTCCGGCTTCCTGGCTCGGTCTGAACTGAGCCGATCGCTTATCTATTACTTCAATGGCCTGCGAAACGTTTACTAGAGTGCACAAACACGAAGACACCGGCCGTGGCCGGTGTCGGTGCGTGCGCAAACTCAAACAGACCAATCACCAACTATACAGAGCACTAGCAGGAATAACAAACTTTTGCCATAAGCACCAGCAGATAAGTTGGTTGATCGTAAGCTTCTAGGTGACGGTTCAGAAAACCAGGACTTAGTAAATGAATACCTTGTCGCCGATGTTGAGGTGATTCCAGTAAGTCAGTGCGTCTTGCTGTGGCAAACGAACGCAACCTGCGGAATCATAAGCTGGAGATCCCTGGTGGAACGCATGGCCATTATTTGTGAAATAGATTGCATAAGGCATTGGCGCATTGCCAAACTCCCAAGATATTTCGTCTTTAACCTTACGGTTCACATGGAAGGTGCCACGAGGGGTGTCCTGGCCTGGTTTGCCCGGTGCCATTGCAGAAGCAACGTGAGTTACGTTGCCGCGGCCATCTTGTAGCCAGGTTCGCCGACCATCGATGTCCACACAAACACGAGCGTCGGCCGGACAAGCCGCGGTGTCAATGTGCGGACCACGAGCAGGTGCCGGTGTCATCGGCTCCGCAGGGCCACGCGCAGCGCGTGCAGCCTGTTCTTTTTCAGCAATCAAACCCGGGAAGACGAAATTCAGTGCTTGGTCGATAGTCTGAGCCAAGCCCGACGCAAACTGTGGGTTGAGCTGACGCGCCTGTCCTACCAGTTGGTTACGCAGGTGCCACGCACCGTCACGATTGCGCTGGTCAAAATCGCGAACAAGCTGATTGAAATCAGGCAACTGGATATGATCCGGGATCTGCGAGGAGTTCAGCGCTGGTTGTGCATGTGCAGGTGCAGACGGGAACAATACCGAAGCGAGCATCGCAAGGCTAGCAACCAAACCTGCGATCATTTTGCGGGAATTCATGGAAGGTGCGTCCTTTTTCAAAAATTTTGACGCCGCTGGATGCGACGTCTACTAATAGTACTTTATTTATTGTCCAGCACGGATTATTTTCCCAAAGCAGACATGGTGCGTTGATTGATTTCATCAATCTCACCTTCGGCTTGGATATCAATGACATCGTCACCGTAGTGTTTGATCAATGGCACGACTTCGTCATAGTAGACACCCAAGCGCGTCCGAATCGCCTCTTCAGTATCGTCGGCACGCCCACGAGCTTTCATACGTTCGATGACGACCGCTTCGGACACCTCGAAGTTGATGACGTGATCCAACTGTAAGTTCTTTTTCGCTAACAGCGTTTCCAAGATCTCAGCCTGCTCGACGGTACGCGGGAAGCCGTCGAGTAGAAAACCAGCATCAGCATCTGGTTCTTCGAGTCGGGACTCAACCATGCGTGCGGTGACATCGGTGGGAACCAATTTGCCTGCGTCGATATATTCCTTGGCTTCCACACCCAACGGTGTGCCTTCCGAGATATTTGCCCGGAATAAATCACCGGTCGAGATATGTGGAATGTTCAATTTCTCGCTGAGTATTTCAGCCTGAGTGCCTTTACCAGCACCGGCTGGGCCAAGGAGTACCAATCGCATTATTTGAGCAGCCCTTCGTAGTTGGATTGCAGTAGTTGGGATTCAATTTGCTTCACTGTGGTCAGAGCCACAGATACCATAATCAGGATAGCAGTACCGCCAAAGGCAGTCATACCGCCGGAGTTCTGCGAGCCCACGCCCAAGTCAAGCGCGATATTCGGCAAGATAGCGATGAAGGCGAGATAGATCGAACCGACAAACAACAGGCGATTCATCACAAAACTGAGGTACATCGCGGTCGGACGCCCAGGACGAATCCCCGGAATGAATCCACCATATTTCTTCATGTTCTCGGCTTGCTCGTTCGGGTCGTACTGGATCGAGGTGTAGAAGTACGAGAAGAAAATGATCAACGTGACATAAACGACGATGTAGACGTACGACGACGGCGACTGCAAGTTTGCAATAACATTGCGCATCCACCAGTTATCCGGCGGTGTTGGGCTCGAAGAGTTCACGATCTCGGTGATGAGAACAGGCATGTAGATCAGAGACGACGCAAAGATCACCGGGATAACGCCAGCCTGGTTGACTTTCAAAGGCAAGTACGTCGACGAGCCACCATATTGACGGCGACCGACCATACGCTTGGCGTACTGGACAGGAATACGACGCTGGCCCTGCTCCATGAAGGTAATTCCAACGACGAGAGCGACAACAGCGGCGCACACAACCGCGAATACTACTCCGCCATTATCCTGCAAGATGTTATAGCCGTCGGTAGGCAGACGAGTTGCGATACCCGCGAAAATCAGCAACGACATGCCGTTGCCGATGCCTTTTTCCGTAATCAATTCACCGAGCCACATAACTAAGATGGCACCGGTGGTCATGACAGTCACCAACAAAATGAGGTCGAAGATACCACGGTTCGGATCCAGCACCTCAACGCCTTGGCCCAGTAGTTGGTTGCGGTCTGCCAGAGCAACGATGCCGGCAGATTGCAATAAAGCCAACCCGAGGGTCAGGTAACGCGTGTACTGCGTCATTTTGGCTTGACCTGACTGGCCTTCTTTTTTCAGCTGTTCAAAATGCGGAATCACTACAGTCAACAGTTGAGTGATAATCGACGCCGTAATATACGGCATAATGCCGATCGCGAAGATAGACAACTGCAACAGCGCCCCACCGGAGAACAAATTGATGACGGAATACAGGCTGTCATCTTCTTGGGTCAGCTCACGCAGCCGCCCCGAGATGTTTTGGTAGTCCACACCTGGCGATGGGATCTGCGCACCGATGCGGTAAAGCACAATGAGCAAGATTGTGAACAAAATCTTGCGCCGAAGATCCGCATCCTTAAAAGCCTGAATGATGGCAGACACTAAAGCCTCCTAGCCTATTTACTGCCACCTGGTGAAGTGACGCTAAGGCAACCGATTAATTCTGAATTCGTCCGCACTCTACAACGCTGCTAGATCAACATTTCGTTCCCAGCGAGCGTGAGGTGCCCACCTACGCGCGCGTGCACGCGTGACCTTAGTAGCCTACCAGCCATTCCCATCCTTGTTCATATTCTGGGGGTGTGTAATAGGTCAACCTTAGTGTTTCGCTAACCAAATGATGCTTGTGACCATACAAAAACCCTCCGGGACTGCGTGAGCAGTCACGGAGGGTGCTGGTTAAGCTTTTCCAACCGGCCGAGGCCGCAAGGCCAAGAACCGATTGGCATGCTGTGTTAAATGAACCAACGCAGCCTTAACGCTTAAGCCTTAGTGGTTGAGCCACCGGCAGCTTCGATCTTCTCGACAGCCGACTTCGAGAACTTCTGTGCAGTGACGTTGATCTTCACAGAAATCTCGCCGTTGCCCAAAACCTTAACAGGCTGGTTCTTGCGTACGAGACCGTTGTTTACCAGGTCAGCAACAGTGATGTCGCCACCCTGTGGGAAGGTCTTCTCCAAGTCAGATACGTTGACTACCTGGAATACAACCTTGTTTGGGTTCTTGAAACCACGCAGCTTTGGCAAACGCATCTGGATAGGCATCTGCCCACCCTCAAAGTTTGCAGCTACCTGCTTACGTGCCTTAGTACCCTTGGTACCGCGACCCGCAGTCTTACCGCGTTTGCCGCCTTCACCGCGACCAACGCGACGTTTTGCCTTGTTTGCACCCTTTTCTGGGCGCAAATCGTGCAGCTTGATGATATCGCTCATGGTATATCTACTCCCCTGCCACTTCTTCGACGGTGACCAGGTGGCGCACCTTCTGAATGATGCCACGGATCGCCGGGGTGTCCTGCTGGACAACAGAGTGGCGGATCCGCTTCAGGCCCAGTGCTTCCATGTTGGCCTTTTGGTTCGGCGTCGTGCCAACCAGACCACGTGTCTGAGTAATCTTCAGAGCCATTGTTTATGCCTCCTGTCCTGCGCGAGCGCGCAGCATACGTGCTGGGGCGATCTCTTCGACGGATTTGCCACGACGAGCAGCAACTTCCTCAGGACGAACCAGTTGCTTCAGGCCATCCACGGTCGCGCGGACGACGTTCAATGCATTGTCCGAGCCCAGGGACTTGGACAGGATGTCTTGTACGCCTGCGCATTCGAGAACCGGGCGAGCAGCACCACCGGCAATAACACCGGTACCTGGAGCTGCTGGTTTCAGCATCACGACGCCAGCTGCATCTTCACCCTGTACTGGGTGAGTGATGGTTCCGCCAATCATTGGGACACGGAAGAAGTTCTTGCGTGCTTCTTCGGCACCCTTCTGGATAGCGGCTGGAACTTCCTTGGCCTTACCATAGCCAACACCAACCATGCCTTCGCCGTCGCCGACGATGACCAGAGCGGTGAAGCTCATGTTACGGCCACCCTTGACTGTCTTGGAAACACGGTTGATGGCGACAACGCGCTCGATGTACTTATCGCGGTCGTTGTCCTGGTTGCGACGATCGTTACGACGATTGTTGCGATCGTTCTTCTTGTTGTCGGCGGAGCGTCCGCCGTCGCGCTGATCACGATCCGACATTACGCGTCCTTTCCGTTGGTGTTTGCAACTGCGTTGATCATTAGAACTTCAGACCACCTTCACGTGCAGCATCAGCGAAAGCAGCTACGCGGCCGTGGTATTTGTAACCAGCACGGTCGAATACTACTGCTTCGATGCCTGCGTCTTTGGCGCGTTGAGCGATGAGCTTGCCGACTTCAGCACCACGTGCCTTCTTGTCGCCCTCGGCATCGCGGATTTCCATGGTGGAAGCCGCAGCCAGGGTGTGGCCAGCTTTGTCGTCGATCAGCTGCGCGTGCAGGTGGCGCGCCGTGCGGTGAACGACCAAACGTGGTGTCTCTGGAGTTCCACGCAGCGTCTTACGAATACGGAAATGACGGCGGGCACGTGCCTCACGACGGCGGGACGAGATATCCTTACCGACTGGGTTGCGCTTGTTGTTTGCAGAATTAGACATTGCTTACTTACCCGTCTTTCCGACCTTGCGACGTACCTGTTCGCCGACGTAGCGGATGCCCTTACCCTTGTAAGGATCGTGCTTACGCAGACGGCGGATGTTCGCCGCAACTTGGCCAACCTGTTGCTTATCGATACCAGAGATAGAGAACTTGGTGTTGCCGTCTACAGCGAAGGTGATTCCTTCATCAGCCTTAACTGGGACAGAGTGGGAGTAGCCCAAGGAGAACTCAAGGTCCTTGCCCTTTTGCTGCACACGGTAACCAACACCGTGGATTTCCATCTTGATTTCGTAGCCCTCGGTTACACCGACAACGCAGTTGTTCACCAGGGAACGTGCGAGACCGTGCAGAGAACGGTTCTTGCGGTGGTTGTCCGGGCGGGAGACGCGCAGTTCGCCGTCCTCCTGGACGATGGAAATTGGCTCTGGAACGTCAACTTCCAAGGTGCCCTTAGGCCCCTTGACGGAAACGTTCTGGCCATCGATTTTTACCTCGACGCCGCTAGGGACGGCGATTGGTGCCAAACCAACTCGTGACATTGATAATCACCCTTCCCTTTACCAGACGTAGGCGATGACTTCTCCGCCTACGCCTTTCTGCTCAGCCTCGCGGTCGGTCAACAGGCCGTGGGAGGTGGAGATGATAGCCACACCCAATCCGCCCAGGACCTTAGGAAGTTCCGTTGCCTTGGCGTAGACACGCAGACCAGGCTTGGAAACGCGGCGCAGACCAGATAGGGCGCGCTCGCGGTTGTTGTACTTCAGGTCCAGCGAGAGGGTCTTCTTTGCCTTCTCACCTTCCACGGAGTAGCCGGTGATGTAGCCTTCTTGCTTCAGGATTTCAGCGATGTTCGCCTTCATCTTGGATGCAGGCATGGACACGGTGCCGTGCTGCGCGTGGTTAGCGTTACGCACCCGTGAGAGCATGTCTGCAATCGGGTCAGTCATGGTCATGTGGTGACCTTGAACCTTTCTCGTTGCGGTTCCCAAACTCACCTTAAAAGCGTTACCGGGCTGTTTTGGGCAACTCGACGCTCGCATGCTCAATAGCATGTTCGCTCGCTACCTCGATGAAGCTCGGTCGCCATGATGGCGAGGGGCCTACAACAAACGTAGGAAAAACTTGCAAG
Source organism: Corynebacterium sp. (assembly GCF_030826625.1). Lineage (GTDB taxonomy): Bacteria > Actinomycetota > Actinomycetes > Mycobacteriales > Mycobacteriaceae > Corynebacterium. The sequence continues at coordinate 1,274 of NZ_JAPJNQ010000018.1, read as the reverse complement.
TCTGTGCACACAGGATAAACGCCAGAATGAGATATCACATTGACGTATTAGCTGTTCTCGGACCGCGGCTTTAGGCACACGTATCCCAAAAAGCACAAGACGCCCCAACCCTAGCAGGGTTGAGGCGATTCGGCCAACCGTGAGAACGACTAGCCGACTCCACATGCCAATTTCACTGGGAAACTACCTTTAGGAGTTCTTCTTAGCCTTCCGTGCCGCCTTCTTGGCAGCTTTCTTTTCTGCCTTAGCAATCTTGCGGTCCTGCAGTGCACCCGAGATGCGATCCTGCTGGTCTAGAGCGATCAGCCCGGTGCCAATCGCAACCATCATGGAATCCTTCGCGATAGACATGCCATCTTGAGATGGACGGATGCCATCCTCGCGGGTCATATCGTCGTTACGGAAGTAAATGCTCAACAGACCTGCGCCAAAGGTGGTCAGCGCAAGACCTGCAAGGCGGTTGGAGACGAATGGCGCCAACAGCGCGCCACCGACAGCGACTTCGGAAGCACCGATGATAGTCCCAAACTTATCGGACGGCAGTTCCTTCACCTGCGGAATACCCGTAGCAGCAAAGTCCTGTAGACCTTTCGAGGATTCTGCATCCATACCCAACTTGGAAATGCCAGAATCCGCGATGAGGGCACCTGGGATAGCGCGGAGAAGAATCCTTGGGATCGTGGACATAGTTAATGGCTCCTTGTAGGTTTCGTGCATCACCAGTCTAAATAGCGATTGTAGCTATTCTAGCAAAACCCGCAGGTGATTGACTTCATGATATTCTCCAGATCCATTGCATAGCAGGCTGCCAGTAACACTGGCGCCAGAAGGTAGGCGTACTGTGGCGACAAAAGATAAAAAACGGCGCGATGATTGGATTTGTTTTACAACGCTGCTGTTGCTCGGTCTTTATCACTGGTTGTTGTACTTCATACGAGATTCTTCTGAATTTATCATCGCCCTCATCCCCAGCCTCATCGCTTTCCTAGCTGCATGGTATTTCTTCCCAAGAAGAAAACAAGCAACAGACACCAAAAAATAACTCTAGCCCCTCCGGTTTCTTCCCGGAGGGGCTAGAGCCCTTAAGATCAGACTTATTCAGTCCTGGAAAACTACTTCTTGAATGGGAATCCCAGCTCACGAAGCAGCGCGCGACCTTCGTCATCGTTGGTAGCGCTAGTGACAACGGTGATGTCCATACCACGTGGACGGTCAACCTTGTCGATGTCGATCTCGTAGAACATGGTCTGCTCGGACAGGCCGAAGGTGTAGTT
>NZ_JAPJNQ010000116.1 GCF_030826625.1 Corynebacterium sp. | reverse complement strand
AATCTAGGGAATTGGCGACACGCCGTAAAAAACACACTTTTTGTCGTTTAACCCTAAATTGTGTCGAATGTAAGTCTATATCAGTCCCTTACAGTCCGTTATCCACAATGTCGAAAACCCCGAATAACCAGCACAGATAAAGCAAATCCCCCGGTCATTAACGACCAGGGGAAATGCAAAAAGTGGAGCTGCCGGGACTTGAACCCGGGTCCTTCGTTGTATCGCCAGGGCTTCTCCGTGCGCAGTTCGCGGATGATCCTTGCTCGGCCCTCCGACTCGCACGAACACGTCTCGGAAGATGGGCCCAGTTATCAGTGAGTGTCCCTACTGGCCCTGATAACTCAGCCAGCAGGCTAGCTCTTTAGTCGATGCCAGGTTCCAAGCCAAGAGCATAACTTGGGCTGACAGACACGCGGTCGCTGCGATTTAATTAGGCAGCGAGGGCGTAGTCACGCTGAGAGTTCTTCTCTGCGTTTATTTGAGTTGTAACGCCGCTTACGGTGGCCGTTACCTTACACCGGCACGCTTCCCCTGGCTCAACAGACGAAGTCGAAACCAAATCAACCCCGCTGTTAGGGAAACCCTGTAGCATCAGAATACACCGAACCCAAGGTAGTAGCAAGCAGCCAAGGTAGCAGCAAGCAGCCAAGGTAGCAGCAAGCTCACAATAAGCAGCCGACATTGCACAGCGGGATTTCGTTAGCATGAACCAATGCGAACAAAAGTCTTGCTTATCCCCGCGTTCACCGCGAGCCTACTCTTGACGGCGTGTACACAACCCGACGAGGCGGCAGAACCGCCGACTCCTGCTAATAACACCTCGCAGCAGTTCCCCACCGTCGACGGCGAAGCGCAAGAGCTTCTGCGCGGAATGACGGTCAGCAATCTCGTCGACAAGCAATCGCAAGACACCGCTCGCGCTGCACTAGCCGATGCCGGTGTGCCAGAGCAGAGCATCACGCGGTTTTTCGAGCTGGTCGACGAATACAACACGGCCGTCCCCACAGACAGCCTGGTCAGCGATGGATTCACCGACTATGGCACACAGGATCCGGACTATGACGTCGCGGCGATCACCGCCGCCTGGCAAACGCACCATGCAAATTACGCGGGCACCAATTGCCGGATCAACACCTTCACACTGGCAGATTCGCTGTTCAGCGTGAATGACCAGGACGATCCAAACGAATCCTTGCTATTTATCGACCAGGAATCTCTGAACAACGCCCCTGGAGAAATCCTGGATGAACAAGAGCGCCGGAAATTCGCCGCGTTCTACAGCAACATACCGACGACCAGTCAGCAGGATCCGGCCCAGCATATCGCGGATATTCACGCGCATTTCGACGAACGCGGCATCGAATTTGCAGACACCGACGCACGGGTGATCTCGATGTTCTCGCACGATACACTGACCGACCCCGCCACTCTGTTTATCGGACATACCGGTGTCGCAGTACCGCTTGCCGACGGCTACCTGTTCCTGGAAAAAATCGCTTTCGACATGCCCTATCAGGCCATCACCGTGCGCGATCTCCAGCAGCTGAATGATTATCTGATGCAGAAATACGACGACGGGCCGGACCTGGAGTACGGCCGACCCATTATCTTCGATAACGACGAAGTCATCGAGGGCATGCGGTTTGCCAACAAGTAGTTAACACAGCGTGTCTGTGTTTTTGTCTCCGTTGACGTATTGCTGCAATGCGTATTTGATCGCGGTGACGTATTCGGTCGCACCGATCGGATCCGGGTGGATGCCGTCCTCGCGCAGTGCACCAGGAGTGTGCATCGCGTGAGTGCACCAGTCAGAGATATAGACGTTATCGTGCGTCTCCGCTGCCTCAATTATCTGTTCTCTGGCATGCGGCATCCAGGATCTATCCCCGTAGGGCAGCACCATGACTACTGTGCGATCCTCTCCGAGCACCTCCATCATCGAATCCATTTCGCCAGGAAGCGCTGAGCTGTTGGTGCCGAAGCCGAGCACTACGGTATCGCGCAGTAGTCCTTGCGAAGCCAGTGAGGAGGCGACCTGAATGCCTACACCCCAGGCACGAGAAACGTCAGCATCGACATAAATACCGGGGAATTCCGCGTCCAGTGCCGCATACGAGGCCAGCATGACCGAATCTCCGATCGCTGTGATCTCATCGCCGGTCGGCATGGTGCGGTCTGCAACATCTTTGTCCTTGGCTTTGCTCTCGCTGGCAGTGCCCGCACCGCTAGAGTTTCCGCCGTCTTTGCCATCACTGCTATCTGCGGCGGCAGCACCGGCATCATCGCCAGATTCGGCATCATCACCAGCACCAGCACCGTTTTCAGACTGGGCTTGCTCCTTCATCTGCTGACGCTGTTGCCGGTTTTGTTCCGCCAGAGCATCTAAATCTTGCTCCAGCTCCGTTTTCGCAGAGGAATTCACCACTGCATAGGCAGTTCCGCCAACCGAGCCCACGACCAGCACTAGCCCAACAGCCCAAGTAGCAATGGCCTGTGCCGAGGCGGATTTCTGTGGCCGGTGTTCCCAGACCTTGGTGAAGACTTTGCCATATCCCTTGCGTCGGAAAGGATTTTCTATCCAGCGATAGCTCATCTCGGAAAGGCCCAACGAAATCGCCAGGGCCAGAAATCCCAGCCACATAGCATGATTATCTACCGCTTCTTCCGGTGCCAGCTCACGGATGATCATGATCACCGGCCAGTGCCAGAGATAGATCGAAAAAGAGCGCTGGCCGAGATAACGCATCACCGAAAACTCGAAAATCCAGCGCAGTGGGCGCACCTCATAAACCACCGCATAAATCATGCCTGCACCAGCAAGGCTGGTGATAAACAATCCACCCAAGTATGGGAAAACGCCATCATCAGCCATAAAAACCAGTTGCACCACATAGACGGCCGTAGCCACCACGCCAATCGCCGCCGCCAAAAAGCGTGCCCGCATCAGTTCTAAGACCGGCCAAGAATCACGTGCCGGATTCGACTTGCTTGTGGTCATCAGCATCGCCAAAACGGCACCGATCAGCAAACCGAACGCGTGGGTATCAGTGCCGTAGTACACGCGCGTAGGATCTGCTTCCGGATCGTAGATCAAGGCCATCGCGATCGCCGAAGCCAAGGCAGCCAGCAACGAGACCAAAGCGATGTGCAAACGTTTGCGCGCACCCCACACCGCTAGCAGCGCGAACAGCCCCAGAGGCCAGAGTAGGTAGAACTGTTCTTCGACCGCCAGCGACCAATAATGCGCGAAAACTTCCACCTCACTATCCGCAAAATAGGAGGCAGAAGTAGCGATCTGGGTCCAGTTACTAACAAAAAACAGCGAACCCAGGAACTGGGTCCGGATATTCACAGCGAAATCGCCACCAATGATGCCTACGATCGCCGTGCACACCAACAGCACAGCAACCGCCGTCGGCATGATCCGGCGCAGACGACGCACCCAGAAATCTTTGAGGTTCAGAGTTCCGGTGGTGTCATATTCCCGCAACAACAGCGACGTGATCAAAAACCCCGAAAGCACGAAGAACATATCAACGCCGAGATAGCCACCGGGTAGAACATCGCCAAAGAAGTGGTAGACCACCACTGCTGCCACGGCTAACCCGCGCAAACCATCGAGGCCTGCAACTTGCCGCAATCGAGCACGAGCTTTAGACATGAATTCCAGCCTTATGCACCTTGCACGCCATTAAGAAAACACAATTCACCGGAAAAACCTCACTGCCGACGAAAATTACTAAACGTTGATGCCCTTCACACGGCGCCCTAATTCACGGGAAACTTCCCGGTTGATGTCACGACGTTTAATATC